>PBCP01000039.1 GCA_002717145.1 Planctomycetaceae bacterium | reverse complement strand
ATCTGTAAATTATCTTTGAAGTGATTTTTGAGACAATAAATTGTTGTGCGTGACGCAAAATGTGCGTCGTTTCCGTGTTTTTTTTTGTCTCTCTTATTTTCTATTTTCTTCCTTTGTTGGCGCCAGCGCGCCACAGAAGAAGAACTGGAAGCCATCACCAGTGAAATCCGGGAACTGATTGATCAATCGCATCGCCATGCGGAAGCCAGCCCCTATCCGTCCGGCGACACAGCCACTGCTCATGTTTATGACGAAACCGCGGTGAGTGGGGCTGTGGATATTGATCCTGGTGACAGAATTCAAACTTTCGTAGGGGGAACCCACGAAGCTCTGGATGCTGCAATGGCTGAGAATCCCAACATCTGGGTCATGGGTGAAGGGATTGGTGAACGAGGTGGAAACTTTATGACGACTGCCGGACTCTATGAAAAGTATGGCCCGGATCGGCTTTGTGACTCGCCGATATGCGAACGAGGCTTTGTTGGTCTGAGTTGTGGGGCAGCCATGACAGGAACTCGCCCGGTCATTGATTTTATGTTCATCGACTTCATCAACGACGCCTTCGGTGAAATGATCAATCAAATTGCTAAAATGCAATATATGAGTAGTGGTCGGATCAAAATGCCGGTTTTGCTTCGCGGTTGCGGAGGCATCGGACACTCTGCTGCAACACATCATTCGGGAATCTATCATTCGATCTATGCTCATATACCCGGCCTGCGAGTGGTTGTTCCCTCTACACCCTACGATGCCAAAGGGCTATTTAATCACGCTTTGAATTCAACCGACCCCGTTCTGTTTCTCGAACATCGGGAGTTAATGGCGATCAAGGGGCCTGTACCGGAACAACCGTACGAGATTCCGTTTGGTAAAGCGAGGGTTCACAGGGAAGGCACTGATATCACTGTGGTNGCAGTTGCGNTAATGGTTCACCANGCATTGGAGGCAGCTGAAATGCTCGCCGGNGAAGGAATCTCTGTGGAAGTCGTTGATCCACGAACGGTGTCTCCTCTCGATACAGAAACGATTTGTCAGTCGGTTGCTAAAACAGGCCGATTGCTGGTAGTAGATGAAGCTTTCCAGCCCTGTAGTATTGCATCGGAAATAGCAGCCACTATTGCGGATGATGGATTTGATGATTTGGATGCTCCCATTAAAAGGCTGAGCGGAGCTTTCACACCAACACCTTATGCACCAACTCTGGAAGAAGCTGTGGTACCTAACGTTGACTCGGTGGTTGCATCTATTCGCGACCTGTTGGCGGAATAGAGGAGGAACGATTCATGGCAACGGAAATCGTAGTACCTCGTCTTGGTTGGTCTATGGACGAAGGAACTTTTGTTGAATGGCTCAAGGCAGACGGTGAGATGGTCAATGCTGGTGATATGCTGTTTGTTCTTGAAGGAGAAAAGGCCGCTCAGGAAGTCGAGTCCTTTGATTCGGGAATATTGCATATTCCTGCTAAGGCGCCTCAGTCTGGTGACACAGTTCTGGTTAGTCAGNTTCTGGGTTTTTTGCTCGAGCAGGGGGAAACCCCGCCGGAATTCACTCCTGCCATCTCTCAGCTAAGTGCTGACACTGAACAACCGAAAGAAACTCCAGTTAACTTACAGGAAAAGAAATCCTCCACAGAGTCAGCAGTGAAGCATCGTCAGATTGCCTCGCCACGGGCTCGGCGCAAAGCGAGGGAGCTTAGGGTCTCTCTCGATGGAATTCAGGGAACCGGTCGTCACGGGCGTATTCGTGAGCGAGATGTTATTGCCGCTGGAAATCAGCAGATTAGTAACACCCGGGTAGCGGCGGATATCACTTTTGTTAAACCGACTGAACCAGGGATGTTGCAACCTCTGACCAACGTGAGACGTATTACTGCTGCACGGATGCAGGCAAGTGCTCAACAGACCGTGCCGGTTACATTAAATACAAAGTTCAATGCTAAAGGGCTTATCGAATACAGAGAGAGCCTGAAAGGTGGAGCGTCAACACCGTCTTACAACGACATCATTATGAAACTTGTAGGCGATCTTTTGCGAGAATGTGTGGAGCTCAACGCCTGCTGGACTGCCGATGGAGTTTACGTTTACGAAAAAGTAAACATTGCATTTGCGGTTGATACTCCAAATGGTTTACTGGCCCCGGTCATAAATCAGGTCGATAAGCTGATGCTGGATGACGTGGCGGAGTATTCAAGGGAACTGATTGAAGATGCCCGAGCCGGCAGGTTAGGCGAGGAGCAATTGACCGGCGGAACCTTTACGATTTCCAGTTTAGGTACTCTTGGAATCGATCACTTTACGCCAGTGATCAATCTGCCGCAGGCAGGAATTCTCGGAATTGGTCGAATTATAGAGGAACCTGTTTTGGAAAATGGCGAAGTTGTTCCCGGATCGACCATGTCGCTAAGCCTCACGTTTGACCATCAGGTCCTGGATGGAGCACCAGCAGCCGGCTGGTTACAGAAGTTGGCCAACGCACTGACTTGTCCGGAGCAACATATTAAATAGGTGAAAAAATGAATTCCGAGCAAATTTTACATCAGGCAAAAGCGATTCAACCGTGGATTGTAGGCCTTCGTCGTCAACTTCATCAGCATCCTGAATTGATGTATGAAGAATTTGAAACCAGTAAATTAGTTCAGCAAACGCTGACTGAACTGGGTATTGAGCATCAGAAGGACCTGGCAATTACGGGGGTCCTAGCGAGTTTGGGTAACGGAGNAGGGCCTTGCGTCGCATTGCGAGCGGATATGGACGCATTGCCAATACATGAACAGGCTGACGTCGACTTTAAGAGCGAGATCGATGGCAAAATGCATGCCTGTGGTCATGATTGTCATACCGCGATGTTATTAGGAGCGGCTCGATTACTTAAGGAAAACGAAGAGCTCATTAACGGAACAGTGAAGTTGATTTTTCAGCCGGCAGAAGAAGGTGGTGCCGGTGGTGAGAAAATGAGTGAGCAAGGGGTATTGGAAAACCCGGAGGTTCAACGCATTTACGGTTTGCACGTTAGCGCTGATTTGCCAACAGGCATGCTGGCTGCACGTGCCGGGACTTTAATGGCAGCGGCCGGTTCCCTAAGAATCGTCGTGCATGGTAGAGGTGGCCATGCAGCCATGCCGCACAAAACAATTGATCCGGTGGCAACGGCGGCGAAGATTGTAGTTGAATTACAGACGATTATTTCACGGGAATTAGATCCGCTGGAGTCGGGAGTGATCAGTGTCACGATGATGCATGGTGGCGAAGCGTATAACGTGATTCCTCCGGAGATGGAAGTTCAGGGAACCATTCGTTCGTTAACACTTGAAGGGCTACATCATTTGCAAGCACGTGTGAAGGCTGTGGCAGAGGGAATTGCACAGGCTAATCAATGTGATGTAGATGTTAGTTTTCCAGGGAATGATTATCCTCCTACACTCAATGATGAAAAAAGCTGGGATGCAGGAAGATTAGCGATGGAAGAAATACTGGGTGATGGTAAGGTTTTGGAAATGCCACCGGTCATGGGAGGGGAAGACTTCGCTTATTACACGCAGAGAGTACCCGGTTGTTTTGCATTTCTGGGCGTTGGGAATCCAGATATTGGGGCAACTTATAGTGTGCATCACCCTATGTTTAAAGTGGATGAAGATGCCCTGCCCTATGGCTCAGCGATTCATGTGAATTGTGCGCTGAAGACGCTCGAAGAATTACGGTAAATAAATCTTTCTCAGTGTTGCTTCGATCAAGACTGGTCGCATTAATTCCTTGCAATTACATTGAAGGGTTTAGATTGTATTTCAATCTAAACCCGAGTCTGACTTCAGTTAGCTTTTAAATAACTATCCTTAATAAGGCAACCAACGATGAAGCGATGGTCTTCTGTACTCTGTCTAGTTTTCGCTCTTTGGATTTTTACTCCGATCTCTTCGGCGCAAGTTCACTTAAAGAAGGACGATCGAATCGTCTTTATCGGTAGTAATACGGCGGAACGATTTCAGTATTTCGGATACTGGGAAGCTTTGCTTCAGGCTCAGTTCCATGATTTGAATCTCTCGGTTCGAAATCAGGGGTTCAATGGTGACGAAGTGCGATTTCGGCCCCGGTCACTCGATTTTGGTACGCCGGATGAACATTTAACCAGAGCGAAAGCAGATATCATTTTTGCCTTCTTTGGATTTAGTGAATCTTTTCGGGGTGAAGCAGGTTTGGCGACATTCAGACTGGAGCTAGACCAGTTTATAACACACACGCTTGCTCAGAATTACAGTGGTAAGGGGAACGCCCGCGTTGTTTTGATTTCACCACTGGCGTTTGAAAACACCGGGGATATCAATTTGCCAAAAGGTGATTCCCAAAATGCAAATCTGGCTTTATATGCCAGTGCGATGGAAGCTGCGGCCAGGAAATATCAGGTGCCATATATCAATCTGTTCAGGCTTTCGTCCAAGTTATATGCATCCAGTGATCAGCCATTTACGTTTAACGGTGTTCACCTCAGTGACGACGGGTACAAACGATTTGCCCCGCATTTTATGACAGCGCTTTTTGGAGTCGATTCCAAATGGAATGATACAGCCGAAGCATTGTTGCCAGAGATCCAGGAAAAGAACTTCAATTACTTCCATAACTATCGGGCAGTCAATGGTTATTACATTTATGGCGGACGTTCAAGACGTGACCATGGTAACCCTCCATATACGGATGCGTATGTTATTGAGAATGAACGAGCGAAACTGGATGAAATGGCGGCAGTCGTTGACAAGAGGATTTGGGCAGTGGCTAACGGAGCCGATCTCCCATCCCGCTATGATTATTCTGAAACGCGTAAACTTTACGACGTTCCTACTAACTTCAATACGCCTGTAAATATCCTGCCACCGGAAGATGCCAAGAAACACTTTACGATTGCGGAAGGTTACGAAGTAAACCTGTTTGCCAGTGAGGTCGACTTTCCAGAATTGAAGAATCCGGTTCAGTTTACCTTCGACACCCACGGTCGATTGTGGGTGGCAACGATGCCCAGCTACCCACAATACCTGCCACCCCACAAGCCAAATGACAAGCTGTTGGTCTTTACAGATGAAGATGGTGACGGCAAAGCCGATAAAATGGAGACGTTTGCTGATGGATTACATCTGCCGACGGGGTTTGAATTGGGTGACGGCGGAGCTTATGTCGCCCAGGAACCGAATCTGGTCTTTCTTAAAGACACGGACGGAGATGGCAAAGCAGACCTCAGAAAGATTCTTCTTGGAGGTTTTGATTCAGGAGACTCTCATCACGCGATCGGAGCCTTTACCTGGGGGCCCGGAGGTGGGATTTATATGCATGAAGGAACGTTTCATGTAACTCAGGTGGAAACACCGCGGGGTACTGTCCGCAACGCACATGGTGGCGTATATCGATTTGATCCAACAAATCAGGAGTTTAATACTCATGTGCATTACAACTTTGCCAATCCCTGGGGGCACGCATTCAATAAGTGGGGGCAAAACTTTGTAGCCGACGCTTCAGGTGGTGCCAATTATTTTGCGGCTCCGTTCTCTATCCGAGCTCCTGCATACTACGGTCAGGACGATTTTGGGCCATTTAAGTTTCAACACACTGAAAAAATGAATCAGTTTTTGAAAAAACGCGTGCGCCCGACGTCTGGTTGCGAATTTGTCTCTAGTCGCCACTTCCCACCCGAAGCTCAGGGGAACTTTCTGCTAAATAACGTGATTGGCTTTCAGGGGATTTTACAGCACACCGTTAAAGAGGTGGGTTCAGGATATGAAGCAACGGAAATTGAACCGATTTTATATTCGTCTGACCGCAACTTCCGTCCTGTCGATATTCAATTTGGTCCGGACGGTGCCCTGTACATCGTTGACTGGTTCAATCCATTGGTCGGCCACATGCAGCATAGTTTGCGAGATCCGAATCGAGACCATTCGCACGGTCGTATTTGGCGTATTACCTATCCCTCCCGGCCGTTACTGGCGAAGCCGGAGATTGAAGGTAAGGGAATTGGAGAGCTGTTGGAAATGCTTCGTACTCATGAAGATCGGACGCGTTACCGCGTACGATTAAAATTACGCGAATTTCAAACTGCCGAAGTGGCTGCTGCTGTGAAAGAGTGGACAGCCGGACTGGATCAGGACGATCCTCAACGCGAACATTTATTACTGGAAGCTCTGTGGGTTTGCCAGCATCACAATGTCTCAGATGGTATTGGGCTGTCACTGTTAAAACGAGTGGCATCCTCGCCGGATTATAACGCTCGCGCTGCTGCTATTCGAGTCATCAGTTACTGGCGACATAAGGTTCCCGGAGTTTTTGAGCTGTTGCGTACGGCAGTGGAAGATGAACATTCGCGTGTTCGACTCGAAGCTGTTCGAGCCTGCAGTTATTTTCATGAGAGTGAAGCGGCAGAAATTGCATTGCTGGCGTTGAACCATGAAATGGATTACTACGTTGACTTTACCCTGCGACATACGATTCGTCGGCTTGAGCCAGTTTGGAAAGAAGCCGTTGGATCCGGAAAAGAATTTGCAGCGGGTAACGCCAAAGCCATTGAATACATTATCGATCGTGTGGCGACTCCGGATCTGATCAATATGACCCGCAGCGAACCTGTCTATAAGGCCATTCTGAATCGTCCCGGAATTGTACATCAGTATAGGCATGAAGCACTGATGGGCATTGCGAAAATAAACCAAACGGATATGGTTGCCGAGTTAGTCAATACGGTTCGTAATCTGGATGCTTCCACTAGCGAAACGGCCGAGCAGGTTTTGACTGAATACGTTCATATGTTCCGCATGACCGATCCAGCGATGTTGAAAATGAAGCGTGCTGATATTGCTCAACTACATCGGGCTGGCAAACGAGCAGTCACCAGACGCTTGGCAACGGCGGCCCTGATTGCTGCGGACGGTTCTGCAGAACAGGTGTGGAAGCAATCTATTGCAAACGCCAATCGATTCAGAACGGTTTTGGATTCGATCCCACTGATTGCAAGCGACGAAATCAGAGAATCTCTATATGAACGGGTTTTAGATTCGGTATCTCAATTACCAGCTCCGCTTGCTGAGCAGCTTGGCAATGCCAAGGGCGCAGCCGGGCGTTTTGTTCGAATCGAACTTCCCGGGAAACAACGAGTGATCACATTGGCCGAAGTGCAGGTGATGAGTGAAGGTCAGAATGTTGCATTGAAGAAGAAGGCTTCCCAGTCGTCAACAGATTTTGGCGGAGCAGCTGCTCGTGCAGTAGATGGAAATACAGATGGTTCTTATTCAAGTAATACACAAACTCATACCACGTCCCAAAACAACCCGTTTTGGGAGGTTGACCTGGGACAGGAATTCTCGATAGATAGCGTAGTTGTCTGGAACCGTACAGAAAACAATGGTGAATATATTAGTCGTCTGGATGGATTTACCGTTGTTATTCTGGATGGCAATCGTAAGCCTGTCTTCCGACAAGAAGGCAATAAAGCTCCAAACCCGAACGTGGCGATCAATGCAAACGGAGCAAATCCACGAATTCAGCTCACGCGGTCTGCTGTGAATGCTGTGAGCTATATTGCCGGTCATGATCAGGAATTGTTCAAGGTTTTGGCACCATTGGTTTCGCAACCAGCAGTCCGCAATGCTGCGATTACATCGATTGGCCGTCTGGATGGAACAATGCTCCCGAAGGATGATGTGGCCAATCTACTAGACGAATTGATCAACTACATTAAATCCGTACCTCCTAAGAGCCGGACAGAAACAGCGGTTATGGATGCGATTCAATTGGGGAAGGATTTGTCAGGGCAACTCGGTAAGGAAGCGGCAATTACCATTCGCCGCCAGTTAGCAGATCTGGCTGTCGACGTGATTGTAATTCGTCCCGTACCACATCGGATGATCTATGATCGACCTCACATCTATGTGCAGGCCGGAAAGCCAGTGGAGATTGTATTTGAAAATGTAGATATCATGCCTCACAACTTGTTAGTCACGATACCTGGAGCCAGAGAAGAGGTTGGTATTCTGGCCGAAAAGCTAGGCTCGACCCCCGAAGGTCTGGCCCGACAATTTGTACCAGATAGTCCTAAAGTGCTGTTTTCCACTGGTATGCTTCAGGCAGGTGAGCAACAGCGGCTACAGATTACAGCACCAACTGAAGTTGGTGAATACTCATACGTTTGTACATTTCCCGGTCACTGGCGAACGATGTACGGGACCATGCATGTCGTAGCTGATATTAGTGAAATTCCTCTTCAGCCAACGGCTCCTGCTATCGCTCATGGCGATATGCCACAGCGTCAGTTTGTTCGAAAATGGTCCACTCAGGATATTCTTAATGCTATTAATGATTTGGAGTCGGGTCGGGATTTCCAAAGTGGGCGAAAGTTGTTTACTCAGGTTTCGTGTGTCGCTTGTCATGCCATGAAGGGAACAGGTGGAAAACTCGCTCCCGATCTGTTTGGCTTACAGGAAAAGTTAGCAGAACAAAAAACGGATGTTGCTAAGATTGTAGAGTCATTGACTGAACCATCTAAAGAGATTGAAGCCAAGTATCGAACTCAGATTATTGCAACACTAGACGGAAAGCTGTATTCCGGTGTCATTGTTGAACAAAATGATAAGGTCCTGAAGCTTTCAGACAATCCACTTAAAGAAGATGGTGGAGTTATTGAAATCCCTAAAGACAGCATTGATGAGCAAGATGAGTCAAAAGTGTCCATCATGCCTGAGGGGCTATTGAATACAATGACTAGGGACGAGATCCTCGACTTGATTGCCTATATTATCAGTGGTGCCAATCCGGAACATCCGGCGTTCAGGAAGTAGCTCGCTCCTCAATCCGCAATAGACTTTGTAGAAAAGAAGAACTGCTGGCAACGCATGTCAATTTCGTGCTTGCCACGTAGAATCTCGACGTCACGCTGTCCGGTGAAGCGATTGGCAATTCCCAACAAATGAACCTCGATACCTGAGTCAAGGTTATAGCGGTGCGCGATATGTCGTGCCACCGCTAATTGAAATCGATCCTGAGGGTAGAGAGGTACGTTGAGTTCTTCCAGGGACCACTTTCGGAGATCTAAGCTTCGAAAAGGTGTGTCTCCAAGCTGAGGCCGCATGTAGGGTTCAAGCTCTTTAATCTCTCCGACTTTGTAAAGGTGAATATTGATTTGTGCCCGGCTGTTTCGAGGTGAATAGAGTCCCCAGGCAAGCCAATGATCATATTTTCCAAAAGGCTCAAGAATGGGCAATAGACATGCTGCCATGATGACTAGCGATGCCATACGATTGGTAAAAGTCTTCTTGGTTTCGTCTACTGACTGAATCATTGGCAGAAACAAATATGGAATCATGGCAATAAACAGGCCATTCCAAATCAGGACTCCCGGTTTGTGATCCAATCCTAAAGGGCTAAGTATCAGGATGATCAGGCTGTGCAAGAAAATTGCAGCGTAGACACCTAAAACACGGGTCTTTCGGAATAATAGAAAACTCGCAACTAATAATTCGAAAGCAGGGAATATCAGAGTCAGCTTGGGAGCTGTCGCAACAGGCAAATCGTCTGTGGTCAAGCCTGTCCAGGCCAACACCGTTTCTAAAAATTGCAGGCCCACCGTGTGCATAAACTGATAGTCGAGTTTTCCGACGGCGGAATAGATATAGATACTAATCGAAAGCCACTTCAGGAGTCGGACCCCCGACTCCCGACTGCAGCAAGCGAATACAGTTGAGCCAAGAAACAGATGAAAGGCCCAGGGTTGCAGACGATGCTGGTTAAGCAAAAACATGATGCTCAGGAAGATTACGATGCTTAACCAGAGTCGCGAATGTGAACGAATCGAATTTATGAAAATTAAAACGAGCAAACTCCCCAGTAGGACACCATCGATCCATGCGGATTGAAAGACTGTGGATGCCAGCGGAGCCAACAACGGAACGACCGGGAATTCGTTCGTCGAGATCCATAGAGGGAGTGTGACATAAAACAGGGCTAGTGCAAACAGGCTCCAGATTAACTGGAGGCGACGCCAGTTTGGATTAGACTCGTGTGAGTTATCCATTACTTCCGAATAACCTTCTTAATCGCATCACGGATTTTGTTTTCGCTGCCTTTGCCGACCCAGAGCCAGGTATCGGTAAAGTTTTCATCAAACGTCGCATCCGTAGGTAGGTAGCCTGTCCAGGCATCACCATATGCTACGCACATAATGAATTGTTCTGGGGCATACTCCTGAGCGATGAGTTGATAACCAATAAAAGTCTCGCCGGGAAATAAAGCGATTTGGGCATGGCCAAGATCGATACAGGGGAAATCCAAAGGTTGGTTAGCTTCAACTCTATTTCGACTTGCAAGCCCCATTGCCGCCAGGATTCTCTTTTCCGTCGTCAGCTCGACATTTGCCAGCTCTTCGGAGAGTTGTTTTCGAGTGAGATGGTCACCGGGATGAAACGGAAGGCTTAGTTGAGTATTGCGAAAGGAAACGTTTGTTAGTTTATGCCTAGTAGTATTCTTAGACGCAGCGGCCATCGCAGTATAAAGCCGGCTAATCAATTGTTCCCGATGATCATTTGACCCATCGTTGTACTTACCTGCCGTAACGTCTCCCCCACACCCTGGTACAAAAATCTGACGTATCGATTGATTCTCTCGTTGCAATCGAGCTCTTGCCAGACCGACAAAGTCGGCCGAAACGACACCCTGTCCATAATAACTCATTGGATGAGTTGCATAGTGATGAAGCTGCAGAAGGGCTTTGTCTTGATTGAAAAAAGTAATTGTCTTTAGGAACGGGTCGATATCGCCTTCGGGAGCATCAGCGAAGTACTGATTGCCTCCACTGCGACTGCCTCGACTGTATGTAATAGATCCGTTTGCCTGTACTACCCGACGGTTACTCGCAATTCTCTCAACTTTGACTTCACTGGTTCCATAATGCGTCACCGGGTGGGCGAGTTCCAGGCTGTCTTTGACTGCCTGAGCGACACGTTGTAAGGTTTTCTCGTGCCAGTCCACCTGATAAAGTTCGTTTAGGAGCCCGACTTTATCTAGCAGTTGCTGAGCATCTAAATCGACAACAGGTGCATCGTGCTGGTGCAAAGCTGTGACGAAGACATGTTGAGGTGAAGTTCTAGCTGCCTTAGCTAATGCATTTCTCCATTGTTCGAAAGCCCCGTTTCGGATTTCACACCAATCCAATGCACAAAGGACGATTGGTTTTTTGCCGCCGGTCAGTACAAAACCATGAGCATAGAGCGGATCTGCGACACTCTTGCTCTTGGTCGGCAGTACCCCCATGCAACGATGGCCTAGTGGGATTGTGACATCCACCGTAAACGTGGATAGGCTGAATTCAGCAGAGATTGCAGGTGTTGTCAGCAGCAGGAAGATGAAGCAAATGATTTTTTTCATGTAAAAAATTCTCTATAAAACACGATGTCTTTCGTGAATAAGTGTTAGCGTTTTGTATGAATTCTGATATTTTATCAGCTTGTCAGAGTCGATGCTTATTTTTGGTGAGTCGCAAGCCACGGCGATTCGGGTAGAAGAAGATTATGGAAAAGATCAGCTTATCTCAGAATGGTGATGTAACAGTGGTTACATTTTCACAGCCAAAGTTTCTTGATGACGGTGATATTCAACAATTGGGAGACGAATTGTTTCAGGTAGTCGACTCGGGTGTAGAGAAGATTTTACTTGATATGTCAACCGTTGGGTTTCTCTCAAGTGCTGCCCTTAATCGGTTTATCATGCTTCATAAAAGAGTCAAGAGTGCAGGTGGTGAACTGCGATTGGTTAGCATCACACCAGAAATTGAGAAGATCTTTGCGATCACCAGACTCAATACATTATTCAGCATTCACCCCGACCTGCCTTCAGGGCTAGCTTCCTTTTAATGGTGGTGTTTAACCCCATTTCGCAGCGAGTAACGCCTACAGGAATAAGCGCAGCGTTAAGGGGCACTGTTTCCAATGATAAAAATGGGGCCTTGCTATAAACCCGCTAATTTTTTGGCATTGACCATCAACTATGGCAGAAGCACAATCGAGATGATTGTGAGCCTGGATGGTGGACTAGGCTCGACGAACGTTTTCCGCTCGTTTACCTTTTGGTCCATCGCCAAGATCGTATTCTAGTACGTCACCTTCGGCGAGATCTTCGAAGCTTAGATCGTCAGCTAATGCACTCAGGTGGAAGAACAGGTCATCGGATCCATCTGTTTCTAGAAATCCAAATCCTCTGTCAGCAACTAATCGTTTAATTTTGCCTTGTGGCATGTCTTTTTCGTTCCATGTCTATGAGTGGTTCAGTACCCCGGTGATTCCTTATCACCAAATTGTATGAACCTATATTCAATATTATATTTATAGAATAGCTCTTTGGGGAGTTCGGGAGCATTAATTATTAGAATATTCCACGGGTATCCCGTATATTTTTGTCCCTCTAATCAGCTTTGATAGGCGATAAATCGACCAAATGATTGCTTTTCGCTCAGCTAAAATAGTCTTGAGGCATAGAAGGAGAACTCAAATGAATTCAATTTTCGGCAGTTTTTTAGTTGTAATGGCGTTACTTTGCCCTACGGTTTCTGCTCAGGATTTATCATTACGTCGGATACCTACAGGCTGGACAGCCGAGTCTCCGCGCAAAGAAATTACACCGGATTTTGAATACAACCTCCGCGGGGGACCGGATAGCCAAGGCAGTTTTAGTATTTCTACAGACCATCGTTCCGGTTTGTTTGGCTGGTTCCAGAAATCAATTTCGGTGGAAGGCGGCCAATACTATGAGTTTTCAGCTTTGCAACGCACAAAGAATTTGAAACATCCTCGACGAACAGCTGTCGCCCGTGTGTTATGGCGTGATGCCGACGGCAACCGAGTAAAGCACGATTTTACGTCAGATGCCAGTTATGCCTCTGGTGCTCGCCCTGGCGCCGAACCGGAGTTTCCGCCACTGGTCGATACACTTGATAATGGTTGGAGCCTCATCCAAGGAACGTATCGAGTTCCATCGACTGCGACTCAGGGAATTATTGAGCTTTCCTATCGCTGGGAACCTCGTGGGAAAGTGGAATGGGCTCAGGTGGCTTTGCGAAAAACCGAAGCACCCCCCGCGCGAAAAGTGAAATTGGCGACAGTTCACTTCAAGCCGGTTGATGGGGATTCGAATCTTGAGAAGTGTAAACTCTTTGAACCAATGATCGCTAATGCAGCCAGACAGGGAGCGAATCTCGTCGTACTTCCGGAATGCTTAACTTACTATGGTCGGGGGCTGAAATACCATGAATGTGCGGAAGCCATTCCTGGCGAATCGACGGATTACTTTGAACAGCTGGCAGAGAAGTACGATTTATACATCTGTGCGGGATTATTAGAACGAGATGGCCGTTTAGTCTTCAATACAGCGGCCTTGATCGGACCGGAAGGGTTTGTTGGGAAATACCGCAAAGTGACCTTGCCGCGCGGTGAAATCGAAGGAGGAATTACGCCCGGAACGGATTATCCTGTCTTTGATACAGACTTTGGTAAAGTTGGAATGATGATTTGTTATGACGGTTTCTTTCCTGAAGTGGCACGTAAGCTGAGTCAGAATGGGGCTGAAGTAATCTGCTGGCCGGTCTGGGGCTGCAATCCGCTGTTAGGAGCAGCTCGTGCCTGTGAAAACCACGTATTTGTAATTAGCAGTACTTATTGTGGCATTGAATTGGACTGGATGATTACCGGTATTTATGGTCGCGATGGTAAAGTTCTCGCTCAGGCTCAGAAATTTGGAGAAGTGGTGATTTCAGAAGTTGATCTTGCAAAGCCATTGATATGGTCCAGTTTAGGTGATTTCAAAGCTCAACTTCCCAGCCATACTCCAATCGTCCCAAGTGTTGACTAGTCGATCTTGAATCGCAGCGTCAGCGTTGAGCCAATGATTTTGCTAACCTTGGCTTCAAAGATGTGGTGCTCGGTTTTTCGCTAAGCTCTATGAGATGAGCTTTCCAACCCCAATGAATCCCGAATGGAAAATACCTTATTTAGCAAGCCATTGAACAGCTTTGGGGATTAGGTGGTGTAAGCCGTCTGTCAGTTCTGGATGAGCGCTGAAGCAGAATACACGTCCTTGGCCGAATTCACATCGGACGGCCGCTGACGTTCCCTTCATAATTCCGACAGGAGCTCCGTTTTTAGCAATCTCGGTAGCATAAATCGCGAGACTTTCATAATTGGGTATCTTGGGATCATCCCATTCGCGACGTACGAGCAGTGGTCCCTGCCCGTAATAGATATTCAGTGTTGAGTCCATCGCCTGAAAAAAAGATTGTCCTGCCGGCGACAAGTCTAGCTGCACTGTTCCTGTTCCTCGTGCCCAGTGTTTGCGATCCAGCACTTTGGCGTCAATGAGATGTAGGGACCACGTATAGTCATTGGTAGCGAGGTATGCTCCGGCACAGACGCCTAGGTATCCACCACCTTGATTTACAAATTCCCTCACTTTAGTGCGACCTTTGTCGCCCAGGTCGTTACCCTGCTTGCTACCGCTGCCACCGGAGTGGATTAATACATCTACACTCGTAAGTTTTCCCGCAAGAATATCAGCTGTGGTTATACGACTTAGTTTGAAATCGGAAGCTTTGGACTCATTTAATGCTGATATCAGGTTGGCACAACTTTTTCCTACACCGTTACCATCAAACACCGCCACTGAAATTGGTTCACCGAGACAGACGGAGGAAGTGAAAAGAATCAGGAAGGTGAGAATAATACGCACGGATATTGTTCTACACGATAGGGACAGGATTGAGACGGATTTCGGTTTCATCGATGAGGTAAAGTCTGTAGTTCATTATATAGCACGGTAAAAAACATTTGCGCCGCGATTCACGATGAGGAAATCCGAGGTTATAAGCCCGGATAGGGTTCTGACTGGTGTTGTCTGCATCGTGAGTTGGAGTTTGCCGTTATTCGTTTTGCCGGGTTATTTTTAGCTGACCAGTTCTTTAATTGGCCCGCTTTGATCGATACCGTAAGCGTTGAGTCCTACATCCAGAGCCCCAAAGTGCTCGATAGGATTTCCATAGGCATTCAGTAAGGTGGTGTAGAAGTTTCCCAGCGTTTTATGACCTTGGTCACCGTAGTTTGGCAGTCTGATATATCGACGCCCCAAATTCAACTTGGCGTTGTCGCCTGCAAGAATGACGAAAGGAAATTCAAATCCATGGCTGTGATGTGTTTCACCTCCGTCGGGGAAATAGAACAGCATCGTATTATCGAACATACTTCCGTCACCTTCAGGTACACTTTTGAGACGCTGAACAATCTTGTCAACCAATGTCATGTGATGCGTACGGCAGCGGTTTCGGATCTCGGCAGCTTCCACTCCAGCAATTGTTTTGCCATGACCGACATCATGCATATTGACCGTGGCGCCTTCAATCCCGGTAATGCCGGTATAAGAATGTCCTAATTCATCGACGGTGAAAGCGACGACATTGGTGAGTCCGGAAATGAGCGCTCCGAGTAAAACCTCGGTGTGTCCGATTTGTCGATCGAAAGTGCTAACGTTAGCATCCAGATACTTTGGATCCAGCTGTGGTACATGCTTTCGGATCGTCTCTGCCATTGCATCGACTTTGCGACTGCGTTCGCGAATCGCTTCGATAGAATTTGCGTAATTCTGCACTTTGCTCTTTTCCGCATTCAGCAGTTTCTGTGCAGTGGCCCCTTCGTTACGAGCAGCGAATTGCAAAATCATCCGGTCCAATTGGTACTGAACCTGTGTGGCTTGATCGGTTGAAACAGATTTGAAGAGTTCCTCCATTGCAACTCGTGGTGAACCAAAGGCGTAGTTTGGTTGTTGCGGTCCGCGGGCAGAAAATCCTGTGGCAATGCCATCCAGGCTCCCTCGTGCATTGCCGCCGCCGAGTGGGAAGCATGCTAATTCAATATGCTCTACGGGAGACGGAAAGAGTTTGGCCAATTCAAAATCGACGGTTTCCCATTTGATAGAGCTGACGCGTTCGTTGGCCTTGTAGACACCGAGCGACGAGGACCAGGAGTGATGTCCGACAGTACACATTTTCCCTGACAGTCCTTGCAGGATTGTCAGGTTGTTGACGTGCTTGGTAAGCGGATTCATCCATTCCGGTAACTCATGACCATCGAGATCGACATCGTACGCAGCTTTCTGTTGTTCTTTCTTTTTTAGCTCGTCACTAAAGCTGGGTGGAACCATAACACGCGGCCAAAGTCCGTTGCCACGGTGCATGAAGATAAACCGCATAGGAGGCTTGCTGTCCGATGCAAAGCTGAAAGACGGATTGAACATGGCAGATGCGCCGATGCTAAACAAACTTGTTTTAAGGAAATCTCGTCGTGAGTCCATGTGAGGTCTTTTCTATTTGATTAATCGAGTTGAGCCAATATTTAGTTTACATTGCCAGAAGACGTAGCAGGTTACTTTCTATACATAAATGAATCGGATGTAAGTAGTGAAACGATGACTGCTTTAAAGCTTCCGCCACTATTTAAATATGCCTGATCAGCGTCTCGGAGTGTTTGCGCGTCCGAAAGAAGCTCATTGCGTCCCAGATAAAAGCGGAATGCATGGCGAATAATCGATTGCCGGACTCTGTCTGATTGTGCCAAGCGATCGATGAGATCCAGAGCATCGACTACCTCTCCATCCAATGCCGTATCTGCGGTGCCTTCCAGTGTTCCACTGGTGACAACCGGAGCAGTCTTATAAGTATCAAAAGTGCTTTTCCCGTTTCCAGATTGAATCAGATTGTCTGGATGCTCCAGTAATTCGACTTCACGATACCGACCAAAGTCATCATACATTTCAAAGGCAAATCCCAGCGGATTCATTTGTTGATGGCATTTCCAGCATTCACTTTTGTGTGTCACTTTTTCGACTCGTTCTCGAAACGTATGATGAGGATCTTCCGGAACCTGAGCATCCACGGTGATAGGTACATCTGGAACTCGACCGGCAAGAAGTTTCTCACGAATCCAGCGCCCCCGACGGATAGGATCTGCGTGGAAGTTGGTTGAGTGAGCTATTAGCCAGGCCGGATGTGTCAGAATGCCCTTACGGTTGGCAATCGCAAAGGGCTGTTGCGTAGGGTAATCCCAGAACTGTTTCAATTCAATGCGGTCCCCTTCGTATCGGGTAGATTTCCAACTGCCATATCGACCAATACTCGGTGTTGGTGGCAAACTGTAAAAAGGTGAGTGGTGGTATGTGTAGCCGTGCGACCAGGGGATACGTGTAAATGGCTTTCGCCCCTGACCGAAGGATTCGTCGAAAAAATGCATGTAGTTTACAAGCTCACCGGGTTTCGAATTGTCTACGATTCGCATTCCTTTGCGTTCTTTCAGGAACTCCAGATTTTCATCTAGTACCTTTTGGGGCTCTGTTTTCCAGGGAGAATCTTTTAGTCGTTCATAGACTTCAGACCATTCGGTGAGCAACTGATTGCCCTGCTCTTCTGGCATGTTGTGGTAGACAAAAAACTTGTCTGAGGTCAGTAGAGCATTGAAGACGTCCTGATCCCGTTCAACATGATAAGTCACAATCCGATCAGCTTCATACGTAAGCCAACCTGGTGTGCCGTGCGTACCTCGGCCCGGATTTTGATATTTACCATCACTTCGTTTAACGTCTTTGAAGATCTTTAAAGCGCCGGTATACCCAAAGAACTCACGGAAAAAACGGATGATTTTAGGATGAGATACGACCTCCGACTGATAATGTTTGCCGTTTAGTGATGAATCAATCTGGCCTCGATAGTAATTCTGGTCTGCGAGTAAGCGATTGATTTCACGATGGTAATCTTCTTTGGTTTCAAGCCTTCCCTGTTGCGCAGCGTCCAACAAGGTAGCGTCCGGCCCTCGGTCTCCTAGAGCATATGAAATTGCAAAGGCGGCTTCATGCGGAGTCAACTGATGGCGACCATGTTCATCAGTTTCAATTCGCCCAAGTTCCAGTCGATACAGGAATTCTGATTCAAGCAGGACTGTCACCAACATCTGACGCAGGCCTTCGTCTTTCCCGGCCAACCTAATTGTAGATTTAGTGAGTTCCAGATACTCATCTTGTTCGTCCTTCGTTGGAGGGCGACGCAGAACGAGTTCGAATTGTCTGTTGATGGCCGCCACCAACTGAGATTCGGTCGGTTCCGTGTCGTTCACAATGATTTCCTTGAATTCCTCCGGTGTAACCTGAGGAAACCAACGGTCCTGCTTGTCAGGATAACTAATGGAGTTTCTGTCTATTCCATAGTTTTCAGCAGCAAATATTTGTTTGCTGGCGATCCACTGAGCATTTTTTAACATCACCAGTAAGTGGCCACCGTCGAGCGAAGTGATGGAATAATCTCGAACTCCTGAATGATCAGGCAGGATAAAAGGGTTTGTAACCCCGTAAAAACTACGAGTGGCAAATCCAGTCCGTTCTCGGTCTTCGAGTTGGAATACGTCGATGACTCGGTGGTGGAAAATTTGAGGGCTGACTAACCAACGTCGGGATGGGGTGTAGCCGGGCTCAGGGATACTACTTGAGAATAAAGATTCGTGATCCACGTAATTTCCATAGGAAGGGTAGAGAAGTTTCTCATCCAGTTTGGAAGCATTGTGAGAATTCAATTCGGCTCTGACCCAACTGGCTAGTTTCGTCTTCTGTTGGTCATCAAGAGGGGTAGCTTCCTGCGGGGGCATCAATCCAAAAAATAACTGATCCTGGGCTTTGTTTAACAGATCGAGTTGTTCTGCTAAATCCAGTCGGTCAAGGGTATCAAGACGAATTTGACCTTCACGGGTTTCGGCATTGTGACAATCGATACAGCGGTTGTTGAGAACTGTTTGTACGGAAGCCGGGATAACCAGCGTGTTTGCAGACTCGTTGGCATTGGCTGAATACTCGATGAAGAGCATCATCAGAATAAAAAGAAATGTAATACGCATCGAAGAGATGTCTGCCTGTCTGGTTTAATTAAGTACTCAATAAGGTTATTATTCTAATTCGTAACCACTGTGCCATTCAATTCCGGAATTGTACTACTCAGCATAGGATGATAATCAAATGAACTGGAAGAAACTTTTTTCGCTTGCTACGGTCTTTCTATTTCAAGCGGCGGCACTTAGTGCTCAAGATGAACTGCCCCGCCCTGACGGTAAACCGGCAGACATCACCAAACCGGTTCAGGTTTATATTTTGCTAGGTCAGTCGAATATGCTTGGATTTGGGAAAATCGCGGGTGAAGATGGTTCGCTCGAATATGCTGTGAAGGAGAAAGGGCTTTATCCGTATCTGATCGATGACGAAGGCAATTGGACCACGCGACAGGATGTGCGAAATGTACGGGTCATGGGAAGCGGTAAAGGGGGTGCTCGTCAGTTTAATAATGAGTTCCTTACCATCAGCGGAGGCCGCATAGGGCCTGAAGTTGGTATTGGGCACTATGTAGGTGAAGCAACGGAAGCCCCGGTTTTATTACTTAAAAGCTGTATTGGGAATCGTAGTCTAGGTTGGGATTTACTGCCTCCCGGCAGTCCTGCGTTTGAATTTAAGGAAGGTGATAAAGCTTTTCATTATGCTGCCTATAAGGAATCGCCCCTCAAATGGGAAGTTGGCACAAAACCTGAACCCATCAATTGGTATGCAGGCATGCAGTATGATGGCGACATTGCCCGAGCTAAACAAGTTTTGAAAGAGCTAGATAAGTATTACCCTGATGCGAAAGAGTATGAAGTCGCCGGATTCTTTTGGTGGCAAGGTGATAAAGATCGTTACAATCCGGGGCATGCAAGTCGTTATGAACAGAATTTAGTTCAACTTATTAAGCAGTTGCGAAAAGATTTTAACGCGCCTCATGCTAATTTTGTGTGTGCGACGTTGGGACAGACCGCCAAAGATGCGGAAGGTGTAGAGAAACAAATTCTGGATGCTCAGCTTGCTGTTGATGGCAACTCAGGGAAATATCAGGAATTCAAAGGAAACGTGGCTTCGGTCTATAGTCATCCCCTATCTAAAGGAGGAGCTTCCAATAGCCATTACGGCGGGAACGCTGAAACCTATATGAACATTGGAGAAGCAATGGGGAAAGCGATGGCCAGACTAATTCGAGAACAAAAGTAGCCACTTTGCACTTAAGCAATCACATCTGAAATCACATGCCCGTGGACGTTGGTCAGTCGACGTTCCAGCCCATTGTGATAGAAGGTGAGACGCTCATGATCGAGCCCCATTAAATGCAGCAGCGTGGCATTAAAGTCATAAGCTGACGTTTTGTTGACGGCAGCTTTAAACCCAAACTCGTCACTTTCACCAAAGCTGAATCCATGCTTGACGCCAGCTCCTGCGAGAAAACAAGTAAATGCATTCGGGTTATGATCACGCCCGGTTCCATTGGATTGTAAAAACGGCATTCGTCCGAATTCGGTGGCAAAGACAACCAATGTACTTTCCAGCATGCCTCGTTGCTTGAGATCTGCAAGTAATGCTGCCGTAGGTTGGTCCATAATTTCCGCTTGCATCGCATGGGTATTCAAAATGTTGGAATGAGAGTCCCAGTTGGTAACTCCATTGCCACCAGAGGGGTCACTTCCGTTAAATAGTTGAACTACGCGAACGCCCTTTTCCAGTAATCGCCTCGCTAAAATGCAGTTCTGGGCGTACTGCCCACGCAGTTCTGATCCTCCTTCAACTCCGTACGCAGTTAGGGTGGCTGCTGTTTCGTCAGACAAATCCATGATTTCGGGAACTGACATCTGCATTCTTCCGGCTAACTCGTAGCTTGCAATGCGGCCAGCAAGATTGGCATCGTTGGGATATTTTCGCAAATGTCGCGCATTGAGACGTTTTAGCAACTCTAACGTGCCCTGATCCGCATTCTCTGAAATCGATTTTGGCCGATGTAAATTGTTGGGTGGGTTTTTAGCATTGAAATCAGTCCCCTGAAATGCTGCCGGTAAAAAGCCGTTACCAAAATTGTTTTTTCCGCTACGCGCAAGCCCTCGTGGATCGTTAATCGCCACAAATGCAGGCAGATCGTGAGCTTCTGTCCCTAATGCATAAGTTACCCAAGATCCGAATGACGGAAATCCTTCCATCGTAAATCCGGTATTCATGAAGTTTTCACCCTGCGGATGCGCACTGGTATCAGTAGTCATTGAATGAATAAAACAAAACTCATCGACCTGTTTCGCCAGATTCGGTAGCAAGGCTGAAACCATCTTGCCTGTTTCACCATGCGGGCGGAAGTCCCAGAATGGTTTGGCAATGTTTCCCGAGGGCCCTTCAAAAGTCACCTTGGGAAGATTGGGGGGCTTTTGGCCATGAAGTTTGATTAGAGCTGGTTTGTAATCGAATGTATCGACGTGGCTAATGGCGCCAGGGAGGTAAATTACCAGCACCTGTTTGGCTGGCACCTCAAAATGTGATTTACGCTCAGCATACGGATTGTGTGGGTCAATCGCAGGTCGTATCGGCTGCTTGCCACCGGCAGTTTGCGGAGTGTCAGCCAGGAGGCCTTCAGCACTTAGAATACTGGTTAATGCGAGTCCTGAGGCAGAAAGACCGGCGGTACCGAGGAAATTCCTGCGATCCAGCAGGCGTTGCCCAAGTCGTGTTACGTTTTCGGGATTACTCATCTTGATGCTAACAATATGTAGGTCTTTTGTCCGTGTATTAATTACGGCAGGAAGGCGAATTCATTGGAGTTAATAAGTGCCCGGCAGATGAATGCCAGATCGCCTTGCTTGGCGATTGGCAGACACGCTGTGATTTCTTCGGAATCAGGTTTGCGTCCAAGGATTAAAGTAAAGCAGTATTCAATCGCTGCCTGCTGGTCGTTCTTTGTCTGTGCGAGTGCACGTTGGGCGATCATTTTAGTCTGTTCTACGACGAAGGGGCTATTGAGCAGGTTTAGTGCTTGTAATGGTGTGGTGGAAACCGGCCGTTTAGCTCGGACCTGTCCACAATCAGGGAAGTCAAAAGCGGTAAAGATTCCGTCATCCACTCGCCGCATACGTTCCTGATAAAGCATACGTCGCCAGGTATGAGGACCATGATTGTCGATAACCTCCCACTGCGCGTATGTCTTCTTTTCGTTGTGAATTCGGTAGCTTCTTCCTCCGATCTGTTGATCCAGATTTCCTGAGGCGAGCAGGATGGAATCACGAATGACCTCTGCTTCCACCCGTTTAGGAGGAAAACGCCACAAGAGTCGAGCATTGGAATCTCTGCTAAGTCCCTTAGGATTGGGGGTACTTGCCTGACGAAAAGCTTTGGACATGACCATCATCCGAATCATATGATGCATAGACCAGTTTTTCGCTTTCGTGTGTTCCGACGGGTTCATGAATTCGGCGGAAAGCCAATCCAGTAGCTCGGGATGTGATGGCATTGCTCCGGCACTGCCGAAGTCACCCGTGGTGGCTACAATTCCGGTGCCGAAAATATGGTGCCAAATTCGATTCACCATGACTCGAGCGGTTAATGGGGTTTGCTCATGGGTAATCCAGTTTGCAAAGGCAAGTCGGCGGTCGGCTCCGGGGGTTTCGGACGTAAGCCCCAGATCTTCTCCGTCAAAGAGTGCTAATCCTGCCGGGTAAACCTCGTCCCGTGGACTTTCCGGACTTCCTCTTAATAGCACATGGGTAACCTGCGGGTCGACGAATCTGCCGACAAAACTTGGCTGAGGGCCTTCTTCAAAGAAACGCGTGATCAGGTTTTGAATTACTGATAAAGTTTTTTGACGATCTGGATGCTCTTGATTGAGCTTTTTGTTGACGTACCAGGTCCCTACCCATGGCTGCCATGTGCCATCTTCCTTTTGGTAGTCCATATCAAATTCATATCTTGGAAGCGTAGGCATTTTCTCCAGGTAATCGGTGTCATAGTAGTATTCCCGGTTACTGCTCAACCGCAAGCGATCTACCAATCTGGGGTTTTCAAAGTCGAGCTGAATGAAGGGATATTGATCAGCTTCCTTGGCAACACGCGCCCGCCAGGCCATGGTGCCATATTCACCATCGGTTACACGATGAAGTGGGTTTCTATTTTCAATCCCGGCTTCCGGGAATCCGGATAACTTGGTTCCCGATTGAGCTAGTGCCAGATTGCGCCGCAAGTTATCGGGGCCGAAAACCTCCAATTCATCAAGCCCAACATAAACGGTTTTAAAGCGTATTCGAATGGCCTTGGTTTTGACTGCAGGGAAATGTAACTCCCGGTAAGCCCCCCAATCTTCCTCCCATCCTCCATAGGCGAGTAACTGCTTTCGCAATTCGTTGATTTGTGCAAGTAAATCTTCGCCCCGACGCTGTCGAGGATGATCGCTGGCAAACTCAGGCTCTCTTCCACCAAACTCGACATCCTGAAAAATGGCGGTTAACGCGTAGTAATCTTTGAGTGAAATAGGGTCGAATTTGTGGTTGTGACAGCGAGCACATCCAATGGTGACGCCCATGACCGATGCACCGACGGTTTGTATCACTTCATCCATGCGATCTGCTCTGGCTTGCCGAATTGCTTCGGGTTCACGCCCTACAGTCGCTGCGGGAACATGTGGTCCGGAAACGAGAAATCCTGTGGCTTCTCCAGACCCCAGAGAATCGCCAGCGATTTGTTCTCGGACAAACTGATTGTACGGTTTGTCATCGTTAAAGGCGCGGACGACGTAGTCCCGGTAAACCCACGCATTTTTACGATACAGATTTGCCTCCGAACCGTTGGTTTCTGCCCAACGGATGACGTCCAACCAGTGCTGAGCCCAACGTTCACCAAAGTGTGGGCTATTCATCAGTTGATTGACCAGATTAGTGTAAGCCTGTTTTGCATCCTGATTCCAGGCTGTCAGAAAATGGGCTGTTTGCTCAGGGGTAGGCATCAATCCGGTTAGTACAATCGAAACTCGTCGTATTAAATCTTCGGGCTTTGCTGGTTTTGAAAACTGTAGTCCCTGCCTTTTAAGAGAGGCCAGTAGAAAGGCATCAATTGGGTTTTCCGCGTTTTTGAAAGAAGGCACTTGAGAACGTTTGATTGGTTGAAATGCCCAGTGGTCTGATTGAATGTCGGTTGCGATAATTTGCTGCCCGGGCCACACTGCCCCTTCTTTGATCCAGCGTTTCAGCAACTCAATTTCCATGGCTGGAATTTTTTCCTGTTCAGGAGGCATTTTCAGATCCGGATCAAGATGCGAAATGACATCGATCAGATAGCTTTGCTCGGGTTTTCCAGGGATAATGGCCGCGATTCCGGATCCACCACCTTCAAGCATGCCACCCAATGTATCGAGCCTTAATTCGCCTTCGTGTGATTCCGCGTTATGGCAGTCCCAACAATGCCTTTCTAATATTGGAGCAATATCCCGCTTGAATTCAATTTGTTGGGCCGTGGCAGATAATGGCAGAATTGCCATACTCATCCAAATCAGCATCCATCGGTATTTTGGTAAGTTGGTGCGCATCATATTACGAAGTGAAAGCATGCTTTTTAGAGTTTGCGAATCCTTATTGTCTCTATTCTTTTATTATTACTGGTGAGCTTACCGCCTGCGAGATTCTGCTCAAAGACCTCATCTGAATAGACTCGATTATTTACCCAGACCTGACTGCGGTTACCAGCAACACGAATACGAATCGAAGACTGATGTTTTGATTTGATCTCGGCGACTTTTGTTTTCCCAAGGTAAAAAATCGCATCTCCTTTAAGTTTCGCAGTTAATTCAAATCCGTCCAACCTTGAGTCAGGCAATGAATTTGACTCCACCCAGTTCTTACCATCACGAAGCTTGATGAGTTGCTCTCTGAGTTCGGATTTGATTTCGGCGAATTTCCCTCGATTTGCCAAATTGTTGAATTCGTATGGATCATCCGGGTAGTGATAAAGTTCTTCCTGCCCATCGGAGGTAAGGCTATATCGCCAGTGCTGAGAACGCACTGAGAAGTGAGGATAAAGTGTTCCAATATGCTCACGATGCTGACTGTGATCTTTTCCCGGTAAGGCAGTGATGGCCACATCAGGTCCTGTCCAGTCGCCATTCGGATTTAAGAATAGAGGTTTCAGACTGTGTCCGTCGAGCAGGTATCCTGAGCGTCCTTTATGAGGATTTTGCGGCAAACCGCACAAATCAATGAAAGTTGGATAGATATCAATGAGGGATATCGGTTGATGGCACGTCACGTTTTTAGGCATGTCTCGGAGACCTGAAACAATAAATGGGATACGTGTACCACTGTCCCAAAGTGTTTGCTTGTAGATCGATTCTTTACCACCGACGTGAAATCCATGATCACTCGTGAGGATGACAACCGTATTTTCAGCGTGAGGACTTGAAGCCAACGCGTCGAGTACGGTTCCAACCTGGTCATCGATGAAGGCTACACAAGCCATGTAGGCCTGTAGCCATTGTTTGTATAGGTCAGGCTTATCTTTGTGTTTGAGCAACATTTGATAACGACGAAATGCATACAGACTGGTATTGGCAAGGCTGGGAGCACAGTCTTTCAAATCGCCTAACCTCAAGCCCTGCGGAATTTTTATATCTTTAAGAGGGAATCGATCAAAGTATTTTTGAGGCGCGTATAACGGAGTATGTGTCCTGCTGAAGCCCGTAAAAAGAACAAAAGGCTTTTCTGTGTGTTGCTGCTGAAGAATGCCAGAAGCCCAGTCAGCATTGACTTCGTCCGGCATGGCATCGCGATCCTCATCCGAGACATATCGCCAGGGTTGTCCGGACAGACGCCAGCCTTTGTAGCCTGGGATACCACTTCCTTTATCTGCCGGATAATCTGGAATCATCGTTAATGGACCAAACGTATGTTCCCATTTGTAGTCCATATCGGGGTCGGCATCGTCAGCATAGAAAAACATCTGCTGCGGGTGAGGTATAAATCCTCGCTGATTCACCTTTGTGCCATCCCATGGCCACGGGCCAATATTTCCTCCTGGGCCTTTGGCAGCAAAGAACCCTTTCGGGTCCTGATTGCCATGATAGATTTTTCCAACGCTGTAGACGTTGTATCCGTTCGTTGCCAAATGTTCGGTTAACGTTTTGGAATTGCTCAATACAGCGTTTTGACGGTAATCCTCAAACCAATACAGACTGGAGGTTTGAGGGTACAGTCCGGTTAACATACTCGAGCGCGAAGGGGCACAAATAGGATCATTGCAATGAGCATTGGTAAAGCTGACACCCTGTTTAGCGAGGCGATCAAAATTTGGAGTCGGAACATATGGTTTGCCGGAAGGGTGTAACGGCATATCGTTAAGGTCATCAACGATAATGAACAGCACATTGGGACGATCATCTGCCTGAAGCATTCCGGGGAATACTGCACTGGCGATGAGAATGAGCAGGAAGGTGAATTTTTTGTACGGCATTTTTCGAAGAAGCACATTTGTCCTATAGCATTTTGGAATACGATTAGCTCAGAATCGTATTGTAATTCTAGGATGAGTGTCGTGGTAGGTAAGCAGTCATTCAGGCTCGAAATCGAGCTATTGCCAGCACATCATTGACTAGACCTTTTCGCCGGCGCATACTGCGTTGCAGCATGGCAATCTTGATCATCTTAATAACGACGTTGTGCCTGGCGTATGCCAATGGTGCCAATGATAATTTCAAAGGCGTGGCAACGCTGTTTGGAAGTGGGGTAACGAATTACCGTCGGGCGTTAGGATGGGCCACCGTGACGACATTCTTAGGCTCACTCACCGCTGTATTTCTCGCAGAAACCCTGATTGAGAGTTTTTCCGGTAAGGGCTTGGTTAGCGTTGAACTTGCCTCAACTGTGGAATACGGGGCAGCTGTGGCACTCGGAGCCGGGTTAACGGTACTGGTTGCCACTGTAATTGGAATGCCGATTTCCACAACTCACAGTCTGGTGGGTGCCCTTGTCGGTGCGGGTTGGATGGCAGATTCAGCGATTCAGTTGGAAAAGCTTGGTAGCGGATTCTTTTTACCATTACTGGTCAGTCCGGTGATGGCTTTTGGGTTTGCATTGGTTTTATACCCTCTTCTATCTAAAGCCAGACGGATGATGGGAGTGAAGTCAGAATTTACATTCATGGCTGAAGGTGAATTGCTTTTATCTCAAAATGGTCTGTCGATGTCTGATGCGCTCAAGAGATTAGCAGAATTGAAGACGGACTCAAAAGACGAGGTTAATTTGCAGTGTCGCTATGTTGGCGATGTGATCGGAATGGAGGGAGGTAAATTGCTTAATAGGCTGCATTTTCTATCGGCCGGTATGGTGAGTTTTGCCCGCGGATTAAATGATACTCCTAAAATTGCTGCACTCTTAATGTTGGCGCCCGCCCTTGGTAAATTTGGTAGCACGGCGTTAGTCGGGGTCGCTATTGGTATCGGAGGCCTTGTGAGTGCGAGGCGGGTTGCCGAAACCATGGCACAGAAGATCACACCAATGAATCACGGCCAGGGTTTTACGGCGAATTTCTTAACTAGCCTGATTGTGATAGGTGCCAGCCGACTTGGTCTGCCAGTTTCCACCACTCATGTTAGTTGCGGCTCGTTGTTTGGTATTGGCACAGTGACCGGACAGGGACGTTGGGCGGTGATTGGCAGAATTCTAGCCGCTTGGGTGACGACATTACCACTGGGTGCCGTGCTAGGTGCAATCAGTTACACCATCACTAAATCTATTTAGCCTGCCGGAACTACCTCCGTTCCGAATTCATTCGTAAACCATAAGGTGCCGGAAGATTAGTTTCTTTGCTTTAGCTTTTTATATTCAGTCGGCAACTCGCCCACCCATTGACGTAGCTGTTTTCTCAGATGTGATATGACTTCTGGGTGCTGGTTTGCAACGTTTTGGCTTTCACCAGGATCATTCACGAGATTGTATAGTTGGATGTTGTCACGGTTATTGCGTGGCATATGTAACTTCCAATTACCTACTCGCATTGAAGGAGAACTGCTCGTAGCGCTAGTCTTCCAATACAAAGCCTTTTGTCGCTGATGAGTTTTCCCGAGCCAGGCATTCGAAATATCTTCTCCGTCCAGTTCAGTAGGTAATTGCTTTACTCCGGCAATACTACAAACCGTAGGTAGCCAGTCGATAAAGGATCCTACGCTTTGAGTATCGATTCGACCGGCCGTCACGTGGCCTGGCCAACGAATGATAAAGGGTACTCGAACGCCACCCTCCAATTGAGTGTGTTTACCTCCTCGAAACGGACCGGCATAGCCAAGCATATTCTTTGAATACTCGCGGATGCCCTTACTGGGTAGTTTGACCGGGGCGGGCCCATGGTCACTGGAAAAGACGACAATCGTATTGTTAGCGATTTCTAAATCATCCAATGCCTTTAGTAATCGTCCTACATTAAGGTCGATTTGATAGACGTCACCCAGATATTGCCTCATGGATTCGTCGAGATTCTCATCAATCCCAAAACTCTGATTGAATTTTTTCTGCATCGTTGGCGAAAAGTCGTTGCGGTTAAGCTTCATGCTTTGGAATGGGTTAACCAGGTTTGGAGGAGTATTCACGGGGAAATGTGTAGCATGTCCCCAGACGTTGACATAAAAAGGGCCATCTTTGTTTTCGTTAATGAATTGAATGGCTGCCGTATACAGATCGTCATCTCTCCCAAGCATTGCGTCGTTACTTTTGCCGATCGTCTCAATCTTGTCGATTCCGTAGGTCCCATCTTTATCTCTGGGGCCCATATGCCATTTGCCAAAGTGACCGGTTTTGTATCCCCGCTGTTGTAACATTTCTGTGACCGTGACCCGGTCTCCAAATCCGAAATCAGCGGGATATTTAGGAAATCTCGCTGGAAAGATACCTGTCATTGCTCCAGTACGACTTGGACTACAAGTAACGCCTGTTACATAGAACTGAGTAAAAATTGTCCCCTGCTCCGCCAGTGAATCTATCGCGGGCGTTTTGGCATAGGGATGGCCATAGCACCCGAGGTCGGCATAACCGAGATCATCAGCGAAGAGAAAAACGATATTCGGCGGTTGCTTTACATCTGCAAAGATCGAAGGACACAAACTCAGCAAAGTGAACCATGCAGTGAATACGAAAGTAAGACGTCGTAGCTTCATGGTTTAATCGGATTTGATTTGAAATTGTTCGATCCACTTTTGAACTTTGAGACCAGCGTGTTGATCGGTGGGTATAAATTTCGCCAGTCGCTTTTTGGTTTCTGAAAATTTGGAATTGGCTGCCAGATTGTCCCATTCATTGGGATCGATGCGATGATCATATAATTCTTCGGAACCGTCTTCATAGCGAATATATCGCCAGTGTTGTGTTCGAATTGATGTGTTTGCTTCGCCGTAGGACGAGATAACGGGAGACCGTGGAGTCTCAGGGGCTTTTAATTGTGGGGTGATAGACTGCCCGTCAGCCCAGTGCGGGATGTCAAAACCAGCAAAGTCAAACAGCGATGGATAGATATCAATCAGGCTGACCGGTTGTGAGCATCGCGAGTTTGCAGAAATACCGGGGCCCTGCACAATGAACGGGATATGCGTTGTTTGCTCCCAGATGGCTCCCTTACACCAGTGTTTCTTTTCACCCAAATGCCACCCGTGGTCACTGACTAGAACGATATAGGTTTCACGACCGCGTGGATTTTCCTCGAGAGCTTTTAGCAACAGGCCGATTTGCTGGTCAACAAAAGCAACGGATGCCTGATAGGCCTGAATCGTCGCATTCCATTGTTTATTAGCGACCATAAATTCATGATCACTAAGTCCGTTATGTAACGGTTTATGTGCATGAGTACGGGCTAATTGACGGGCGAATAGCGGCATGTCATTCCAGTCGTCCTGATCTTGAGGCTCAGCAGGGCGTTTGATTGACTCCAGCGGGAATCCTTCGAACCACTGTTTGGGAACCTGCAGTGGCCGGTGAGGTCGGTAGAATCCTACGGAAAGGAATACGGGTTTGTCGGTAACCTGCTCCCATTGCTGAATAGCCCATTGGGCAAGTTTGTAATCTCCCATTTGCTCGTCTTTGACGTCGAGTGGATATCCGTCATTAGGCGGCTTCAAACCTCCAAAGTTATCTTTACCCTTTGGGTGCCTGGGATCCGGCAGGCGATTTTGTATTGCTACACCTTCGATTTTAGGTGTGCCACCGTGAAAGACTTTTCCACCAATCGCTACTCGAAATCCATTTTCAACAAAGTATTGCTGCATCGAGGGCGTTTGGATTTTAGATTCTTTCGGGAAGCGAGCGTTGAAATAGGTGCCTGTCTTAAAAGGATAGACTCCATGATTCAAACTGGTTCGCGACGGTCGACATTGAGGCGAGTTACAGTAGGCCTGTGTAAATAGCATGCCTCGCGAAGCCAACTGATCAATGTTTGGAGATTGAGCATCAGGGTGTCCGCCAAGACAGCCAACCCAGTCATTGAGATCATCGACAATGATGAAGACAATGTCAGGACGATGGTCGTCAGCGTGTGCCTGCCATGCGAATAGAGGGACCAATAGGAAGGCCAAAATTGTGTTCAGTTGCTGTTTTATTCTCAGATTTTTCACAAGAGGTCATACACTCGCTTAGTTTGCGGAAGCTTCAATTTGCTGCATCGTCGGACCCGACTTTGCAATCAGTGCATCACAGCGAGCCCGCATTTTTAGTAAAGGCTGTAGAAATTGTTCATCACTGGCTAGATTCTTAAGTTGGTCAGGGTCCTCTTTGAGGTGATGCAGGAATTCAAAGGGAAGTTCATTTGAGCCGTTTACAAAGTATCGGGCATACACCCAGTCTGTGCCACGGACTCCTTCCCAGCGTGGAATCGTTCGTGGTACCGCGATGAATTCGCAGAGGAATTCTTTTCGCCAGTTTTCAGGAGTCTGTCCGTTCACCAGAGGCAGCAGGCTTTGGCCGGTATGTGATTCCGGTGAAGGCAGGCCGGCTAAATTGATGATCGTGGATGCCAGATCACTATTGAGAGCTATTTCAGAACGGACTTTTCCTTGCTTTGCTTCGGGCAGCCGCGGGTCATTGATAATCAGTGGGACACGAAGCGATTGCTCATAATGAGTCCACTTGCCTGCGAATCCGCGGTCACCCAGATAATAGCCGTTATCAGCTGTGTAGATGATGATTGTGTTTTCTTTGAGTCCTAGTTCCTGCAATTGCTTGGTCATGCGGCCCACGACGTGATCGATGCCGCTCAGCATTCGAAAGTAGGCGCGCATGTTGGTTTGGTATTTTTCCGGTGTATCCCAACGCCAAAAAAATCGTTGTCGATTGATTGATTGTTTTAAGAAGTCAGGTTGTGATTTGTAGATTGCCGGATCGTTGAGTTGCGGCAGAGGCATCGTTTTGTCTTCATACATGCCGTTCGTGACTTGAGGCCAGGGGTAGTGTCCAATGCCGGGACGACGATCACCGTCTTCAGCATGTGTGGCATTGAAACTGACCTGTAAACAGAATGGCTTTTCCGCAGGCTGTTCCTTGAGAAACTGAATTCCCCAGTCCCCGAGGATCTGAGTTTCATGGCGTTGAGTTCCGTCTTCCTGTTTCTTGAAATATGGGTTTCTCCCCAGCCGTCGTCTTACATCCCACATCAGTGAAGCTGACTCTTGAGAAATCGCCACATGTTCTTTTCCGATGTGACCGGTACGGTAGCCGGAGTCTTTGAGAACGGCAAAGAAAGATGTTCTACAGAGTTCCGGGCTCAGAGGTCCGGAAGAAACTCGGTAAAGGTGCTTTCGTTCATAGCATCCGGTGAACAGGCATGATCTTCCAACCCAACAGGTCGAGGTGGATACGAACGCATTTTCAAATCGTACACCATCCGCAGCTAACTGGTCGATATTTGGGGTTTTGACGATTGGATGGCCGGCGCACCCGAGAGTATGGTTTCTTTGATCATCTGCATAAAGCAACAGAATATTTGGCCGTTTGTCTGGTGTTGCTTGACCGGTCGTTTTTGACTTCTTAGGTAAGGGGGTATCGGGTGAAGCAAGTTTGCCAGCCTGCCGCTGTGTGGGGAGGTACCATTGATCTAGCAGCTTTTGAAGTTGGGAAACCCGTTTGGGATTTTTAGTAGCCAGATTCTTTGTTTCCAGAGGGTCGGCCTTTAGATCGTACAATTGAGGCTCTGCATTTTTGGGGGGGAACTTCATTTTTCCAGGTTGGCCATCGTAGGTGACAAGTAACTTTTGGTTACCTTGTATTACCCAACGATATAGCAGCGAAGCCTGAGGATTCTCAATGTCGGCGATATCATGGGCAAAGGATTCGCCGTAGATCGTGTCGCGTTTAATTGGATTGCCTGAAGTCAATTCCTCCAGCAGATTCAATCCCGGGAAATCGTGTGGGCCTTGAACTCCTGCTGCAGCCAGAATTGTTGGAACCAAATCAATGGACGATACGAGCTCATTTCGCTGAGCGGCAGCAATCGTGCCCTTCCAGCGAAACATGATGGGAGTACGAGTGCCCATTTCGTTAGGACTTCGTTTGGACCGAGCGGCGTAACTTCCAGTTTCCGTTTGTACCCAACCGTTATCCGTTACGTAGATGATAAGCGTGTTGTCGGAGGCTCCCGAATTGTCGATATGCTCGATCAACGAACCACACGTTTCATCAAACCATTCACACATGGCATAGTATTTAGCGATTCGTTGTTGTATTCCTTTGTCGAGATATTTTTGCAATAAGCGATCCGGTGGCGTATGAGGCGTATGTGGCATAAAAGGGGCATACCATACAAAGAATGGCTTTTTGCCTTCAATACTGCGGTCAATAAAATCTGTGACCGGCTTTAAGCCTGAACGTCCGATACTTAGTCCGTCATCCCCGTGACGTCCACCTCGTTGGGGATAACCTCGAGTCATCCCTTCAGTGAATCCACCTCGTTGATAAGATCCTTCCCACCATTTGCCGCTTTGATGACTAACGTACCCTGCGTCAGCAAGCCACTTGGGCAACGATCCTGTTTTATCGATATGCGAAATCAGTAACTCCCGGGATTCCTTTCCGGCTTTGGTGGCGTGTGCACGATTTTGAGGTGTAGCCGCCGGATCGTTACCGGTTGTCTTATTCTGATGGGAATAAAGTCCAGTGACTAAGGTCATTAGTGCAGGACGGCAAAGCGCTGTCGGCACGTAACCTCTTTTGAAGACTGCACTTTCTCGTGCAAGCTTATCCAGATTCGGAGTTTCGATCTCCGGATGTCCCATGAATCCGTAGTCGGTAAACCCCTGATCATCAGAAATGATTAATACAACATTAGGAGGGCTGTCACCTGCTGCCTGAGCCACGGAAATAAGCAGCACTAAAACGTAATGCGCAAGGAGTAGTTTCTTCATGGATGATAATTCAGTCTAATCGTGAAGGAAGATTGCTGGGATCGAGCTATTGGGTTAGCTTGATACGTCATCACGGCTGGAAATACTCGTGCTTTGGATCGGCGCCACTGATAAGGTAGGCAACAAGATCTAGAATCTCTTCCCGGGTCATGCGATTGAAAAGACCGGCCGGCATGGGAGATGTCTTGGACACGAGCATTTCGTCGATGGTGTTTCGGTTGATCGTTACACGCTTATTGGGGTCGGTAAGATCAGTATTCAGCGTGAGACCGTCATTGTTGAGATTGACTACAACGCCGCTGTGAACCAAGCCTTCATCCGTAATCACCATGACTGCAGAAAACTGGTCATTGATGACCTTGCTTGGGTTCACCACCTGATCAAGCAAGTCGCGAACCGAGTAACGCCGTCCGGCTGTGGTGAGGTCAGGACCGGTCATGCCTCCCTGGTTTTGAAAACGGTGGCAGGCGAAACAACCGGCTGCGCCAAACATTTTTTGACCATTCCCGAAATCGCGATTCTTCAGGCCGGAATTGGCTGCCTTTACCAACTCATCCAGCTTCCATTGTTTTTCGGGTCGGCCTTCGAAGACTGCTCCCAAATTTTCCAAAGCTGAAATGCGCTCTGGTTTTTTGGCGAGCAATTCTTTCATAGACTCTTTCTGAGCATCACTCAAAGAGGCAACCGCATCATTTCGAATAAATTCAATGAATTTAGCAAAGCTGGCACCACCTCGATAGTTGGCAGCTTTGAGGAACCATTCAAAGTAAGCAGTCCGTAATTCCGGAGTCCAGCCAGTCTGAAGCATTCGTATAGACCGTGCGTACTGCACTTGCTCTTCCTGTGTTGGAGCGGCCTCAATAAGATCCATCGTCTTAGCTGCGACGCTTGGTGCTTGTAGGTAGGCCAGCGTTTCACAAAGCAGCCAGTTTAAGTCCGCTGAATTGGAGGGGAATAAAGGATCAATTGCCGCGGACAGTTTTTCAACGGTTGAATTGTCAGGTCGGCCAAAGCGATTGAGAATGATCTGAATAGTTCGTTGCAACGTGAGTTGACTCGTGGCGTCAAGATTTGACATATCGATCGACAAAACTGCGTCCAATAATCGAGCTCGCATGGCTGTGTCGATTGCCGGCGACTCGTCGTTGCGATGTTGTGGACAGATCCCCGTGACCCGTGTTAACGCCATCAAGGCTTCCACTTTGATTTGAGGGTCAGATTCTGAAAGTGCCTTGTCGGCCCATTGGTCCAGAGGCTGATGCTCCACTGCGATTCGGGCAGCCCAACGAATAAATCGATCTTCGTTTTTTAAATGCGGCCAGGCGGCCGTGATTGCACGGGGATCTTGCTTACCGTGATAAGCTTCCAGCTCCCGTCGGATTTTAGTTTCTTTCGTAAGGGAAGGTTCATTTTTCACCAATACCGTCGATTCGTCACCCGCATAAGTTACGCGGTACAGGCCCGATTGCACTCGGCGACCGCCGATAGTGAAATACATGGCTCCATCGTTCGGATGGATAATAGCATCGGTAATCGGCAGAGGTGCTCCCGTAATAAATTCTTCTTTGGTGGCTGTGTAGGAGGATCCGTTTTGTTTTAGATGGACAGCGTAGAGTTTGCCCCAACTCCAATCTAATGCATAAAGTGCATTTTGGTATTTGGCTGGAAACTTAGCACCGTATCCAAAAGTGACTCCAGTTGGTGAACCAGGCCCAATATCCAGAACTCCCGGAAGATTGTCAGGGTAAAATACGGGGCGTTTGCCAGCTCCATTTCGCCAGCCAAACTCGGATCCGCTGGTAACCTGACAGATGCGTGTTGGACGGTACCAGGGCACGTTGAAATCATATTCCATGTCGGCATCGTAAGTGAATAATTCCCCGTCTCTATTAAAAGCGGCATCAAAAATGTTTCGAAAACCATTGGCATAGGCTTCGAAATTCTTTCCATCAGGATCGACTTTGTAAATGATACCGCCCGGAGCTAAAACTCCCCGGTTATGCCCACGTCCGTCCGGGAAACTGGGAAGCAAATGGTCTTCGCCCCAAACCTTAGGTACCTGCGAATTGCTGGCGAGTTGAGTCGGTTTGGTACTGTTGCCAGTGATCAGAAAGAGGGATTTTCCGTCCGGGCTGGGAACCACCGCGTGAACTCCGTGGTCACCGCGTGCTTCCATGGCACGAAGCATCTCCACCTTGTCCAGCTCATCGTCTCCGTCACTGTCAGTGATCCGATACAAACCGGACGGGATCTTGCGTTCATAGTCATTCACTCCGACATATAAAGCGTCAAACGCCCAAACCATTCCGTTAACTGCGCGGATATCGACGTTTAGCGGCTTGATGTCTGTTTGAGCTAAAGTATTGCCGGGTTGTGGTGGAGTGATTTTGTATAATTTGCCGAATTGGTCACTCACGATCAGACGCCCTTTGTTGTCGGTGCAAAGATTGACCCACGAACCATGAACTTCACTGGGAACGGAATAAAGCAATTCAACCTGAAACCCTTTCGCTGCTTTGATTCGATTGATAGGAGTAGCTGTATTTCCAGTTTTGACGCTGACTGCCTCGATAGCCGCTTTGCCGCTTTTGGCATTGAGGTTTTTAAGACTGATGTCTTTGAATTCAACCGTCATCGGGGCACCTGCATGTAGCTGGAGTGCCAGAATCCCCTTACGCTTCGCTTCCGGATGATTGTCGGTCAGATCCATCGTAACAACGGAATTGACCAAATGAATCTGTCTATTACCGAATGCAATAATTGTCAGTTCATTCCATTCAGAGTCGACAAGCTTTTGGTTTTTGTCTCCAACTTCTCCTACGATCTGGGATTTGCCATCCTGTCCGACGATGACTCGTTGAAATCGCTGAGCAACAATGCCACGCCACTTTTCGGCATACAGCATTCCAAAATATTCCGGTTTTGGGTGCAGGTCTGCTTGATATCCTTTCACGACGAAGTCATCCGCGTTTCCAACCAATTCACTGCGGTACTGGACGCCAGAGTTGTTTCCGGAGAAACGAACTTTCGCTTTCAAGACGAAGTCGGCTACTTCGCCACCCTGCCAGACAAGAAAGGTATTTCCTTTAGTAGGTTTGTCTTTCGTGGTTTGGCCGAAGATCGCTCCGTCTTTAACCGTCCAGAATTCGGACTTTCCAGCCCAACCGGAAAGATCCTTTCCGTTAAATAAAGACTGTGATTGCTCTTGAGCCGTGACGGTCACTACCAACAAAGGTAGCAGTAGTAATGATGTGAAAAGTGTTGGTCTTAGTTGTGTCATAGTTTCGAAATCATGTGGATTGATGAAGTTTTACAAGGCCTATTCTAATCGAACTTTCCGTTAATCGTTAGTCGAAGCATCTTGAGAATTTAGAGGTTAAAGTCGTTTCCGAAACACTGTTTCTCTAAAAAGAACACATCGAGTGGTAAGTCGATAAGCTGCGGTGAGGGCACAAAAAATGGCTGCTGGATTTTAGACCAGCAGCCATCATCAAGAAGAGCTCCCCCGATAGGACTCGAACCTATGACAAGGCGGTTAACAGCCGCCTGCTCTA
>PBCP01000038.1 GCA_002717145.1 Planctomycetaceae bacterium | reverse complement strand
GCTGCTGCGAAACCTATTGTTTGAGTGAGAGAGAAACTAAGATTTAGTTCGCCTTGTGAGAGAGGCGAGGGAAGTAGGATTATGAATCGTAGCATGGCTCGGTTCGCACTCTGCCTGGTCGCTTTTTTATTAGGAGCGATGGTGGCACTTGGTGGCGAACCTAAAATTCGACAGTTGGAATTCTATTCACTGGCCCCGGACACTCAGGTTGTACTGAGAACGAAGTCCCGTGTGATTACTTTGGATATGGTGGATCCGGCCGAGGGCGAAGTCCTCATTCGTACCAGTTCAGATGGCGAGATTTTTAATGAACCTCGGACTGCGTTTCTCTTAGGTGCGACCAAGGGGAAGCAGCAGGGTGCTCTGTCTCTGGTGGAAATGGGCGTGGTGCGAGCAGGTTTGAAGTTAGAGTTGGGCCTGGGAAATCTGTTAGTGGCCAATCGCGTTCACACGAGTGAAATTACAAGCATAGAGCTGAGGTTAAATAAATAGTGAACGCATGTACACTATTCTGGGGGTGTGTAAAAAAACGTGACCTGAGCTCAACGGCCGGGTCACGTTTTTTTGTTTGAGTCGGGGCGGTGGGATTCGAACTCACGACCTTCTGGTCCCAAACCAGACGCGCTAACCAGGCTGCGCTACGCCCCGTCAATGTGTGATTTAATTTACCTAGCGATTATCTGTTCGACAACCCCTGTAAGACGATGTTTTTAAGCCGCTCGATCTTGGGGAAGTACACCTACGGTGAGTAGATCCATCAATCGGGAAAACTCCTTGGAGTTATTGAAATTGATAACGATTCGTCCCGATCCTTTTTCTCTTTCCGCAATTTTTACTTTCGTGCCTAGTGCATTCTTAAGCTGCTTTTCGAGTAACTCTATCTGAGCCGATTTTGTTTTCAGAGGTTTAGAAGAAGCTTCGTTTCCCGTCTGGTCATTCATCAGTTTGCGTTGCACTTGTTGCTCGATATTTCTCACACTAAGTGACTCACGAACGATCCGTCCACACAGATCGATTTGCTCCAGGGAGGACAGTGGAAGCATAGCACGCGCATGGCCTGCTGTTATGAGCTGATGTCGGATAGCGTCCTGCACCTGTTGGGGCAGTTCGAGTAACCGTATTAGATTTGAAATAGTGGAGCGGTCGACATTGAGGCGTTTTGCAAGCTGCGCCTGTGTGCATTTATGCTGCTTCAAGTATTGCTTGAAAGACTCAGCCTTCTCTAGTGGACCAAGGTCTTTTCGCTGTAGGTTTTCGATGATTGCCAACTCTGCTGCTTCGCGGTCAGTTGCTTTGCGTATCCGCGCAGGAATAGTCTTCCATCCCAGTAAGGAGGCTGCTTTGAATCTTCTTTCACCTGAGATGAGTTGGAATCGGTTACCTACCTGACGCACGACGATCGCCTGAAGCAGGTCGTGCTGCTTTAGACTAGCTGCCAGAGCCTGTAGTTGGGCATCGTCAAATTGAGTTCGAGGTTGATAAGGGTTCTCGTCGATGCTTTCAAGCGGAAGCATGCTATACCCCTCCGGCGTAACTGTGACCTTTGCTGGTGCTGTTTGTTGGTTGGTCGAATCAGATACCGGTGATTGTTCACTCTTCTGATTCGGTTGACCAAGTAAGTCAGCCAGACCTTTTCCCAGTCTACGGTTTCTACTCACGTTCTAGTACCTCCATACATAGTTCGGTGTAGGCTCGCGCCCCGCGACTGCGCGGAGCGTATTCTAAGATGGGTTTGTTATAACTTGGGGATTCAGCTAGTAATGAATCTCTGGGGATAACCGTTTCGAATACAATTTCTCCGAAGAATTCCCGTACTTCCTGATCAATCTCGGCGGTTAATTCTAACTGCGGGTCATACATCGTAAGGACAATTCCCCCAAATTCGAGACGGCTCTCATCCTGCTGCATCACATCACGTATGACATGAATCATTTGTGTTAGTCCTTCCATGGCGAAGTACTCGCACTGAATTGGCATGAAGACTTCCGTTGCTGCAGCCAAAGCGGACTGTGTTAGAGGTCCGACACTAGGTGGGCAATCAATCACAACAAAATCATATTGGGCTGTTTCGGTACGGATGTGGGACTGCAAATGTCTACTTTCCACATATTCTCCGTCTGCCAAAACTGAGACATCCTGGAAACTGCGACTGCCGGGCAGGACATCCAGGTTTTCGTAGTTCGTAGACTCAATGGAATCTGTTAACGACTCATCATTTACTAATGGATGACGATCTGTTGGTAGATGGCCTAACCCGGTGGTGGCATTACATTGAGGGTCAAGGTCGATCAGTAACGTGGCGCACCCTGCCTGGCCAAGCCCGGCAGCAAGATTGATGGATGTCGTCGTTTTACCGACTCCTCCTTTTTGGTTTGCTACGCACAGGACGCGTGTCACCCCAATGGCCCCTCTGTATTAGTAGTTGTGATGCTAATTGATTGTCTGTGAAGATTTTAATCCGTTATGGCGTTTTAAGAGAATAGCAGAATTGTTTCACGTGAAACTTCGATAGGCTAATCTGATGGGCTGGAGGATTTACTGGGGTTATACGAAGAGGCATTGGCTAGGGAGAGAAGTTGGAGCTTAAAGTGCTTTCACCATTGCTTGCGGGCGCGTTTCACTTTTCGCGTTTCACTTTTGTAGACACGTAGTGTTTCACGTGAAACGTCAGTGCCCTGTCTGATTGTTCGGAAGTTTAGGAGGGTGGCGAGGTTAAAAAGTTTCACCATGTAGCTTTTGGTGATTGCTTTTGGTAATTCGTGAAATGTTTCACGTGAAACTTTAATGGTGGTAGCGGTTCATAGTACCGAGGGATTCTGTCTCGGTAGTTCGCCATATTTGAAACTGGAACATCAGGAATTCGCTCTTTTGAGCCGTTCTTACCACTTCCCGTAATAGCCTGTACCTTTACAATAAAGCTGTTAAAGAAATTCAATTCTGGCAAGCCTTTCAGAATCTAATACATGACAAGGATGTATCTAAGGAGTTCATAATCGTGTCTCAGGTAGAACGACTACCCTATAAAGTTAAGGACCTTTCACTAGCAGCATGGGGCCGCCGCGAGATCATTCTGGCGGAAAACGAAATGCCCGGTTTGATGGCATTGCGCCGGAAATATGGTGAGTCGAAGCCATTGGCTGGAGCTCGAATTGCCGGTTGCCTTCATATGACGATTCAAACGGCAGTGTTAATCGAAACACTGGTCGACTTGGGTGCGGATGTTACCTGGTCAAGCTGTAATATCTTCTCTACTCAGGACCACGCCGCTGCGGCGATTGCTGAGGCTGGAGTACCTGTTTATGCCTGGAAGGGGATGACCGAAGAAGAGTTTGACTGGTGTATTGAGCAGACTCTGATTTTTCCAGATGGCCAGCCGCTTAATCTGATTCTGGATGACGGTGGTGACCTGACAGCGATGGTTCACGACCGCTTTCCCGAATATCTCGGTGACATTCGAGGCATCTCAGAAGAAACTACCACGGGGGTTCATCGCCTTTGTCAGATGTTCGCCAATGGTAAGCTTATGGTGCCTTCGATCAATGTCAACGATTCGGTAACCAAGAGTAAATTTGATAATTTGTATGGCTGCCGGGAATCGCTGGTCGACGGGATCAAACGCGCAACAGATGTGATGGTGGCAGGTAAGACTGCAGTCGTTTGTGGTTACGGTGATGTCGGGGAGGGATGTGCTCATTCATTGCAGCGTTATGGAGCCCGCGTGATTGTCACCGAAATTGATCCGATTAATGCCTTGCAGGCATGCATGGAGGGTTTCCAGGTGATGACGATGGAAGATGCCGCCTCGATTGGAAATATCTTCGTTACGACCACGGGGAACAAGGACGTTGTTCGGGGCGAGCACATGGAAGCGATGCCCAACGATGCAATCGTATGTAACATTGGTCACTTCGATACAGAGATTGATGTTGCCTGGCTCAATTCCAACGAGTCGATCAGCAAGGAGGAAATCAAACCTCAGGTGGATCGCTATACTTTTCAGGATGGTCACTCCGTGATAGTGCTAGCCGAAGGACGCCTTGTGAATTTAGGGTGTGCAACAGGTCATCCGTCCTTTGTGATGTCCAACTCATTCTGTAATCAGGTTCTTGCTCAGATCGCGCTGTGGACTGAACCTGAGAAGTACGACATTGGAGTTCATTTCCTTCCCAAGGAATTGGATGAAGAGGTTGCCCGTTTACACCTGGATCAGCTGGGAGCTAAATTAACCGTGCTGACTCAGGAGCAGGCTGACTACATTGGGGTTCCGGTTAAAGGCCCGTTCAAGCCGGAGCACTATCGTTATTAATTTTCAGCACTAGATTGTTTCCCATGAAACGATCTTAATTGCCTTCTTGGTAGTTGCCGATGGCGACAGCCTCATGTTTCACGTGAAACATTGGATATAGCGTCGTCGTTAGATAATTGTTCGTTTGAGGGAACCGGTAATACGATGGTTCAAATCGAAGCTTTTCAGGGATTGCGTTATGACCTGGCACATGTCGGCTCTTTGAGTGATGTGGTCGCACCTCCTTACGATGTGATCGATCCGGATTTTCAAAAACAACTCTATGAAAGTCATCCAGCCAACGTGATTCGACTTATCCTGAACCAGGATGAACCGGGCGATGAATCAGGTGATGAAAAATACGAACGAGCTGCGCGTTATCTGAAGCAATGGCAACGCGAGGGAGTTTTGTCCGCCGAATCGCACGCTGCTGTTTATGTCTATCATCAGGAATTCATCTATGCCGGCACGACCTTTGTCCGCAAAGGGTTTATGTGTCGAATGCAATTGGAAAAACTTGGCGAGGGGAATGTATATCCTCATGAAGAAACACATTCTGCCGCCAAGGTGGATCGTCTGAAATTGTTCAACGCGACTAAAGCCAACCTGAGCCAGATATTTGGAATTTATCCTGATCCTAAGAACGAGGCTCAGTCGGTTTTGGAACGAGCCATTGTCGGTAAGACTCCTCTCGAAGCAACAGATCATCTGGGGGTGGTGCATCGCTTGTGGGTGGTTGATGATTTACAGACGATTGGTGAGTTGCAGTCAAGGATGGGTGATAAGGCAATGTTTATCGCCGATGGCCATCATCGTTACGAAACAGCTTGTAACTACCAGGAGCAGTTGCGTGAGGCCGGCGACCTTCATGATCAACATCCGGCAAACTATGTAATGACGATGTGCGTCAGTATGAATGACGACGGCATGATTGTATTGCCAACTCACCGATTGTTTAAGGGACTGCCTGCTTACGATTCTGCGAAGTTGGTTTCCTGCATTGGAAATGATTTTGAGACGCAGATCGTTGGTACTGGTAGTGAATTAGCAAGCTCGGTCTGGGAGCGAATTGAAATCGATGATGCTCAGGATTCCATTGGACTCTATTGTCCGGTTGATGATACCTGGGTCCTCGCGACTCTTAATACGAATGGCCTTGAGAAACTCGCCAGTGTTGCCAGCGACCGAACTGATGACTGGCAGGGGCTGGGAGTTTCCATATTGCATCGTCTGCTCGTTGAAACCTGTCTGGGGCACGAGTCACTGCCAAAGCCCAAATACGTGCACCTCGTTCAGGAAGTTGTCGACAGTTTAAATGCGGGAACAGATGATGATGGTGAGTCCTTTGGGCTCGCGGCTTTGGTGATGCCAGCGACGCTAGAGCACATTCGGACGATTAGCAAAAACGGCGAACGTATGCCGGCCAAAAGTACCTACTTTTATCCCAAACTATTGAGTGGCCTGGTTATTAATAGTTTGGAATAATCAGCTGCCGGATGAATCTAGATGAACAGGGACTGAGTCAGCCGAATGCCAGTCGGGCCTGTTCGACAAATTGATGGACTTTCGTCAGGTCTTTTTGACCCGGCCGACCCGATTCACACTCGACTCCACTTGCCGTGTCAACGGCCTGCGTTTTAGTCCTGCAGATCGCGTTGTGTACATTTTCCCCGGTAATCCCTCCGGCAAGGATTACTCGACACCCCCCAAAAGAACTATCCTCGAGGTTGAGGTTATTCCAATCAAGTCGGTGCCCCGTGCCGCCATAGTTGTCGGGGTCGAATGCGTCTAACAGAATAGCCTGGAGTGTAATATCGAAAGTAGCACAGGCTGCCAGGTAGTCAAGGACTTCTGATGGATCAGTATTCCTACACCGAAACGCTTTAATGATTGGCAGCTGTGACAGGTGTTTCAGGTAGAACGGATCTTCATCTCCGTGGAGTTGGAGATAATCGAATCGGACTGCATCATGTAATTTGCGGATCCTTTCCGGGGCTTCGTTTACAAAGAGTCCTACTAATTGAATATGACCACGAACTGATTCAGCGATTTCGAGTGCCAACTCGTCGGAAATGCTACGTGGGCTGGGGTCATAGAAGTTAAGGCCGATGGCATCCACACCGGCGTCTACACACATTTGAGCATCTTCAACGGAAGTGATTCCACAGACTTTGGTTTGGAAGAGTTGTGTCATGGCGCTGAGTTTACGTCGGGTTGCCGCTACCTTTTAACGAATCCTCATATTTTAACGCTTTAAGTTAGAAGATGGAGGAAATAGCGAGACTTGTAATCTAGGAATCATCACTTTTCAGCTGCTAATTGTAGTTAGCCGAAAAAGATTGATAAGCCAGTCGATGAAACATAATTCGACCATTCAGGTTACTCCAGAGGCAGGAAGCCATAAGTCATGTATGAAGCACACTATCAATTGAATGGTCGGCCTTTTAATCATTCGCCCAATACAGAATGCTTCTTTGCTGTGGACTATGTTCGGGACTCACTCTCACAGTTGGTTCGTATTGTGACTCGTGGTGAGGGCGTCTCACTGGTGGCAGGCCCGACTGGAACCGGGAAGTCATCGGTATGTCAGTTGCTTGTTGAGCATTTCCAGTTTTCACATCAGGTGGTTTACTTCCAACACGGAGTATTCTCAAGCCGTCACTCGTTCCTCGAAAGCGTTGTGCTTGGATTGGGGCTTTCCAATTCCAGGAATTCCGAGGCTCAAAACCGAGCTGTGATACGTGAGCATTTGTACAATCTTGATGAACATCCCAGATCATTATTGCTTATCATTGATGATGCTCATCAATTGTCACCTGATGTACTTGAAGAATGTCGTTTGTTAACCAATCTGATTTACAGTGGGATGGCCAGAGTCCATTTGGTGTTAGCCGGCTCTCTGAAGCTGGAAGACGCGTTAGCTCATCCAACTCTCGCGTCACTCAATCAACGCGTAGTGCACCGTTGTTATCTGTCATCACTGTCAGCTATGGAGACGCGAACAATGCTGGGAGAATGTCTGGTGAAAGCGGGGGGAGAACCTGCCGAGCTGTTTACTCGTGATGCATTACGCAAAATCTATGAATACACCGAAGGTGTACCTCGAATCATTGTGCAATTGGCTGATCGGGCCATGTTGCTGGGTATGAAGCGGGAGCAGGCTAAGCTCGACACTTTTGACATCGAGTTAGCATGGGCTGATTTGCAACAGCTTCCTGAACCAAAGACTCAGGAAGAGCTCGCTCAATCATCCTCGCCAGCATCCAGTTCCATTGAATTCGGGTTGTTGTCAGATTAACGCTCCTGCGGGAAACTATCAATGCCTACTGTTACTGTTACAGGTGGTGCCGGCTTCATCGGATCTCATTTGGTGCATGCACTGCTTGCCAGTGGGTACGACGTCCGAGTGCTCGATGACTTTTCCACGGGGCGGCTGGCTAATTTGCAGGATGTTTTGCAGACCATCGAGTTGATCGAAGGATCGATTCTGGACAAAAATCCTCTGGCTCGATCCATGGATGGCGCAGAATATGTGTTTCATCTGGCAGCTCAGGTTTCTGTTCCATTTTCGATGCAGAACCCCGAGCATACCATGGAAATCAACGGTGCCGGTACACAACGAGTTTTGGAGGCTGCTTTTCAGGCAGGGTGTCGGCGGGTTGTGTATGCCGGGTCAAGTAGTTGTTATGGTGATGTGGGCAACTCAGTTCAATCGGAAACTGACCAGATCGCTCCTATCTCTCCGTATGGCATATCCAAGTATCAGGGGGAAGAGTATTGTCATGAGATGGCGGAATCAGGAAAAATTGAAACTGTTACTTTGCGTTACTTTAATGTATTTGGCCCGGGCCAGGATCCTGCGAGTCCTTACTCAGCGGTGATACCGAAATTCATTTCTTTGCTCATGGCAGGTAAACGACCCACGATATTTGGAGATGGTACACAGTCGAGGGACTTTACTTATGTTCAAAACGTAGTCGATGCCAATTTGCTGGCAATCGAAGCTGACGGTGTCTCGGGACATAGTATTAATGTGGCAAATGGACGTAGTATATCTCTGCTTAAGTTGATAGAGCTGTTGTGTGAGAATTTGCAAACAGACGTTGAACCAATTTTTGCGGAAGCCCGGAAGGGGGATATTTTACACAGTTGTGCTACTATCGCCAAAGCAAGACAACTACTAGGGTATACGCCGTCAGTCAGCATCGAAGCGGGGTTGGCAACCACGATCAATTCGTTGACGGGGCATGTTGAATGAGTGCCTGGAAGACACTGGTTTCCGTTGCCACCTACAATGAAAGGGAGAACATCGAACCGTTAGTCGCGGCCATCAGAGAGTCGGTCCCTGGCATTCATTTGTTAGTGATTGACGATGGTAGCCCGGATGGCACGGGCGATTGGTGTCAACAGTTTGAATTGGAGAATCACTGGTTTCACTATATCCAGCGTGGAAGCAAACAAGGGTTAGGGACGGCAACGATTTGTGGAATGCAATTCGCGATCGAACAGGGGTATGACTTATGGATTGGTATGGATGCTGATTTCAGCCATCCCCCGGCAAGGTTGCCCGCTATGATTGAATCCATGGGGGAATTTTCTTCGCCGGTTGCCGATGTTGTCATCGGCTCTCGCTATTGCCCCGGGGGAGGTGTATCAGGATGGCCCTGGTCTCGCAGGATTATGAGTCGATGTGTAAATGTCTATGCTCGTTTTCTGATGGGACTGTCACCCAAAGATTGTTCAGGGGCATTTCGGTGTTGTCGAACCGCTCTGCTTGAAGAGCTTGATTTTTCAGCGATTCGGTCAACAGGATATTCTTTCTTTGAAGAGTTTCTTTGGCACTTGAAAGGATTGGGTGCCCGGGTTGTCGAGATTCCAATCATCTTTACTGATCGCGAGTACGGACAATCGAAATTAAACCGTAAAGAAGCGGTGAATTCGCTCTGGATGATGTTCAAACTGGGCATTCGGAACTGGCTGCGACTTGGCTAGTTTTGAGTTAAAATGGCAGGCAGTCTGATCAATTGGCTGGACTAGAGCCAGAGTTGAGCAATGCAGACTTTTGCTACAAGACTTAGGACGATGCCATCGTCGAAAGGACGCCCATGAAATTTCCAAGATACCTGTTATCGATCTGCTTTCTGACTCTTTTAAGTATTAGCACAATCCAGGCACAAGTCACCCTTGAAATCAAGGCAGGAGATTATGTCCGGGTCGGCACGCCTATCAAAGTGATTTTGGAAGAAGAAGATGCATTGGATGCCAACCTCGCCAAACTGCAATTAAACAATCAGGTCATTGTAGGTCAGGTTTGTGAACTTGGTTTGGAGTCTCTTCGTGAATTGGGGGATTCGGCTGATTCCTCGAATCTTCGGGAACTGCACTTTATCCTTCCGGAAATGGCAAAAGGAAAGACAGTCCAGGTTCAGGTAACATTTGGGGTGACTGATCAAGGCAAGCAAAAGGGGTTTCATTTTGAAGACAAAGAAGGAGTTCATACTGATTTGAAACTCGGTGATCGACCCATCATGCGTTATATGTACGAAGCTTTGGATACTTCAAGCGACAAACGGATCGGAGAAACTTACAAGGTATATCACCATGTCTATGACCCGCTTGGGGAACGCTTTGTCACCAAAGGTCCTGGTGGTCTCTTCCCTCACCATCGTGGCCTGTTTTATGGCTTTAATAAGATTAGTTATTCGGTTGATGGTAAGCCAATGACAGCAGATGTATGGCACTGTCGTAGTGGTGAATCCCAGGCTCATGTAAAAGTTCTGTCTGAAGTGGCAGGTGATGTCATCGGTAGACACTTGCTTAAAATTGACTGGAAAGGCAAAGACGGAATTCCATTTGCAACGGAGCTGCGTGAACTAACGGCCTATAACCTCGAACATGGCGTAATGATTGGTTTTGCATCTAAGCTGCAAACACTTGTTGGTGATATCAAACTTGCGGGTGACCCCCAGCATGCCGGATTCCAATTCCGTGGTTCTCAGGAAATACCAGATAAGACAGCAGCCGAAACCTATTATGTTCGTCCCGATGGAATAGGACAGCCAGGCGCGTTTCGAAACTGGCCAGGGAATAAGGGCCATGTGAATTTGAAGTGGAATGCACTTTGTTTTGTTCTCGGTGAACAACGTCTTACCTGCTGTTATCTGGATCATCCGCAGAACCCAAAGGAGGCTCGATTTAGTGAGCGTAACTATGGCCGCTTCGGATCATATTTTGAATATACGGTTAAGCCAAGTCGGCCATTAAATTTGAATTACCGGATTTGGCTTCAATACGAGGCAATGACGGTCGAAGGTGTGGAGAAATACAGTCATGACTTTGTCTCTCCCCCAATGGTAACTCAGAAGTAAAACGAGATAATTTGGATGATTGCAATGGCAGTCATTGCGATCTAAAATTTGTTTCTAAACTCAATACCCCATCTCTATAGAGGTAGATAATATGTCTGAAAGCACGGGCGGTTCCATTGATAATGTGATGCAGGAAAGCCGGTTGTTCCCTCCATCGGAAGAATTTCTCAACGGTTGCCAGATAAATTCGATGGAGGCTTATCAGCAACTGTACGATCGTGCTGCCGCTGATCCGGTTAAATTCTGGGGTGATCTAGCAAAAGAAGAATTGCACTGGTTTCAGGACTTTGACCAAACTCTTGAGTGGGATGAACCATATGCCCAGTGGTTTGTTGGAGGAAAGACGAACGTCTCCTACAATTGCATTGATCGCAATCTGGAATCCCATGGTGATAAGACGGCGATTATTTGGGAAGGTGAACCCGGAGACGTTCGCACATTTACCTACAAGCAACTACACAGCGAAGTCTCGCGTCTGGCGAATGCTTTTAAGAAAGCCGGTGTGGAGCAGGGTGATGTGGTGTCTATCTATATGCCTATGGTTCCGGAATTGGCTTTTGCCATGCTGGCCTGTGCCCGCATTGGTGCTGTACACAGCGTCATTTTCGCAGGGTTTTCAGCCGAGTCGATTGCAGATCGGAACAATGACGCCAGTGCTAAAGTTCAGTTGACCGCGGATGGAGGGTANCGGCGTGGTAAAGTTCTGGCGTTAAAAGAAATCGTGGATGAAGCTTTAGAGAAGTCACCCACCGTCGAGACCTGTATTGTTTTGAACCGCACGGACACTCAGGTTTCCATGAAAGAGGGACGAGATATATGGTGGCACGAATTATTAGCGTCAGTCGATGATCACTGTCCGGCTGAGCCATTGGATTCAGAAAGTCCGCTTTTCATTCTTTATACCAGCGGATCCACCGGGAAGCCTAAGGGAATCAAACACACAACTGCAGGATACAACCTTTATGCCAAAAAGACTTTTCAGTGGGTCTTTGATGTTCGTGATAATGACATTTATTGGTGTACCGCTGACTGTGGTTGGATCACCGGACACAGCTATATTGTTTATGGGCCTTTAAGTGCCGGGGCAACTTGTGTCATGTTTGAAGGTGCTCCGAATTATCCGGCTGAAGACCGATTCTGGGATTTAGTGGAGAAGCACAAGGTCACCATTCTATATACAGCTCCTACGGCCATTCGCGCGTTCATCAAATGGGGCGATGAGCATGTTGAGAAGCATGATCTTAGTAGCCTGCGGCTATTGGGAACCGTAGGCGAAGGGATTAACCCTGAAGCCTGGATGTGGTACCACGAGAAAATAGGTGGCCAGCGTTGTCCAATCGTTGATACCTGGTGGCAGACAGAAACCGGCGGAATTATGATGAGCCCGTTGCCGGGAGCCGTTCCCACCAAGCCGGGAAGTTGTACCAAACCTTTGCCGGGGATTATCCCAGCCATCCTTGATGAAACCGGTGAACCTGTCGGAGAAAATCAGGGCGGTATGCTTGTTATGACACATCCGTGGCCGGGCATGCTACGTGGCATTTGGGGGGATAACGACAGATACAGAGAACAGTACTGGTCCAAATTCGAAGGCAAGTATCTTGCCGGTGATAACGCTCGCTGTGATGAAGATGGTTACTATTGGATCATGGGAAGAATCGATGATGTCATTAATGTATCCGGACATCGGTTGAGCACCATTGAAGTTGAAAGTGCTTTGGTAAGTCACCCCAACGTGGCAGAAGCAGCTGCCGTCGGCAGGAAGGATGAGATCAAAGGCCAGGCAGTGGCTGTATTTGTGACTCTTGTCGACGTGGAAGCGTCGGATGAAATGAAGCAGGAACTGAAAATGCACGTTCGAAAGGAAATTGGTGCATTAGCTCAGCCTGACGACATTCGCTTTACCAGTGCATTGCCCAAAACACGTAGTGGTAAAATCATGCGTCGACTTCTTCGAGATATCGCCGAGGGGAAAGAAGCCGTAGGTGATACAACAACTCTGGAAGATTATTCCGTGCTGGCTCAGTTACGAGCAAACGACGAATAATAATCGGCGTGATCGTTCATGTACGAAAGCGTAAAAGCCCTTCGCCTCATTTGTGAAGGGCTTTTTTCAAAAACATGAAAGCATTCACCAAACTTAGTTTCCAGCTGTGGCTTCACCTTCCTGCTGTTGAGTCGCGAGACGGCGATCGGCGTCTTTCCAAATTCTGATCATCTCTGCCGGTTCTTCAAAGTTGAGATAAGTTGGTGCTTCATTGGCGGTGACACGAGTAGCCATTCCTGCAATTCGCCATCCGTCATCTTGGAGCCTGAGGATCCAGATTATATCGAATTGATGAGTAAGGCCGTCTGCACCAGGCTCTTTCCACAAACTTGTTACATAGGCACCACCCGAGACCATCTCGACACCTCCGACCTCAAACGTAGCCTTGGGGGAACCGGGACTACGAACCACTAATTCGTGCTTCTCCGTTTCCTGCTTCGCTTTTGTCGACAGTAGATTTGATACTTCCGATTCGTTGCCCAATTGCAGTGCCGACAAAAAATTCTGAACGATTAGTTGAGGACTTGCCTTTTCGCCCTCTTCTTCGATGCCGGCTGGACTCGTTGTTTGATCGGTAGTCAGGTCGGTTGTTAGCGTGACTTCCGGTGACTGTACGGATACAGTCGTCCCCGCCGACTCGTTGCCATTTTCAGCATCTGAACATCCAGTGATACAAAAGATAAAGCCCAGTAACAAACCGGTTGTCTTGCATGAGTCTGAAATACGCATAGATTGTCGCTTTCTTGATAACGCGGACACCTTTTTTCGTGGGGATATCTTCAATAAAAGCTGTGTTTTTGTAAAGACTAATCCCTCCGCGTTCCGAGAATGATGATGGAGTGCCGTCCACCAGTGGTGGGCTGCGCAGTCAAAAACCCCACATATTTTTTGAAGGCGAGGATCCTGAAATGAAGCGTTTTAGCGTGTACGGATTGGCTGTGCTGATGTTGGTGGCGCTTGTCGCTACAACTTCAGTTCAAGCGGATGAAGAATCAAAGAAACTAGTTGACTTGAAATTGCCAAAAATCAGCCTGAAAAAGTCTGGTTGTTGCGATGAGAAAAAAGAGTGTTGTGAAGACAAAGACGGCTGCTGTTCAGTCGTTAGTAAAGTGTTCAGTCGAGCCAAAGGCTTGCTGAAAAAGACGGAATGCACAGGCAAAGAAGATTGCCCGGTTTGCAATGCTAAAAAAGAAGACAGTGATGATGAAAAAGTAGAAGATGCATCCAATTCGGGGGCTTCGGAAGACAGCAAACTGCCTCGCAAAGCAACTGAGACGGCTAAGAATGTGACTGGTAAAGCGGGTGAGGTTGTTAAAGGTGGTGCGGATCGTGCGAAGGAAGTCATAGGTAAACTTCGTGAGCGTACTGAAAAGATGATTGAGAGAGTAAAGAAGTAACCGTTTCTCAATCAAACGGACCTTATAAAAAGGCTGTGTCTGTTGGTCAGACACAGCCTTTTTTCGTCGTGCTTAAGATTGGCTGAGCGCTGCTTAGGCAAGCGCTTCCCGCAGAATCTCCAGATAATGTTCCGACTCTTTTCGCGGGTCACCAGACTCTTCGTACTCAAGCACGACAAAGCCACGATAATTGCTGTCCTTGAGTATTTTTCCAAGTTGTTTGAAGTCTGTGGGCGCTGTCTCTCGAGCCTGATTGCGGGTGACAACTTTAACTTGAACGTTCATCGCGTATGGGGCAACTTCTGCGAGCTCAGCATAAACGTCATTGCTGGAAAAGTTTCCGGTGTCAAGGTTTACCGCGAACCACGGGCTATTCACATCATTGACGAAGTTCATTAATCCTTTGGCGGTTGCAGTCGGGCCACCATGGTTTTCCAACGCCAGTACAATTCCTTTCGTCCCGGCATAATCACAACATTCTTCGATGGCGGAGACCATCAGTTTGTGTGCTTGCTGCTCCGTCTGATTCTTTTTGGTATGTCCGGCGAAAATTCGAATCGTCGGAGCGCCCATGACTGCTGCGTGATCAATCCATGTTTTGACATAATTAATCTGTTCCTGACGTTTGGGGTCCCCTTCAGGGTGTCCGAAGTCGTTGCCGACTGCGGTGCCCGAGATCGAAAGGCCAAGACGGAAACAGTGTTCCTTTAATGAAAGAAGATACTCATTCGTTACCTCCTTCGGGAAGTAATAGGAGGTTAATTCCGTTCCTTCCAGTCCGAAGTTTGCACAATCATCGATGAATCCATGAAGCGACATACTGGCATCATCACCCTGAAGCAACTTGCGATAGCTATAGGCGGCAAGAGAGTATTTGAATTTAGCAAGGCCGTTGCGTTTGATCGGATCGATCGCCGATGCTAATGAAGGTAATGATGCGATACCGAGCATCGCCGTCGAGGTTTGAAAAAATGTTCTGCGGTGCAGAATGGAAGGCTCTAAGTTCATCGAAAGGTATCTCACAAAAGTCATTTTAGGTTAACGGAAAATCTAAGTTGCGAATTTCAGTGTACCGGATTGTTATCCTGAAAGCATGCTTTGAAGGTCGTGCCAACTACGAGTATTTGCCACGTGATCGCTTGTCAGCCCTCCACGCCGTGCCTGTTTGATACCGTATTTCATAACATCCAATCCTGTGATCTTATGAGCATCACTGCTAATCACGATAGGGACACCTCTTTCGCGAGCCATCGCACAGTGAATGTCGTGAAGATCCAGTCTGACAGGATTTGCATTGAGTTCCAGCATCTTCCTATTCTCCTTAGCCGCCTGAAAAACAGCTTCCATGTCGACTTCATAAGCTTCCCGGCGATTGATTAAGCGTCCGGTAGGATGCGCAATAATGTCAACATGAGGATTTTCCAATGCTCCAGTTATCCGATCGGTGATTTGTTGAATCGATTGTTTTTGTCCGAAGTGGACTGAAGCGATCACCCAATCCGCTTGTTCAAGCACTTCATCAGGCAAGTCCATTGGACCGCTTTCAAGGATATCGCATTCGATACCTTTAAGAATAAGGAAGTCGTCATCGCGTAATGTGTTAATCCGATCAATTTCCGTCCACTGCGCCAGTAAACGTTCGGTGTTCAAACCGTTGGCGACGGTGACTCGTTGTGAATGATCCGTGATTGCGATGTAATTAAGTCCTCTGGCTCGAGCAGCATCAGCCATTTCTCCAATGGAGGCTTTTCCATCGGTTGCAGTCGTGTGCATATGCAGATCGCCACAGATCTGATCCGCGGAGATCAATTCCGGAATGGAATCTTCTGTAGCCCAATGGAATTCATTTCTTGCTTCACGGATTTCAGGAGCGAAGCATGGTAGGGCTAAAGCTTGGTAAACTTCGTCTTCTGTGGCACCGGCGATGTACGTTTCCTGGTCACCATCAACCTGAAAGACCCCGTATTCATTGATCTTCAGACCCAACTGACGCGCGCGACCTCGTAATTCAACGTTGTGATCTTTCGAACCGGTGAAATACTGCAAAGCAGCTCCAAATGCATCTGCTTCTACAACTCGCAGATCGACCTGGAAACTGTTACCTACCCGGATAGACATTTTCGTGTCACCCTGAACGATGACCTGCTCCAGGTCAGGGTACTTTGCAAAGTGCTCCATCACCATCTGAGCTTCTGTTGAATCAACAAGTATATCGAGGTCGCCAACGGTTTCTCGGCCACGACGATAGCTTCCGGCGAATTCCAGTCGTTTGATAGCCTGACAACTTTCCAGATGTGTTCTGAGTGACAACGCTAATTCATCTGCGTCAGACCAATAAATGCGTTCGTTAGCGGCCGCTGCAATGGATATTCCGTCAAGAATACTTTGCTCCGTTTTCGCTGCGAATCCTTTGAGTTGCTGGATTTCGTTGCTTTCACAAGCTGCCTGTAATTGTTCGAGAGTCTGAATGCCAAGTTCCTGATACAGTGCGGCAGCCTTTTTGGGACCGAGGCCCGGGATTCGTAATATATCTAAAACCGTGGGCGGGACTGTTTCCAGAATGTCGTTAATCTCCGCAATCTCTCCATCCTGAATTAGCTGAGTTATCTTTTCAGCCACTCCTTTGCCGATGCCATCGATCTCGAGTAATTGCGATGGATCGTTATTGACGATGGCGGTAAACGAGTCAGTAGAGTCCTTGATCACGCGGGCGCCCCGTCGATAGGCTCGGATTTTGAAGGAATTGGCACCTTGAAACTCCAGCAAATCTGCCAATTTAGTGATTTGAGCTGAGATCTTTCCGTTGTCCATTGCGTTCCTTTTAGCGGCGGTTGATGAGAGAGATGTGAATTGCAATCCAATTATATCGCAAATGGATTAGTTTTCCGTGGGGGTGTCCTTCAAGGCGCACTGATACGAAATACAGCAGGAGAAATAAATTCAAAATAAATCTGTTTTATCCCGCGTTGGTCAAAAACAGTAACCTACTTTCTTATATGACGTGAGAGAACACAGTAACGGCAACTGAGTCTATCCCTTGAAAAACTGACGCGGGAGTTGGTTTTTCAAGGCCTCACGAGAATCTTTCTAGCTCGTATGTGAGAGTACTAGTTAGCAAGCAATGAGAGACCGAATATTCGGAAAAATCGTAATATTCGGTTAATTGACTGGTAAATCCAAAAAGCTTCTTGCCTATGGTGAGAGCTGCTAGTCAAACTAAATCATTAGGGCGGCACTGTGAGAGGTGCCAGATTGAAGCTCAACGCGAAGAGAGAGAGAAGTAGTATTATGTCTAATCCCAAATGCATGATGGTTGCTGCCATCACGTTAGCTCTGCTAGCGACACAATCGGCTGATGCTCAGGTTCTGGATTATTTAACTGGTAAAAAGCCAATCCTCAAAGTTCATACTCCTGAACAGGGGGACGAGAGAGTCGAAGTCCGGAAACCGTATTCGGTTGGAACTGAAGTGATCAACCCACTCAATCTGTTAAACCCTCGACAGGTGGTTGTCGATTACAAAAAGGAGACTCGTTACGAAACCAAGTGGGTCAAAGTCCCAACGACTTTGTATCGCCCATCTTTGGATTTAGGTGCGAAGCCAGGTCAGTCGGTTTTGCTTAAGCCCGTGGAAACATATACGTGGCAGCTTCGGCAGGTGCCAGTTGAAAACTACCGTCCTGTACTGGAGTCTTCGGAAAAAAATCTGCTGAATCGGGTTTATGTTCCTCGTTTAGGTGATGTGCTGGAACCAATTTTCCCACGTTGTCCGGAACCTGTTGCGAATACTGACTCGCAAGAAGAACCTTACTACGACAAACAGCAAGCTAAGCCAGCAGATGAATCTTTGCAAAATGTAGAGCCTGCTGATACTCGGCCACAGCTAGCTCCGGAAGCATTAAATCAACCAGAAGCTGCCGAAGGAGAACCTACTCAAGTGCGAAAGGTGGAGACACCTTCCACGACGGGGGAGGATGAGTCGGTTTTGAAAAAACCGATTGTTAATTCGGAAGCGTCCGATTCAGATACTTCCGAATCGGAAAAAGCTCCGGAGCAGGATCGCAACGCTCCGATTCCTGATCCTGATGCCGAGGACACTCAGGAAACAGGTGATGCACCTAAATTGATAAATCCATTGGACAAGACGGCACGCAAGGCTACGCCCGAGATCGGATCATACTATGTTGTTCCTGCGTCCTTAAAAAGTGCCCCTAGAATCATCGTTGTCGATGACGAAGGTTGGGTTCCTGTGAAATAAAACATCTCTCTGTCAGTCTTATTTATCAGGCTGGCGAGGATTCGCGTTGACCGGCAGTGAATTAGCCATTCACTGCCGGTTTTTTATTTGCCTTTGATGAAATAAGTCGTAACAGGCAAACAGGACTTCGCGGAAATTCCGGCCGTGTTGAGCCATCAATGATTCCACATCAGCTAAAGAGACAACTTCATTAAATCCTTGGTTCGCTTGAAGGCGTTTGACGATTGATTGAAGTGTCTTGAGGTCAGTCTGGGGATTCGTCAATAATGGAAATCCCTGAGACTGATGGGCGATCAGTATGAATCGGACTCGACCCCGTTTTGCTAGATGTCTTAAACGCTGACGGTGCCACCAACGGAGTTGTTCAAATTCGTCCAGGATGGTCAGTTGTCCTGGTAGCTGTAAGCATCTTCTGATTTCAGAAAATGGTACCTGGCCGCAACGGATCAATTCGGTTGGAATGCAGCGGGTGGCCGCGATGCGGCATAAAGAATGAGCAAGAGTCGTTTTTCCAACGCCGTGTGGCCCAATGATTTCCCAACTTGAGGCACTGTTTAGGACTTTGTCCAGCAACGCCGGTAACTTAGATTCGGCCCGGATTTTGGATGGGATGTATTCCATGGCGTCAGGTCGAATCCATCTGGTTTCAAACGGATTTACAATCTGTTCGTTACTAAGTGGATTGGTACGCATGTAACTGAAATGGCTGGGAGTACTTAAATTCCTTGGGAGGCTGGTCAATGGACTGAACAACGATCCGCACTCGCACGCACCAGATAATGTTGAGGTTGGTACCGGCATAGCTAAGTGGACTGAGAGGCAATTCGGTGGAGAAGTGGGATAATTCACGCAGATCGACTTCACCATTGGTATTACGAGTGGTTTGGCGTTCGTAATAATGGAACGCTTCTTCTTCATCTCCTTTACCCGATGTGTACCACATCGTTGCCACCTCCACACTCTTTAACGCATCACGGTCGATGGCATCGATCTGATATTCACATTCCAGCAGATCACCGGGTTGGTATTCACGACTGGCGTGATTCAGTTTAACGCTGATCAATGGATCAAAATTCATGAAGATTCCCCTTCAACACGAGCAAGCGGAGATGAAGGATGCACGATCAACGCATAGTTGCGTTGGATTTCTGGTAGATCGCGGTAACGACCAATCGAAACCAGTTTCCATTGCAGGCTGTTGTAATGTCCCTGGAAACTGTGCATGGCATCTGCCGGAATCTCAATCTGAAAAGTCTCTTTAAGGGGTTCACCGGATTTGATTTCAAAGCGTCGTTGCTGAAAAACCCGTTCCCGGATTACTTCATGTGTTTCGGTACGAACATCTGTACCCTGATGGAAACTGGTGATTTCCTCACAAACCAGAAAAATTCGCAAAGAACGTACGTGTAACAATCCTCGTTGAATCGCCGTGACGTCGTATGTTTGTCCCGGATAAAGAGGCTGTTGAGAAATTTCAAGTTTCAAAGGGTCGATGGTGATTCGGCCCTGTAATTGATCCTTTAAGAAACGTCCTGCCCAGATCGAAAGACCGATCGAAGGTGGTAGAGAAAGGATGGGAAGCCACCAACTGAAATGGAGTTCGTCCTCGGTGCCGAGATATTGTGAAACTGAATAATAGATCAACACGACGGAGATACAAACCCAGATGGAGAAGAAAATGATGACAGCCAGAGTTTTGACCGGTTGACCAGTGGTCATGGGGAGACGCCATTTTTGCACCGTTCCGCGACTCGTCAGAATAGTGTCAAACAGCGGGACATTGGGGAGTTTTAGTCCTCCCCGCACCCGTTGTGAAAAATCAAATTTAGTGACATTGCGTTGAAACGAGAACCTTAGTCCGTCTCCCATGCGGCTTTGCAGAATACTGCGAATCAGCCCCTGAGCTCCAAAGATGATAAAAGTGAGAACAACCAATGCCATGAGCCAGATGTCGACCGAGAGCTCCGGACCGGAATGTCGGGTTCGGGAAATCAGAGCTATGCCTGCCAGAACGCCAAATATCAGTAGGGTGAGACTGAATGCAAAATCTCCCCACATCCCCACACGATGCGAAACGCTGTGGTGACGACCACGTTTTTTTCCAATCAATCGGATAAGGGGACGAGCCAAGGTTGGGGAACTTCCTACAAGGGATAAAGGCAGGATACAAGCAGGATGTGGATTAATCCAGGTCGAGTGCGGTAAGGGTTCCTGATCGACCATTGTTGCTACG
>PBCP01000037.1 GCA_002717145.1 Planctomycetaceae bacterium | reverse complement strand
GAGACATTGAACATGTCCTCCCAAATCTGACCATTACGCCGCATACCTACTGTCTAATTGTGACCCGAGGCCACAATCATGATCAACGAGCGCTCTATCATTTAGCAGAAAGAGGCGCACGATATGTAGGGCTTATCGGATCCCGTCGAAAAATCAAACTGATTTTCGATGATCTGCTGGATGCCGGTATCGACCGCCAGTCACTAGAACACGTTCATGCTCCTCTGGGGATCAATATCGGTTCTCAAACGGTTCCGGAAATTGCCGTTAGCATCTGCGCAGAGCTTGTCTCTCATCGAAATCGCGACGGATTTGTTCCAGGACGCCCTGACGGAGTTAACCTATCGGAATGAATTTTGTAGCCATCATTCCCGCTGCGGGCTTAAGTCGACGAATGGGAGAGCCTAAACTCCTGAAAGATTTCGAGGGCGAGCCACTAATAAGTCATGTAATAAATGCCTGGTTAGCCAGTCGTGTAAAACGAGTGATCGTCGTCGTCCGGGAAGATGATACAAAGCTTCGAGATCATCTGGACGAATTCGATGTGGATATCGCTATTACAAATCCCCCCCCCGAACAAATGAAAGATTCAGTGCTAGCCGGAATAAAATACACGGCGGAACACTATCCTATGGGCGTCAACGATGCTTTTTTGCTCGCTCCTGCAGACATGCCATACCTCTCCCCCTGGCTGATTGACCAGGTACTTGAGCAACATAATCCCGATGCTGCAGCGATCATCGCACCATCATTTGAGGGTACTAAAGGCCACCCTACTCTGTTTCCCTGGCCGTTTGTTACAGGTGTCTTTCAACTTTCGGCAGATCAGGGGCTCAACGCGCTTTGGGACTTCTACTTCGGAAGAACGTTCGAAGTTCAGGATCGGTCACCGCTTGTCGACCTCGACACTCCGGAAGACTGGCAGCGCCAATAAATTAGATTCCTGTCGAAGAATTCGTCGATCTAATTCTCATCAATATTGAATGACTTTTTGAGATAGAGTGCACGCTGAATATTGCGATCAGCAATCTCCAGTCTCCCTCCAACCATTTTCTGCAAATGAGCCGGCTGCGTTTGTAGAAAGAGACGGTTGAGCGTAGGCAAATCAACCTCAATCAATCCAAGGTTTACTCCGAGTCGAATACTCGAAAGCAAATGCATTGTTTCCTCGCTACTGATCGTCTTGGCATTTTGTAGGATACCGTGAGCCCTACTAATCCGATCACTTAGTTCATCCCGACTCTCACGCAGCAGGAAATCACGGGCCTTGCGTTCATATTCAATCATCACCGGAATCACTTCATTAACCTGTTGCACCAATTCGACTTCGCTCTTGCCCAGAGTAATTTGATTGCTTATCTGGTAAAAATCGCCCATAGCTTCTGAGCCTTCACCGTAGAGCCCCCGAACAGCCAGATTGATCTTTTGAAGGCTCCGGAACACCTTTTCCAATTCCCGGGTCATGACCAAGGCCGGCAGGTGCAGCATGACACTTACTCGCATCCCTGTTCCGACATTCGTTGGGCAGGCCGTGAGGTAGCCAAACCGAGGATGGAATGCGTAATGCAGGCAAGAGTCCACAAAGTCATCAATGGCATTAATTCTATGCCAGGTTTCCGTCAAATCCAGCCCGCTTTGCACCGCCTGAATCCGCAAATGATCTTCTTCATTGATCATTACACTGAATTTTTCGCCTGCATCAATCAGCACGCTGCGAGCCCCATTGCTTTCAGCCAATTCTCGGCTTATTAACCGACGTTCGACTAGAAACTGACGATCCAGATCGTTCATTTCATCGACCCGATGGTAACAGACAGGATCACTCCACTTAGAATCCTGATTGATAAATTCGGCAACGCGACTTTCAATGGCGGATTTATCGCTGTCAGAGCACTTACGTACGAAAGGAAACTCAGAAAGATTCCTGGCAAGTCGAATACGTGAGCTAATCACAATATCTGATTCCGGCCCGGTTCCCTTAAGCCACTCGCCACCGTTTCCGACTAATTCATCCAAAAACACGATTCACCTCTTAGCCGGACTATGATTCTTCAATACCGGCGATCTGGTCTCTTAGGTTGGAAGCCTTTTCATAATCTTCCACCTGAATCGCCTGTTCCATCTCGCGACGCAATCGAATTAACTCTGTCCGTTTATCGGTCCCCTCCGCAGCGCCTCGTGGTTTTTTACCAACGTGAGCCGTTGCAGAATGGATATTGGAAATAATCGGATCAATTTCATCTTCGAAACAGATATAGTCGTGAGGGCAGCCGAGTCGCCCCACATGGCGAAATTCATAAAAAGTGATACCACATAACGGGCAAGCCTGCTGGTCGAGCTTGGCAAGCTGCTCGGCTGCCTCGTTAATTTTCAAGTGCTGTGCCAACGCCCCAGCAATGGATGGAACATCATCTTCTTTGAGGTCAGCCTGCATAAGATAAGCCCGAGCATGTTCTTCACAGAGATGCAATTCTTCCGGCACATCATCTGTCAATTCAGTGATGTGAAAGGTTGCTGGCTTTTCGCAGTGCTGGCACTTCATGAAGCATTATCCACGGTCTTGATTCTGATGGTCCAAATGCTGACTTAATTTTGGCAAAAACCAGTCTTCAGGGGAGTATCAGCAAATCAAAAACCTGTTCAAAATAGGAACATAGGCCGCGTTACCACAGTCTCTGTTCCCGTGATGCGGTAATAACTGTTAGGATTCTATCAATGGGCATCACCCTGTCAAGGTAACCCTACAGCACCTTAATTATATCGTTCAATTCAACCTTCGTTCTATGTCACATTTGCCAAACTTCGAAGCTTTTACCGACCTTGCTAAAGATCATGATCTAGTACCTGTCTACCGGCGGATGCTCAGCGATGGCCTTACACCGGTCTCGGCATTTCAAAAACTGGATGATGGTAAAGATGCCTGCCTGTTTGAAAGTGTAATCGGCGGTGAAAAAGTTGGTCGCCACAGCATCCTTGCCACCAATCCGTTCATGGTAATCAATGCCTGTGGTGAGGAAGTAACCATCACGCGGGATGGAGAGACGGAAACTCGTCAGTCTGACAATCCGCTTCATGACTTACGACAATTGGTGGACTCTTTTAAGGCTCCTCAACTGGATGAACTTCCACCGTTTAACGGGGGAGCCATCGGGTATGCTGGCTATGACGTCATCCGTTATGTCGAAAATCTTCCTCATCCGCCAGAAAATGACCGTCAAATACCTGATATGACCTTCGGTTTTTATGACTCGTTGGTAGTTTTCGACAATGTGAATAAGACCATGTTTGTCATTGTCATGGCTCGGATCGACNAGCATCAGGGAGATGCTNGTCGTGCCTATGATCAAGCACTNGCCCAAGTTGACCAATTGGTAGACCAACTTGCCGCTCCGGCTCCACTTGCGATGGCTGACATCAACACTTCGGGCGGAACAGACACGTTGAGCTATACTTCGAACTTTCAGCAGAGCGAGTTCGAAGATGCTGTCAACAAATGTGTCGAATACATTCNTGCCGGTGATATTTTCCAAGTCGTAATTAGTCAGCGGCTGGAAATGGAACTAAACGTCGATCCGGTTGAATTGTACCGGTCGTTACGAGTCGTCAATCCGAGTCCATTCATGTTCTTTCTGAGAACAGACCACGTTACGCTTGTCGGTAGTTCACCGGAAATCATGTGCCGTGTAGTCGACGGTAAAGTAACCGTCAGGCCTCTGGCAGGTACTCGACCGCGAGGCGCCACCGACGAAGAGGATCAGCAGCTCGCAGCGGAACTGCTCGCCGACCCCAAAGAACGTGCGGAACATGTCATGCTTGTCGATCTAGGACGCAACGATGTAGGACGAATTGCTCAATATCGTTCAGTGGAATTATCCGATGTGATGGTCATTGAACGGTATAGCCATGTCATGCATATCACATCCAATGTCACAGGACAGCTGCGAGAAGATAAGGATGCATTCGATGCACTTGCGGCCTGCCTTCCCGCAGGCACGGTTTCAGGAGCCCCTAAGGTTCGAGCGATGGAAGTCATCGACGAATTGGAACGTCATCGACGTGGTCCGTACGCCGGCGCAGTAGGCTACATTGATTATGTCGGTAACATGGATACTTGTATTGCACTGCGAACATTCGTCATCAAAGACGATAAACTCTACGTACAGGCAGGGGCGGGAATCGTGGCTGATAGCCAGCCTGATATGGAGTATCAGGAAACGCTCAATAAAGCCCGTGGCTTACTCAAAGCTGTTGAGATAACAGCGAAGCGTTCACAGTCCTAAGATGACTAAGCAAGTTCTCGAATGTGAACTACAGGGTGGGTTAGCTCTGTTCACGCAACGTAGTAAAGCTGATTACTCCCAATCCCAAAGCGCCGAGCACTCCACCTATATCCATAATCATGCTCGCTCTGGAAAACGGAATCTTGATAGCTAGATCAAGTGCGAAGACTAACAATAGCAACACAGCTACTGACAATCCAAAAATACACATGATTTTCGACACGCTTTAGTTTCCTCAACTGGTCGTCATCTTTGGTTCAATCGCTTCCAAATTCAACAATGCTCGTCTCACAACCATCACCGTTGAGCAAATAGNATAATCCACTAAAAATGATTAACGCGACACGGATTTAGCAATTTTCATTCATAATTTCTGTGTATTCTATCGTCTATCCTGACCGCGAAAAGCAGAACCGTCTTTTTTCCGTAGTTATATTAACCGCTCTTTATGCCCAACAATAAAAAACAATTTTATGATCCCGATTGAATCTCCTCTGAACCAACAATTGAGAATGCAAATGCCGGTCGCTCAAAATCTGGCGTATTTCGATCATGCAGCGGTTGCCCCTTTGCCGCAAGTCACGGCAGAGGCGATCTCAACATGGTTAGAGCAAGCCACAACGAAGGGAGATGTTTGCTGGCCTCAATGGGCTAAACGAGTCGAAGCAATTCGACGCAGTGCCGCGAATCTGATTAACGCGGCCGCAGATGAGATCGCTTTCATTCCTAATACTTCAATTGGAATCAATCTGGTTGCTGAAGGATTCCCCTGGGAGGACGGTGACAACATCGTAACTTTTGCGAATGAATTCCCTGCCAACCTCTACCCCTGGATGAACCTACGTTCCCGCGGTGTCAGTACGCGAGTTGTTGAAGTCGATCGCGGTATCCCTGATCTGAATCGCCTATTCGAGCATTGCGATACCCGAACTCGAATCATTTCAATAAGCTGGGTCTCTTTTAGCAGTGGTTACCGTTTTAACAAAAATCAACTCAAATCCATCATCCACGACGCTCATCAATGTGGTATTTATGTTCTGCTCGACGCCATTCAGGGGCTGGGCGTTTTTCCTCTGGACGTAGCAGAACTGGGAATCGATTTCTTAGCTGCCGATGGGCATAAGTGGATGTTGGGGCCAGAAGGAGCGGGTATTTTTTATCTTCAAAAGCAGCACCTTGAGTTACTTCGCCCACTGATGGTGGGCTGGCACTCCGTAGCCAATGCCTATGACTTTAGTCATATCGATTGGAAGCCCCGACAACAGGCCGCACGCTATGAAGGTGGTTCGCAGAATATGGTCGGAACTCTTGGTTTTGGTGCCAGCCTTGAGTTCTTGCAAACGCTCGGCGTGACGCCTTCTCAGTCTCCGATTGCCGAGCAAATTTTGAACTACACCCGGTACGCGCAACAAGAACTTACGGCGCTTGGTGCCGTAATTTACGGACCTTCAGATACGGAGCATCAGAGTGGCATAACTTGTTTCACACTGCCCGAAGTGGATCTAACGCAATTACGAAGGCAATGCCTTGAGGCCGGAATCGTCCTCAGCCATCGGGATGGTAGACTACGAATTAGTCCGCACGCTTATAATAACCAACAGGATCTGGATCGATTATTGGCACTTATTGTTAATGCTGTGGCATAAACCAGCTGATCGCTGAGGACGGTCAACGCTAACAACCCGACTTCTGCGAAACTCTTACAATCCACATAATCGTTATAACTATCCTGCAGTTTCGTCTAACAAGCGACTCATCGGCCGAAGTCTTCCCAAACCAGCCTTTCCGAGGTCGATAGCTAATATACCGGGCTCCCTGCTGCACACGTTTGACCTCTTCACCTAATGCTCGACAGACACAAAGTACCTATGTCCCCTTTGTTGATTGATCTGTTTACGTGTCATTTATACCTCAAGTTCTCCTGTCGGTTAATTTACCATCCCGCCAATCTGTCGGGACGGGCGATGTACATCAGCGTGACGAACTAAGAAATCATATTCTTCATGAGCTTGAAGAAAACGACATTGTTGCCACGTGGATTCTCCATGACCTTCGCCTGCAAGACGCTCATGAACTCACACAACGCTCCCACAATTCCCAGGAAGTATCCATTTTCCTCAACACTGCCGGGNAGATCGATCAACGGAAGGAGCTTTCACATCACCTGAACGATCTAATCAGCCGCAGTCGAAATTTGGGAATACGGATCACCACGCTTAGTACCAACAGTCGCATCGAGCAGGAAAACCTTAACTTGCTCGTAAGGAACAAAATCTCAATGGTTAATCCTTACTGCGGAATTCAACCGAAATCACTTTCGGTCAAATCGCTCGAACCAAGTTCCTTACGTTTTGGGGTCTGGGAAGCTCCGGCTCCGCTGCAGTGGGCCAAACAACTTTCAAATCCAGTCCGCGAACTGATTCTGAAGTCTGCGATCCGAATGAAAACCAAATCTCCATTCCAGCATATTCAAATCGATCTGCAATCGATGCTTCAGAACCAAATCCCCGCAACTAAAATTGCAGGACTTCTTCAGTCACTTAGCAAATTACGCGAACGCGGCAATATCGATATCACGCCGATCCGTTCTGCAGCCACATTACTTCGTTCCCTTCACATAAAGCCACCTGCTCACATTCCGGCTGCATAGTTTTCAAACTAACGCGAGTCGCACTCAAGAAGTCATTTTAGCCCGTAGTTCTTCAATAATCTGTTCAGGCACAAAACGAGCGAGCATTTCGTCATCAGAAAACTGAGCTATCTGTTTGATCAGCGTGCTGGAGACGTGTGCAAATTCTTCATCCGCCATCAGGAAGACTGTTTCAATATCAGGTGCTAATTGGCGGTTTGCCATCAACATCGTGAACTCGCCAGCGATATCAGTAAGGGGACGTACGCCACGTACCATCACGCTGGAATTCTGCTGGTGGACGAAGTCAACAGCCAGACCATCGAAGGTCTCCACAACGACGTTTTCCCATTGCGAAGTGACACGAGAGACAAGCTCTTTTCTCTCTTCTGGCGAAAAGAGAGATTTCTTTTCAACGTTGACACCAATCCCCACAACCAATGTGTCGAACATCTTGCTTGATCGTTCAATGACATTGAGGTGCCCCAGTGTAATGGGATCAAAGGAACCGGTGTAAACTGCATTTTTACTCATGAATATAGACTTTAAAGGTGGATACCCTAATCTGACTGATTGTCCGTGACAATTCTTATTGTAATCAAAGGACTCCGGAAGTGACGAGTCCTTACGTCCTGTGAATCTTCTGGAGCACTCACAGTCAGGCATAAACCTAATCCCCCAAGACTCCATCTCTCGTTTAACCTATAATTCAGTTGAAGACAAACTGCGACAATAGCTCTCTCAATCTCTCATTTCCTCGTCTTAATTTTCGTTAGCACTCATCATGTCCAGCCTTTCGGAAAACCTGATCCCGGATCATCTGCAGGATGACGCAAAATTAATATCGGCTGGCGAGGCACATACAAGTGATGAAGGTAGTGGCGACGCTGAGGTCACACGACGAAGTCTGACCGATTTCATTGTAGGCGCCGGAGCGCTCGGTTTTTCCACGTTCATCCATGCTGCAATTTTAATCATTTTAGGCTTATTTACGCTGACTCCCGAGATTCTTGAATCGTTTAATATCGTGGTGATTGAGACAAGAGAGGAAGAATTGGATCGCCCGGAAGAACTTGTTACCGTGGAGTTGGAAGAAAATATCGATCCGGCAACCGAGTTAACTAATTCTCAGCAGTCATCTACGATAGCAGGGCTCCCCAGTGCCAATGGTGTTGGACAGTTTGCAGACCCCACCTTTAACGCCGAAGTAATCGAGGATTCAGCGGAAGATACCGGAGTGGAGTTGGCAGACCTGACGGTACCTGCCAGTCTCCAGGCCAGCCTTATGACAGATATCCCGATTGGAAGCTATGGGGATCCGCGTGAAGTCGTTGACAATCTGGAACAGGCTATCGACCGTATCACCCAGGAAATCATCTTCATGCTCGAGGAAGGTGATGTCATTGTGGTCTGGTTGTTTGATCAATCTGTCAGTATGCGTAATGATCAAAGAGAGATCCGTGAAAGAATTAACAAAGTGTACGCCGAACTGGGGCTTGCCGATGAGGCAGCGGGTGACCATTTACTGACAGCCATCGCCAGTTATGGCTCTGGTTATATACAGCACACCAGAAAACCAACATCGGATCTGGAATTAATTCGTAGAGCAATTAACGAAGTCCCTATTGATCCGTCAGGGTTTGAAGTCATGTGTCCGGCCATTACTCGCGCGATCAACGATCACGAAGCGTATCGCGCGCGTGGCAAACGACAGATGGCCTTAATCGTTGTCTCGGATGAAAGCGGTGAACCGGAAAACAACATCCAAACATTGGAAATGGCCGTGACAACTGCCAAGGAAATGAAATGCCGGACCTACTTTCTGGGGCGTGAAGCAGTGTTTGGGTACCCTCATGCCTATATGAACTGGCGGCACCCGCAAACCGGAGTGAACCACTGGCTACAGGTGGACCGTGGACCAGAAACAGCCTTTGTAGAACAATTACAAACTAATGGTTTCCGTAGGCGACGAGATGCATTTTCGAGTGGATTTGGGCCCTATGAACAATGCCGGATTGCCCGGGAATCGGGCGGGATCTTTTTCATGCTACCAACCGTTGAGAAAGATCTTGTCGGAGGCGAAGCGAACAAGCGTCGATATGAACTAAAAGCAATGAAACCCTATCTGCCTGACCTGGATAGTCGCCAAAAACAACTGACAATGCGTAATGATTATCCGTTACGATCATTTATCTGGCAGGTCATCGTCGACCTTAATCCACTTAATGAAGAAACTGCTCGCATTATCGAACTTGGCATGACGTTTCCCCGGGATCCCAATGCCTTTCTGCAACGCGCCCGTCAGGAGCAGGAAAAGGCAAAGCTATATATTAATTATCTAGCCAACGCTCAAAACGTGATGGAAGAAGCATATCAATTCCGAGAAGACGAGCTCAACGCACGCTGGCAGGCAAATTACGATCTGATTTATGCTCAGATAATCGCTTACCAGGCTCGAGTCTATGAATACGGCGCTGCATTGGAAGCTTTCATCCGAAATCCCAAACAGGTCCCTCAACTACTGCCGCCTAACCGACGACTTGTTCGCTGGGACCTTCGCAATCGTCTCGACCTGTCAGCTGAAGAGATCAGTCGTCCTTACATTAACAGAGCGTCTGAGTTATTTGAGAAAGTCATCGAATTACATCCCGGTACACCTTGGGCCGAACGAGCAGCAGAAGAACTAAAAAGAGGCTTCGGGCTGGAAGTAATGCCAGTTTATCGGACTCCCCCCTCGCCCAGACCAAATCCCCCTAATGCTCCCCGAATCCCAATACCGAAACTGTAAAAGGGTACTACTCGACTCAATAGGACAATTCCGCTCAAACCAATAAATTTTCCTGTCTGTGTAAACCGTGCAACCACTGTTCTTCTATTTACTTGCGATCTTCTTCATGCCTCTGGCATGTACTCCGATTATCGTACGCCAGCATGGTAAAGCACGTAAAGCCACTCTGGTCAGTCTTCTAATTCTGGCTGGTGTGGCTGTCGCATTCTGGTTCACACATGAATCAGATAATCAAACTCTGGAATATCGTCCGCCGGAACCGCAAGTCAATGTTCGCCAGGCGGTATCTGATCAACAGCTTCAGGCAGCGACTCCTAATCTAACTGACCACAAGAACTATGTGGGGTCTCAGGCTTGTGCAAAGTGTCATCAACAGGAACACCAGTCATGGCATTCTTCCTATCACCGAACCATGACCCAAATCGCTTCGCCGGAAACGATTAAAGCGGACTTTGATGGGCGTGAAATGAAGCTCGGAAACACCACATACAAAATTTACCGTAAAGGGGACGAGTTCTGGGTTCGATCTCATGATCCAGCCTGGGAAGTAAGACAACTTCCCACTGAGATTCGAAATCACCCGAATCCTCAAATGGCTGACAAACGGATTGTAATGATCACAGGCTCTCACAAAATGCACATGTTCTGGATGTCATGGAAACATTCGGACGAGCAACCCGAGCTGTCAGAACTGGATAATAATTCACTCTGGTTATTTCCATGGGTCTACATGATTGAGCAAAAAAAATGGATCCCTTATGAAGATTCATTTATTGCAGACCCGCAATTCGGTCGGCCACCGACTGTCTGGAATCAGTCATGTATCGCCTGTCATGCCGTTGCCGGCCAACCTCAGTATCAGCCAAGTGATGATCCGTTCTCCATCGAATTCCACTCCAATATTGCTGACTTTGGCATTTCATGTGAAGCCTGCCACGGCCCCGGTAAACCACATATCGAGAAACACCAGGATTTACTCGATGCCAATATTAATGTGGAACTATCGGGAATAGCTGACAACACGATTATTAATCCGGATCGCTTGGACAAAGAAAGACAAGCGCAGGTTTGTGGACAATGTCACAGCCTGTTTGAATCCAGCCATCCGGAATCATTTCTGGCGGATGGACTCGATTACCAGCCCGGTAATGATTTACTGGCGAATCGTAAAATGATTCACCATAAAGACACCGATCCCAGCCTCCTTTACTACAACATGTTTTGGAATGACGGAACGATGCGTATCGGTGGTCGTGAGTATCCGGGACTGGTTCAAAGTAAGTGCTATACGCATGGAGAGATGACTTGTCTCAGTTGCCATAGTATGCATTCAATGCAGGAACCGAGTAAACAGTTGGGGTTGAACATGAATACAGATCAGGCATGTATTCAATGCCACAAAGAGCCTGAATACACTACCGACTTAATACGTCACACGCACCATCAAGTCGATTCTGAAGGGAGTCGTTGCTTGAATTGCCATATGCCTCACACTTCGTATGCACTCATGAGAGGTATTCGCAGTCACCGTATCGACTCACCTAAGATTCGCTCGAGCCAAAAGAATGAAAAGCCAAATGCCTGTAATTTATGCCATCTCGATAAAACGCTGCAGTGGACTGCAGACAATCTGACTCAATGGTACGGACACCCTACGATCAAATTAAACGACCAAAATCAGAATGTGGCGGCCAGTCTTGTCTGGTTGCTTCAGGGGAATGCCGTCCAACGCACTCTGGCTGCCTGGCATATGAGCTGGCAACCCACATTTGAAACATCGGCTACCGACTGGCGAGTGCCCTTTATGATTCAATTGCTTAATGATAACTACGCGGCTACCCGATATGTAACTTCGCAATCACTGATGAAACTTCCTGAATACCAAATCGTGCAGGAAGGAGAACCCTTCTACGAATTTATTTCTCCAGCTCCCGAACGAGTAGCCATTCAACAGGCGCTGATGGACAGCTGGAACAGAAAGATGGGAGAGCTTCCTATCAGTAATCCTCAGCTTTTATTCCTGCCCAATGCGAATTCCGAGCTGGATTCTGATACTCTGCTCCGGCTGATCCAGAATCGGGATAACACCTCAATCTTAATGAGCGAGTAACGGTAACTGTAAACTCTAAAGATTATCGCTGAAAAATAGGAAGGAAGGCATGATCCAACTGCATCATGATCAGATTGCAGGCAGTCACATAGATCGGACCAATGTTTCCTGTCCAGCTGCCATTGTCAGCTTGCTCGTTTGCAATCCGGGCATAAAGTTGATCACGAAACGGAGCCCAATCTTTCTGCCCCTGGCGATACACTACCTGAGCATAATAAAGATAAGTGTAATGCCAGTGTCCAAAGGACCGCGCACCTCCGGAAATATTGTGCAGATTCTTCTTTGAGTAAGCAAGCATTTCCGGCACGTGCTTACTATCATAGTCACCAGCATTATAAAGGCAGGCCAACGATGCAGCAGTAATGGCTGGCCGTGATGAACCACGATTACGCGAGCTATAAGAAATTCCACCATCCGGATTCTTACAGCCGTAAATATAATCTTTTGCCTTATCAATGACTTGCTTTGGAACCGGAATACCAGCATTTCGACATCCACGCAGACCTTGAACCTGAGTGATTGTTGTCGAACCTTCATCGAAATTGTTTCCATCTTTAGCACTAACATAACCCCAGCCACCCGAGGGTGTCTGGGCATTCGCACTAAATTCAGCTGCCTTTTTTAGAATTTCAATCAACTCTTCACGGCGTTCAAGATCCTCTTCTTCACCGAGTACCTGAGACAGAAAGAGCATCGAAAATCCATGCCCGTAGGTATATCGATTGTCAGACAATGGATCACCAATCAAACCATTACTACGGCACTTGGTTGTGATGTAGTCGACGCTTTTGCGAATTGCTCGAGCATATGGACCTTGCGTCGTTGTTGAACCCGAACAAATTAGCGCCGTACCAGCCAAAGCCGTCATGGCTGTTGGGTAGGTTCCAGCCGTCCAGTGACCTAGCGAAGATTGACTTCGGACGACCCAATCGAGCCCCCTTTTGATGCTAGTTTTCCACTCAGGTCGGAGCTTAGCTGCCCTAGCCTGAGGTGATAGACCAGACAAGGTGACTCCTGCAGCTGGCATTACCAGAGCCGCTCCCATTGACTTTAACGCCTTTCGTCGCCCTGATTTAGCTCTTTGAATTGTCACTGATGATCTCCCGGAGAATCCACTAAGTGCAACAGTAATTCTGGGGTCACCAAGATCACCTGCAGTTTCTATTCTAACGTAAAATCCAAGTTTGAAATCAAGATGGACTCTCGCAGCAAGCAGAATTCTTTACAGATTCTGATAATCCAGTATCGCTTGAATCATTCCATCCAGATCGTGCTGCTCCGCTTCAACTGTAGGGGGCAAACCTAATTCACACATCGTTTCACTGGTAATCGGACTGATACTCACGGACTTTACGTCTCGCAAGTAATCTCCGAGTAAGCTAATCGCTGACCGGGCAATTGCTGAGCTTGTAAATGTAACCCAGTCAATCCCCTGCTCTATTGCTTCCATCGTAGACGGAGAACACTGTTTTACATCAAGACTCTGATAAACGACGATTTGTTGAACATTAGCGCCGGCTTCTCGCAGCCCTTTATGAAGCACCTCCCGTCCCCGGCTCGCACGAATAAGCAGGACCGTTTGGTTGGCAACATAGGGCCTCATCGCCTCGACCATCGACTCGGCTCGGTATACTTCCGGCAGCAGATCCGCCTTGAGGTTAAACTCCTTCAGAGCCGCGGCTGTGCCGGGGCCAATAGCTGCCAGCTTTGCCTGTGCAAGATGACGAGCATCATATCCCTGGTCGACTAAGCGATTCAGGAAAAAGCGTACTCCGTTTCCGCTTGAAAAAACAATCCAGTTCACATCAGCAATTGATTGGATAGCCTGATCCAGAGATTCGTATTCTTGAGGAGGCCGAATCTCGATGGCTGGCTGTAGGATAACTTCTGCACCTAGTTGAGACAATTTTTGTGCAAACGAATCAGCCTGATCAACCGCTCGCGTAACAAGGATTCGTTGACCAAACAAAGGACGTTGTTCAAACCACGAATTCAGTTCATTATCACCCACAACATCACCAAGAATCACAATCGCCGGGGGGCGAAGTCGATGTTCGCCTTCAAACTGATCGGCGACTTCTTTTAGTGTACACTTTACCGTAATTTGTTCCGGACAGCTAATTTTCCGAACGATGGCTACCGGCGTATCCGCAGGCATCCCATGTTCGAGTAACGCTTGCGTCCAATGGCGGGATGTGGTAACCCCCATGTAAAAGACAAGCGTTCCGGGAAACTGTGCCAAAGCTTTATAATCCAGAGAAAATTCAGATTTGCCATCTCGTTCATGACCCGTAATAAACGCCACAGCAGAGGCTTTATCCCGGTGGGTCAGCGGAATACCTACACATGTGCCTGCTGCCAAAGCAGCGGTTATGCCGGGAACGATTTCATAACCTATCTCAGCTGCCTCCAGAGCCGCTGCCTCTTCTGCGGCACGCCCAAAAATAGCCGGGTCGCCACCTTTTAAACGAACAACATGCATGCCTTGGCGAGCCAAGCGAATACATTCTACGTTGATTTCGTCCTGTTTCCAAAGTTTCCGGGCGTCACCACTATTTTGATTTTCTGGAGATTGGCCGTGCCTCCCCATACAAACACAGTCGACACCAGCACTAACATGTTGAAGGATATGTGGATTGACTAAGTAGTCATAAAGGACAACGTCCGCCCGTTGAAGACACTGCACGGCTCGTAAGGTGATATAGGATGGATCACCAGGGCCAGCGCCTACCAGATACACAAATCCGTCAGATGATGTATCCTGAGTCATAGAATTACTGCCAAATATCAAATCACATTGTTGCCTAATTAAGAGGGCTTCTTCGATTGGAACCTGTCACCCCTGAGTCTGCAAGCCACCAACTTTCCGGCGTTGAAAAATATGCTGCTGGATTTTCACGTCAACAGCGACGGGAATTGCAGAATCAATTTGAAACCGGATTGCAGTGGCTCGAACAGAACCCGCCAGCCTATGAGCAGGCGTTGAAATGCTTTGCTCACTGCATGAAAACGGATCCCATGGCAGCGGTCTATACCTACGAATTTCTGCAGACGCTTGATACAGGTTACGAAAAGGGACATTATCGCCACGGCTGGCGGCAACGACGACGGAATGCCAAACTGGTCAAACGCATCGCCGGGTTAGCCAATAACCAACAATGGGACTCTATCCTTCAACGAGCGCCGGAAGCGTTATATCATAATGCCCGGCATGAACGGCTCCTTCGGGAACTCGCTTTCGCTGCCCAAGCTATTGGTGCGGCTGAAACTCAGTGGACCTATCTGGAATTTGCTTTGAAATACTTTTCAGGTTCTGCGGATGTCCATGTACAAATCATCCACGCCTTTTATCAATCCGGACGGTTTGACGATGCAAATGACCATATGTTTCAACTGGTCAAAACAGCAAACAATTCCTTACTAAAGAAAGTCCTGCAATCGCTTCCTGGTATCATCACGCAACAATTCCCCGGTCAGGAGTCAATTCATAAAATTGAAGCAATCCGGAAAACAATTGAGCAAAACCCCAGTAAACAACAGCACTGGCTCGAGCTTTGTGAAGTACTCAAAGATTTAAATCTGTACGGGCAGGCAATCGATGCATGCCACCAGGCATTGCAGACGCTGGGGAATTCATCCGACTGGACTCAACGAATGCTGGATCTTAGGCTGTTGCAGGCAGAAACGAGATTGTCGTTCCATACACAACTGGAATCTTCCGAGGAATTAATTCTCGATTTGCAACATGAAGTCTGGAGAATCAGGACTGAGTATTTTCAAAAACTGTCTGCTCAACATCCCGCCCTGCTACTGCCGGCAGTTCAATTAGGTTGGTGCCTCCTGGGAACCAAGAACTGGTATGAAGCAATTAAACTGTTTGAGGAATATCGACCAACTCAACTGACAAACGCGCCCGAGAATCTGGCATTGCTTTTAGGACTGGCTGAAGCCCAGCAGGCAGTTCGACGATTCGAAGATGCTTTATCAATATTTTCCGTTTTACTTGAAGCGTTAGATTCAAACGAACTCCAGAATCAGGAATTAGACCGATGTCTTGAAGACCAAATACCAGGCTTAGAGGGCCAATCTTTCTACGAACGATCGTTAAATCGAATAAAAACACTCGCCGAAGCCATGAATGCGGACCAAATCCTCGAAAAATGTCGCCGACTCGCTCAAAAAAGTACTGTTTCTACCGATAACTAACTAAATCAACTCCTAGACAAAGTACATTATTTAGGCGATAAATGTAGTTCCCGCACTGTTTATCGGTGTCGATAGTAGACACCTACCCAGTGAGACTCAGGTAAAAAAAGATCTGAATTGGCTCTAAAAACGGGCCTTCGGGAATAATTAATCCACTAGTTGCAGGCTGAAAATAACAGGAAAACCATGCCGAATACTGCAAGCGCAAAAAAACGACTTCGTCAAAACGAAACTGCACGTCTTCGTAACCGTTCACAACGATCTGATTTACGAACATCTATCCGTCGTGTTACTGAAGCATTGGATGCTTACACCGCTGCACGGAGCGAAGGTGGTGATGCAGACGCAGCCTTGGCAACTGTCAACGATGCATACGTGGCTGCACAGAAAAAGCTTGATCGTGCGGGTGCAAAGAATTTGATTCACCGAAACAAAGCCTCCCGAACCAAATCGCGTCTTCAGGCTCGCATTAAAAAGGCCAAAGCCTAATAGCATATTTCCCGCAATTTAAGTTGCGGGATCAAATCATACATTCGGGTTCTATCCGAAATAATAATGCGAAGATGAACGAATCTTCGGATCGAGTTTAAAAGCTCTGCTGATATTCGGCAGAGCTTTTTTGACTGGTGACGGAAATAGAATCTCTGTCACTTCGAATTTTCAGTTAGTGCCAAACGATTTTCTCAGCGTCAAAGACAGGTCCCTCAACACAGGTGCGTTTATAATCCCAGGCTCCGTCTTCCTGAATGACTTTGGTGACACAGGTGAAACAAATACCAATTCCACAGGCCATCGGAGTTTCCAAAGAAACCTGACACGGCACTTGCCATTGCCGACTTACCCCGGCAACCGCTTCCATCATAGGTTCCGGCCCACAACAGACTACCCGAACGCCGTCATTTGATCCGTGTATCTGTTTATCATCTGCAAGCACTTGTTCCAAAACTTCTGTGACCAGACCATGGTGTCCCCGTGATCCATCATCGGTACACAGTTTGATATCGAGGCCTGAGATTGATTCAAATGAATCCACTCCTGCAAGTAGATCTGCGTTACGGGCACCGTAGCACAATGTTACCGACTCGGCCTGAGGACATTCGCGGCCATAATTTGCCAACCCCAGATACTCTCTTGCAAGCGTGACAAAAGGAGTTTGACCGATCCCTCCTGCCACCATAACCAGGTGACGCGTTGGTTGAGGCAGGAAGCCATTTCCCAATGGCCCCCAAACATCAAGATGCTGCCCTGCTGCAACATTCACCAAACGGGTAGTTAAATTTCCTTTCACCAGATAGACAGCGTCCAGATCTGTCGGGACCTGATTTTCATCGGGCGTAATATCAAAGACGGCGAGAGGCCGTCCGATAAGCGGATCATCACGGCCAGTTATTTTCAACATGATAAACTGCCCGGGCTTACATAGGGAAGCCATTTCTGGGCATCGAAATCGGATACGCCATGTATCCTGAGCAACTTCTACGTTTTCCACCACTTCGACAGTGCAATGGACAGAACCATCTGCATAGTAATCCGCGTGCAACGGGTTATCACATTGCTCAGTAGACATCAACCATGCTTCCTTACGTTTCTTTTTTTGGCTTGTTTTCTCTTGCCACCACTCGCCGAATTCGTAGAACGTTTTTTCGAATTACGGGCAGCTCCGCGGGCCGACTTGCGAGTCGTTCCGGGTGTAGTACCCCGTCCATCCCCTCCTGGTTTACGACGGCTCCGAGGAGTCTTTTTTACGTTTTTTCGTTTGTCATTTCCAGTAGAGGCTTTTCTTTTTGCAAACTTTCGGCGTGTCGAAGGTGTTGAGGGTTCGCTCGTTAAAAGCTTCAACGCCTTCACTTCGGATACTGTCAACTCGCGATAAGCCCCTTCCGGCAATTCTCCTAAACGCACAGGACCAATCGCAATTCGCTTCAACTGCAATACTTTATGCCCCACTCGGGCAAGCACGCGTCGAATCTCACGATTCTTACCTTCGGCCAGAACCATTTCCAGCTCTGTCGTCTGTTTATGCCTCCGTTTAACCCGAATGGATTCCACGTTTGCTTTGCCATCAGATAGATAGACCCCCTGACGAACTTCGGCAAGTTGTTCCCGCTGAATACTTCCCGCGACTCTGACAGTATAGACCTTGTTCACCTGATAACTCGGGTGCGCGATTTTATTGGCCATATCGCCATCGTTCGTCACGATGATTAGCCCTTCACTACTACGGTCCAAACGACCAATTGTAAATAAATGACTAGAGTCACCAATCAAATCCACGACACGAACTCGACCATCCGGGTCGGCATTAGTGGAAAGCACGCCCTGAGGCTTGTTAAGCACGTAATAACGCAGAGTGGGACGTTCAATGACATCACCGTCGACTCGGATTTCCTGACTTTCCGGGTCAACCTTGACTCCCAATTCTGAAACAACTGTTCGGTCAACTTGTACACGACCATCTGTGATTAGGCCCTCACAATGTCGACGACTACCGAAGCCAGCTGCTGCGAGGACCTTTTGCAAACGCACATTTGAGCCATCGCCTGCACGACGTGAGGTACGAGCTGGGCGCTGATCATAGCGTCGTGAACGTTTTCTGGAGGATTCTTTGGCCATCAAATTAATCTAAAAGTACTTGGAAACTCATCCGAGGATTCGTTCGGTTCACTAAATTTTTTAGAGGCTATGCTTACCTCTAAACCTACAAAAGACAAAGATTAAACCGGATCGTAACTTTCGGCATAAGGGTTCTTGTTACGCGGCATAAACTTACACAACAGAATTCCCAGAAAATAAAGAACCGTTAACGGACCACCTAATAGAAGCATACTCAGCGGATCAGCCGGAGTTAAAAACATCGCAATGATAAAGATCACCAAAATTGCCACTCGCCATTTTGCCAGGTAAGCCTTAGTGGTGAAGATTCCTATTCGCTGTAACATCAACATGACCAAAGGCAACTGGAATGCAATTCCAAAACCTATCGGCAGGAACATTACAAAACCTAGCCACTCGCTGATTCGGGGGTCCGGATCAATCGCCATCATACGGTTATAGCTAAACAGGAAATCTAAAACGGGTTCCATGACGACAAAAAATGCCATCGCGGCCCCTCCAAAAAACAAAGCGAGGCAGAATGGCAGATAGATGTAAACATACTTTCGTTCGTGAGGATAAAGGCCAGCCGCTACAAAGGACCAAAGCTGAAAAAAGATCCAGGGACTACCTATAACAAATCCAGCAATAAAGGCCGCTTTCAACCAGATCATAAACCCTTCATGAGCGTTTAAAGTTTGTACTCGAATATCTTTCTTTTCCCAAACCGGCAAAGTGATCGTGGCTGGACGAGCAGAACGCAGATAGCCCGGGAAGGCACTGGATATCGCGAATTTATTCACACGTCGTTGACGATCTTCCACGGTTGTCCCCTCTCTTGGCTCGTCGATCGCATTCGTCAATGTTGCGAACACCTGATCTACGTCAATCTTATTTTCATCGTCACTAGTTCCGAGCTGAGCCCACCAACTGGTCGGCCCTTCAATCGATGACCTTACAAGCTCTCGAATATGCTCATTGCTGGACAAGCCAGGATCATTAGCCCAGTGATTCAATATGGCAACTGCCTCGGCAATCGAGTCATCGCCTGTCGTTGTCACATGCTCGAATGACGTCTGATGAGCTTCATCAAGTAAGCTATAGAGAAATACTGCCCACGGTTCTTCCCTTTCCAGATTTGCTTTGACATGCTGAAAGAACTTCTGATGCTTCGATTGCATATCCTGCTCTAGCAGATTGTCGTCAGACTCCAAAATAAAGTCATCGGGAACAAAGGAATACGGTGCAAAGTCAACCGCTCCTAACTGCCCGGGCACCGCCGCTTTTAGTCTCATTAAAAGCTTGTCCAGTTCAACTTCAATATCATTGGACACGTAATCTTCATTCGTGATTAAGCCTGCTAATTCAGCTTTATCAATATCGTTGTCCTGAATATTATCAAGCGCCTGGTAGCGGTAATAAGACCGAAGTGATGCTTTGAGAGGTACCTGGATCTGTTGGATCACTTCGTCTGCATAAAACAAACCAAATCCAACTCCGACTACCAAACCAATTGCTGCTCGAAACAAACACTGACGCAACTCTTCCAGATGCTCACCAAAAGTCATGGTGGATTCTGCAAATAGATCTTCTTTAGGATTCTTAGCCATAACGAAAATAAACGGGGATCCAAATGAATGTTCGTAAGTCACACGGCTGTACCCCGGTGACCCAATGAAATATCAAGACGGCCAGATCAGAACTTCACAGTTGTGAAAAAGCCCCAAATTCATACGGAAGGAAGCTGCCGCACCAGCTGAAACAGCCCACGATAGAAGCCTGTTAAGTGTACTTCAATAGTAGCATGAGCCCTATAAATAAACTAGAAGCCAATCCAATAGAAGATGGATGCAATCGGTGAATCAAAATTCAAAAATGGTGTATCTAAAGACTAGGTCGATCACTATAATCCCACCCACCTATCGATTAAATCCAATGGCTCTCAATCTGGGATTGTTAAGAATGCGGCAGCTAAGGAATTGCCCCCAACTCAAGATCACAGTGCTACTATTAAGCAGTCTGGGAAGCATTGGGTGCCAGCACTTCCAACAGCAAATCACCAAACCGCGGGGAGAAATACGACAGCAACAGTATCGTGCCGCCTTGTTTGACCCCTATTCAGTGACAGAAGTGGGAACGGACTTAGGAGGGATGCGTCCCCCTGAATTTGATCGCCCGCTTCCTGAGCCGGTACGCGACAAGTACTTAGGTCAAATGGTGAGATCCAAACAGCCTTAAATCGCGGCAGAGCCGCGTTCTCCCGTACGAATACGTACACAATCATCCATCGGCAGAACGAAGATTTTACCGTCACCAATGGCTCCTGACTCACCTGTTCGTCCAGCTTTGAGAATCGCATCAATCGTTGGTTCTACAAATTCATCGTTAACCGCGATCTGTAGTTGAGTTTTTCGTAACAGGTTGACGGTGAGTTCACGCCCACGATACATTTCCGTCTGCCCTTTTTGACGACCAAATCCCTGACAGTCCATGACTGTCAGGCGTGAAACTTCGACTTCTGTCAACGCGGCTTTCACGTCTTCCAATCGACTCGGTTGAATAATGGCAACGATTAACTTCATAATTGCAATCTAGAAATATCAGGGCTTGTTTTTACTATTGTAATAAGCCTGACTTGAGAAAAAAAGGAGACCGGTTTCGAGTTAGGAAACCAGTCTCCTTGAGTTTGGAAGCATAAGAGAGCTACCCCGACTCTGGAACAGCAAGGCGGTTACTATTCCAGAGCCATATGGGGTATCCTCTCGGATCGAGAACAATCCGTAACCTGGTAGAACTCAAGGTGAGCCAATTTGTCCCTGCTGGCGGTTAAACACTAACTACTCGTGTTTCGAATCACCCCAGGTCCTGCCAGGCCATGCTTCTGTTTAGGCCAATGAATCGCCGTATGCACGCATTCCGTGCTCCGACAAGTCAAGCCCCATCTCTTCTTCTTCGCGTGAGACGCGTAGCATGCCAGCGGCCTTAAGAACCATAAACACTGCGTACATCGTCACAAACGCCCAGACACAAATGATCACTGTCGAATACAACTGAACCCAGATGTATTCTCCACGGGCAAGGTCGCTACCAGTTCCAAACAAACCTGTTGCAAGTCCTCCCCAAACACCGCACAAGCCGTGAACAGGCCATGCACCAACGGGGTCGTCAATCTTTAACTTATCCAATGCTACGATACCACCAACGACTAGAACGCCACCAACAACTCCTATTATCAGTGCTGATGTAGTCGACACCTGATCGCAGTTTGCAGTAATTGAGACAAGACCGGCAAGCACACCATTCAATGCCATCGTGACATCGGGCTTTCCGAAGGCNAGCCAAGCAATAATCATGGCTGTTACCGCACCTGCTGCAGCTGCAAGTGTTGTGGTCAGAGCAATATAGGTAGTTGCATTCGCTTCATCCAGGCCACCGTAGGTAAGTTGACTACCTGGATTGAAACCATACCATCCAACCCATAAAAGAAAGACACCGATAGCAGCAAACGTTATATTCTGCCCAGGTAATGGCGTAGATTTACCATCGGTAAAACGGCCCAAACGAGGTCCAAGTGCAATAGCTCCAGCAAGACCGGCAAATCCTCCAACTGCATGAACTACGACAGAACCTGCAAAATCTTGAAACCCAGCTTGATCAAGAAAACCACCACCCCATTTCCAGGCACCACTAATTGGGTAAATCAACCCCGTCAAAAGAGCACTAAACGTTAAATAAGCCCCGAATTTCATACGACCGGCAACCGCACCAGAAACAATGGTTGCTGCAGTTGCGGCAAAAGCAACTTGGAACAAGAAATCAACCGAATTGCTAAAGCCATATTCCAAAGCCGCCGCATCTGTAGTGTCTCCCGCGACGCCAATACCTGCAAAAGCGAAATAGTCTACATCACCGGGATACATAATTCCCCAGCCAATGAAGAAGTAAAGCAAGACCCCCACCGAAAGATCCATGACATTCTTGAATAGAATATTGACTGTGTTCTTCTTAGCATTTAATCCAACTTCCAACAAAGCGAAGCCCGGTTGCATTAAAATAACTAAAACAGCACACACCATCATAAAAAGTGTGTTAGTTATGTAATTAGACTCTGCCTTGTCGTAATAGTCAGCTTCTTCAGCTTCCGACTCTGCTTCCTCCGTTATTACTTCTTCGGCTGGAGAATCATCTACTACAGCCTCTACTACAGCCTCTTCTTCCTGAAAAGCCTGAGTAGCCGGTATTAAAACACTCATACCTATCATCAACGCAAGCAAACAAAAGACTTTGCTCCGCCAACTCTGATTCACACTCAGAGACAACATGATATTAACTCCCGATTCGAAATGGATGATTTTGTTAGTTGTCACCAACAAATTTGAAACTTACGTGAGTCGAGTTCTTGGCAATTGGCTCCGTCGAGCCGCCTTCCGTGGTTACCTAGAACTACATCTGCCCAAAAAATATGCAGACAAGACTCGTGGGTGTTAATAATGCAATGACCGTGCCAAAACGGATTTTAAAAGCAAACCATACAGACCAAAGGTCTCATTGCGCCAAGAAAATACACTAAAAATAGAGGCTATAATGCTAGCACTAAAAGGCGGGATTTAATTTTAGAAAACCAGTCGCTGGAATAGAGATGTTCAACAAGCAGGCAGATTGCACAGATACCATGCACTGAATTGACGAGTGGATAGCGGGGGAGATTGGGCTCAATTTCGGCCTAAAATTCGACGATTGCATCAACGCCGAATGCGGTTTCTGAATAATCATCTGCTGGAATCCAGTCTGTTCGAACTTCGGGCCTCAGAAGAAACAGTCCCTTTCCAGGCCTCCAATTAGCTCCCACGGTGAATGAGTTCTTTGAAACAGAGTTATCGCGCCACCATTCCAGTCGAGCTCCCAAGCTTAAACAGTCATCAATTCGATAAATCAAGTAGTTATTGAGTCCGATATCATCCCCTGTATCAACAAGGCTACTGGTATTAACATAGTCACTTTGCAGCACGTAACTCAGATTTTCAGTGAGTGCCATATCAAGCACGATACTGTGTGAGTAGCCTTCGCCACGCCAGCCGAGGTTTCCAAATGTGCTCATATAGGTCAACGCGATGTCTTCAGTTAAGTTTTTGGCTACTCCGGCAATCCCATTGTTCCCGTTTTCCGATTGAGCAAAACCGGAGTCCCATCCCAGTGACCATCCCAAGTAGACGGTAGCATCCTGATTAGTTTGGAATTCGGTCAATACACCGGTATGAGTGAACGGCTCGCTATTAAACATTGTTTGCGCGTGACTATAGAAAAAGTTGTTGGGGGCGGTCACTGTTTCGTAACCAACCGGAGTGAAGAAGTGCCCCAATTTATAGCGGATCTTTCCCAGGTCCCCATGCAGGTATAACTGAGGCATTGCCCAACCGTTCTTCCCGTTTTCCCAATTATTTTGATAATCCCAGTTTCCGGGAGGATTTCCAAAGGCTTGGGTATCCGGGCCATCGGTCCCATAAACTACATCCATTCGATAGCCAATTACCGACTGGTCATCTCCCTCTTTTACACTACTACTTTCGATCGTCATCCATAGTTGGTGCAGATTGATACCGTGTGCATGATTGTTGAATAATCCATTATTTTGATCGTGATAACCAACGGAAGTCCATCCTGAAAACTTTGGTTGCAGATTCCAGGAACGGCGTTCCCTGTTTTGCCATCGATACCACAGACCAAAACGTTCTCCCAGGATTTCCCGTTCACCCATAACTTTGGTCGAGGACTCCACTGTATCATCAGCTGAGTCACTATCAGTATTCTCAAGTTTAAGCGTCACACTGTGTAGCCAATCCGGTTGCTCAAGATTATCAACATCACCTAATTCCTGAGCACTGGTCTGAACGGAGAAAATGGCCAGCCAGGTAACAAGTGATAATAGAAGTGAGAAATTGATTTTATGTCGCATTGGTTAGAAACCCTGAAAACGAATTAATTCGGGACTCGTCAAGTCAAATCGTCTGCAATACTAGTTTCATTAAGTTTTTCCCTTGAATTTAACGAAGTTCCTATTCAATGCTTGAGTCTCCTGGGGGGTAGAGTAAGCATAGCTTTGACGCGACCAATCTCTTTTAAACGCAAAAAACCACCGGCTCATGAGAACCGGTGGTTTTTCTAGTTGTGAGATTATCTCAGAGCTTAGTAGCTCAAGATAGCGTCAACACCGAAGATTGTTTCAGTGTCAGCACTGGTGTCATCCCAGTCAATTCGAATTTCTGGACGAATGACTAGGTCAAAGCTGGACTGTGGTCGCCAGTTAACACCTGTTGTAAAAGAATACTCACTATCGGTTCCAAGATTGTTACCATCTCTCCACCATTCCAGACGAGCACCTAAGGCGACAGCATCAGATACAGTGTAGAAGACGTATTGGTTTACACCAATTTGGTAACGTTGGTTAGTATCAACATAGTC
>PBCP01000036.1 GCA_002717145.1 Planctomycetaceae bacterium | reverse complement strand
AGCCTTCTTCTTGGCTACTTTTTTCTTGGCTACTTTCTTTTTAGCAGCTGCTTTTTTCTTGGCCACGTTTATGTCCTCCGAAATTGTTCTACCGGGTGTCTATGTCGCAAGTCGCTGGTTTCAAATGTTGTATCAACAATTGAAAACAACACAGGTTCCATTACACTTGCTCACGACTCACTAATAAGTCATTCAACAAGTTAAACTTCAACAATAGTAGTTGTAAGCATCATCGGAATTAATGCAATGTTTTTTTAACAATAATTCCATTCAGCGAAAGAACAACGACTTTTGTTGAACCGGTATTAGACGTTACATCGCAAGTTTGATGCAATGGTAGTTTCTTAAAAGTAGCGTCCCTGCATTCGCTGTAGCAATTGGTAAGACGAATATGCAAGTAGAAAAAACATGATTCCTATGAACATCATGTCATATTTCATCCCTACCAATCCAATCACAACGCCACTGGCAATCGACAGCTTTAAAGATTTGACGACCGCATTCGGAGTACCGCTAAGTACAAACAATTCGCGAGTGATCTGGCCTCCATCCAAAGGGTACACCGGAACAAGATTCAAAAGAGCCCAGAAGAGTCCGATTTGAATGAAGCCAAAACAAAAGATCGATAGAAATTTGTTTTGTATGCTAACTGAATTCAGATGAGCTGACACGACATCATCCCAAAGGATGAGCATTGTTTCTCCCCTGTCAGCTAGCTGCAACGCAGTCAGGTGTGCCCCTGTAAGGTGCTCGAGCATTGCACGCGGTACGTACCGACCCGGTATCTTATTTTCGACCTCTGCCCACATCTGCATGGCAAAATCTCCGGTCACCTCTAGCTCGGATTCATATTCGACCAACTCCTCCAGAGTGATCAATGCATCTTGGTTTTTATCTACTAACGCTAAGCCGGGGCGACTTTGCTCGGGAAATTGCTGTAGAGCATGATATGGCAACAATGCTCCGTCAATATTCGAAATATCCTGTAGTTGACCGATCGGGTCAGCTGTCCAGGATGGTGGCATGCGTACAACTCCTGAAAGAAACCCATCTGTCTTACCCATGCCACGCAAAACTAGAACCAGGAGTACCGCAGATAACATTTGCACTCCAGGCCCCATGGCAGTCACAAATATCTTCGATCGCGGAGAATAGTGGCTGCCATATCCGACATAACTACCAACAGAGTCCGGAACGGCAAGACCACCGAAGTGATAGAGTACGACATGTGATTGAATCCCACATTTCCGAAAAGCCAAAGCATGCCCCATCTCATGAATCAGGATAGAAAGGAAAATCGCTAAAGCAAAGCCTAAGACCGGCATTGGCTCACGTCCGGCTGGCAAACTGAGCAATGCTGAAATCGCCCAAAAGCCCGGGTGAATACGTACCGAGATGCCAAAACACTGAAAGTGGATGTCAAAGTCGGTATGGTTTGGTTCGCCTAATAGCAATGAAGAGCCCTCTGTTTCTCAAACATGGTACATCCAATAATTCACTGGAAATTAACGACTAAGCCGCAGACTTATTGGATGCCAAAGTCGTACCGGTTAACGACTCCAGTATAAAGACTGCTGCACGCTGCGAGGCGCCTGGATGCCCATACATTTCGGACAAGGTCGCTAATTGAGCTACGCTTTGCTCGTAAGTTTGCCGATCACTGAGCCATTGAATTACATGCATGGCAACTTCAACTGATTTATCGGTACACGTCGGGTACTCCGGCATTGGTATGTCTTCACAATCAGGGTTGTCCGGAGCCCATGCGCAAGAGAGTGGTTCAAACGGACGTGATGAAGCAAGCAGATTCACCAAAGTCATATAACGTACGTTAACCATCCATTTGGCGTAACGGTATAGGAACTTACTCATGTGGTACAGGACAACCGTCGGCTTATGATGATACATTAATTCCAGTGAAACGCTTCCCGAGCAGGCCATACAGCAATCGGCGGCCTGCATCAGTTCCGGAGTCCGATCTGTATAGACTTCAATGGGCAACCCTGCTTCGGCAATTTTTGCTTTTGCAAATTCAGCCTGCGACTGCTTAAAGGCCGCAACGGCAAAACGAGCGTTAGGGATTTGTTCCCGAACATGCTCAACTGACTTGAGGAACCATGGCAGCTGAGTTTCAACTTCCTGTGTTCTAGACCCAGGAAGGATCGTTACCAGCGGGCCTTCGCGATCCCTAAGCTCTTGAATGAAATCATCATCAGCCTGATGGGAAACCAATTCGTCAAAGAATGGATGCCCGACATATTTTGCCTGACAACCACGCGCTCGATACCACTTTTCTTCAAAAGGCAATTTACATAATGCGTAACTCACATTTCGTCGCATCTTTCGAATACGCCACGGAGCCCAAGCCCACAATTGAGGGACTCCGTAGTAGTAAACCGGAATACCGAGGCGTCGAGCTCGTTTTGCAATCGTCCAGTTGAATCCGGGGTAGTCAATTAACACCACCGCATCCACTTCATTTTCTTTGAGATACTTTTCAGCCTGACGCGCGAGTGCAAAGAACTTAGGTAAGTTTAGTAATACTCGTAGAAAAAACATGACGGCGAATTGAGTTAAGTCAAACAGCAGTTTACAACCTGCCGCTTGCATGCGCGGACCACCAAATCCAACACATTCAATGTGAGGATGCTGACGCTTCAGTTCCTGAATCAGATTTGAACCATGCAAATCGCCACTTGGTTCACCTACTGAAAAAAAAATCTTCATAACCTGTCTCAATACTTTACCGAACGACCTTTAACCCGGTCGCCTGATTTCCGAGGCAAATTATCGACGATACACCAGATTGATGGTATAGCAGATTTACGATTCCTCGCCGGTTTGGAGTACCGTCTTAACAACATTCAATGCCATGCTGGTCATGACACCACTTTGAGGCAGTTTTAAGGCGATTTTGAAGCTCTTGGGTATGCAGCGCATCAACTTCCCACGTTGTACATGCAGGAACTCAATAGATATTTCACTTACATAATTTTGCAGGAAGTCACCACTTAGTTCTTCATCTTTGCAGAATCGTTGGTAGCCGTCCTGAATATATTCCTGTAGGCGTTCAGCTTCGCTTTGTATGGCGCTTTGTGCAGGTTCGTACTCTAGTTCTCTTTGCTTTGCTTGAATCTCGTTAGACAACGCCTCAAGCGATTTGTGGAACTCAGCACTTAAGTGAGCAGAGAAGTTAGTAAGTCTCTTCTGGCCTTCACGGTAACGATTAAGAAGTTCTTCCAACTCTTTCTTCTGTTCTGCCTGCCGTGTACCAATTGAACTAAGTTCACCAATCAATGATGGCAAGGAGTCAGAACCAAGAATAAATCTCTGAAGAATGTTTGTAGTTTGATTATCCAGAAGTTCTTCGTTGATTTCGTAGCATTGGTAGCCTTTAGATCTTTACCTAAAATACTTTTTACCCGCCACCACAGCCACCGCCACCACAGCCACCGCCACCACAGCCACCGTCGCCATTGCTTCCGGCACTGCCACGACGGCCTAGGCCAAAATAGTTGTAAACCGTAAAACAACACCAGCCAATAAATATTATAAAAACCCAACCAATAAGATCGTTCATTCTTTGGCTCCTGAAGAACTACTCGAGTAAATTTGCATCCTTAGTTAGTAAGATACAAAAATCCGGTGATCAGGAGAGGCAAGCTTACGATTTAGGGAAAAAATAGCTAAGCAAATTTCTTATTGCCTCATTGTTTCTAATCCGCGTTTTTTTCGATAGTGATATCCGCTATTTAGTGATCGTAAAGACTGGCCGGAGCTTATTAGCCTAGCTTTGTTTCTGTACTCGGCAGGGGAGTAGCGGTGCCTTAGAAATTAACATCATAAGAAGCACGCTCAGTTGCATCCTGTGTGTTTTACCCTAGAAGACAACCATACTCTCACTCTGTATACGTTCCATATGATCTCTCACAATGCGGTTAGCCATTTCCTGAATGTATTTATCAGAGTCTCTTTTCAGATATTTATATATTGCCGCTTCTAATTCAGATTTATCAGCGAACTTTCCAAAGAATTCGTATGCCATCTTTGTGTCCTTTTCTTCTCGTTACGCTTCGTCTGATTGGTTTAGGTAGTACAGCGTTTGTCCCTCCTGAAGCTCAAGAGCGTATTGCCACTTGGAATCAATGTCGAATTGGAGTGTCAGTAGCACATCATGGGATGTTAAGATGGCTGTTTGCAAATCGTCACACCCACCAGCACACTCCCCTATGACATGGCTTATCCAACGATTCCTGCTGATCTGGCTTTCGTTACTATCGCTCGTGGCCTATTACTGGCCCCACTTTGGGTTTCTATCGGACCCCTTTGAATATACGGCGACGATCCTGCCTTATTTGATTATCGTGACTATGTTTGGAGTCGGTTGGATGCTACCAATCGACGAAATAAAGAAGGTTGCCTCTCAGTGGCCAAAAATAATTGGGGGAACTCTCACACAATTCCTAGTCATGCCAATCCTGGCCTTAGCCATTGGAATAGGATTTGGACTACGAGGTGAAACGCTCGTAGGTGTGATTCTCGTAGGATGCGTCCCGGGAGCGATGGCTTCGAATGTGTTAACCATCGTATCCCGTGGAAATGCCAGTTACAGTGTCAGTTTAACGACACTGGCAACCATCCTATCTCCCATTGCAGTACCCACGATGCTGGCAATCTCCACTTCCCTGGTGGATGAATCAACGCGGGAAGTCATTGAAAGTGCAAGCACCAATTCAAGCAGTGTCTACATCGATTCAGCAGTCAAACTTCTGAAGTGGGTAGTGTTGCCTGTCATCACCGGTTTCTTAATAGGCCGCTTATTACCTCAATACGAAGCTCAGGCAAAGACGGTTGGAGCAAATGTAGCCAATCTGGCTATTCTCCTGATCGTGGCAACGGTTGTCGGTAAGTCCAGAGAAGATTTGGCTAACCTTCCCGGAATCGTCTTTGGCTGTCTATTACTTATTAACACGCTGGGATATGTTGGCGGGTTTGCCGGTGGTTCTCTGATGAAGCTGCCGCATCCGATGAAGCGGGCATTGACCCTCGAAGTCGGCATGCAAAATGCTGGTCTCGGCGCAACTTTGGCAACCCAGCTGTTTACCAATCCCGATTCTACCGTGGCGATTGCACCCGCCTTTTACACTTTTTTCTGTATGTTCACCGGCACTATTCTGGCGTGGTACTGGAGCTCAAGATCCGTACGAAAAAATCCGTCGCAAGAGGTGTCGCAGTATGAGCTCGACTGAGTCAACTCAAACCGTCATCCATGATATCCCAGAAGCTGCTGCAGCTCCTGAAGTCCAGCGACATAATTTTTGGGTGATGGCACTTTATCAAATATCTCTTCGATGCGGATGGATTTTCAAAACCGAAAGCATTGTGATGCCCGCATTTCTGGATGCCTTGGGAGTTTCTGCCTGGGTTCGTGGTTTTTTGCCGTTGTTCAATCGTTTTGGGCAAAGCGTGCCACCGATGCTACTTTCTGCAGATGTACAAGAGGCTCGTTTTAAAAAGAGAGTTGTCTTCTCGACCATGATCTTATTTGCCCTCTGCTTTTTTGCGATCGCCTTCATATGGAATCTTTCTGCCAATGCCTGGTGGATGCCGACCGTCTTCCTTTTCATCTATGCGATGTTTTTTATGGTCGTGGGAGTTCACAATCTGGCTGCGCGTGCAGTCCAGGGAAAGCTGATTCGAGCCAACCGCCGTGGAAGATTAATGTTGGTAGGCAACGTATTTGGTGCTGTGGCTTCGGTCGGATTGGCGTTTTGGCTCTTTCCCAAATGGTTACCAACCGACGGACCTCATAACTTTTTCGGTCTATTTGCGTTCGCCGCGTTTATGTTTGTCATCTCAGCATTCATCGCTTTAGTCGTTATTGAACCCGAAGATACTGGCTGTTCTGACCATCGCGCTTCGCGACGTCTTCAGAACGCGTGGCGCGATGCCAAGCGAACGTTTCAACAAGATTCGAGATTTCGTAGAATTGCACTGGTCGGAGCGCTCACAAACACCTCGATCATGTTGTTCCCTCACTACCAACCAATTGCGAAAGAATATTTAGATCTGAATCTGGATAACCTCATGCTCTGGGTTATCGCTCAGAATCTCGGGATGGCGGCTTTCAGTATGGTACTCGGCCCCATTGCTGACAGTCGCGGAAATCGAGCCGTTCTACGATTGCTACTAATCGTCATGTTTGCCACCCCACTTCTGACGCTTTGGCTGATCACTGAACCTTCGTGGGGTGGCAACTACTTTTGGATTATTTTTGTGCTTGTTGGCATGACTCCGTTTTCGATTGGAATCTTATTCAACTACACTCTGGAGTTAACCGAGACGGAAAATCATCCGCGTTATCTGGCAACACTGGGACTAGTCGTCGCCGTACCAGCTATTCTATCACCCTTCGCAAGTTATTCGATCGACTTCTTTAAGTCACCGACACCACTCTTCACGTCCGTTTCCATACTGCTGATTGTTGCCTGGTTACTGACGTTTCGACTACCGGAGCCGAGGTTTGGAGAGACATTATCGGAGTAGCATGTCGAGATAACCTGTGGTGATGCCGTCGGTCAAACCAAGTGACTGGGTAAATTGGGCTAAAGATGCGGTTGCCTGTTCGAGCTCTGATTCGAGAACAACAAGTTCAAATTCTACAAAGCTTCCCAACCCCTCGACTTCATCTAATGCCACTTCAATTGCCCGTTGTTGATAGCTTAGCGTTCCCTTTTTACGCTGCTTGACGACACTATGAACATAAGTGAATCCTAGATTCGAGAGAAACTGCCGCATGTTCTGGCCTTCTGTATCGGGATTTGATACCAACAATTCAAGTTCCTGGCGAGTCTTGGTGGTCGAATCAATACGTGGCCCTTTGTAAGTAAACATTGCCCTGTCACCATCTATACGGACACGCAAGGCTTCATCTGTTGCAGCAAAATCCCGAGATGGATGATTAAAGTAAGCATCTTCCTGACGAACCGATTCCTGCCATTGTACGCCAAGTGCGTCAAGTTGCTTGCTGAAGGCCGCCTTATCTTGCACGGCAAATTTTTGTTCCACTTCGTAATTCATATAATTGTCATTGCTTACCTTCAATCAGAAAAGGTTGCGGGACTCCCCCGAAGAGCATCTCTTAGCGATTGAATCACTTGACCTTGATCATCAGCACTGTGAAGACAACCCGAAATAGCTACTCTCGTGAATCCTGTATTTGCTACCTGCTGAACATTGTCAGGATTGACTCCTCCGATTGCAAAGGCCGGTAACGTACAATGCTTGGAAACCCAGTCGAGAAACTGAGTTCCCGGAAATTCCTCGAATGACTTTGTCGAGGATGGGAATGTTGGTCCGCAACCAATATAGTCTGCGCCGTCTATGACCGCCTGCTCCACTTGCTCTGCACAATGAGTGGAAATGCNAATGATAAATTGGTCGCCTAATAATTCACGGGCTGCAGAAATTGGAATTTCCGTCTGCCCCAGATGCACGCCGTCAGCTCTGGAGATACGAGCAATATCAGGACGATCATTGATAATCATCAACACAAGTCGGCCTGTTCGCTCTATTTCTTCGTCAATCAATTCCCTCAATCTGGTCGCGCGATCCAGCAGTGTCTTATCATCCAGATTCTTATCCCGCAGTTGAATTACGTCGATACCTGCCCTTAAAAGTGAAATCACATAGCTTTCGAAGTCAGCTTGTCTTTCCCCGCCCGGAACGAGGCCGTAAATGGTTAGCGATTCAAACAAATCGTTGGCCACTTCCTGACTAACGAATACTTTTTCCAAGTCATAAGTCTGGTATCTAAGACGTTCGAATCCTTCACCCAACTCCGCAGCAAGAACTTTACTATATTCTTCCAACGCCCGTAACGATTGTTTAAGTCGCCCCAGTGCGGCGGCGACAACATGAGATATGTCGTGACGTTCATACTCCGAATCGATGGCCACAGTGCGTCCCACATCTTTACTAGAATCGCGGGCTAATACACGCTCAACCCAAGGTAACTGCTCAGCCAATGCCTGTAAATCATGACGCATTTGCTTAACGGTTTCTGTCAGGAACCGATCATTTAGAACAAACCTTATGTATTCTTCAATCGTTCGCATGGCTTCCTCAGACCGATTGATATTGGCATCAAGGATCCTTAACACATTGTCCTGCTCGTTCGTCATCTTTAAATGGCTCCAACCAATAATAGGGAAAAACGACGATCGTGTTGGTATTGGAACGGCGTTTGCATTATCTAATAGTCTAGTGGCGACAAAATAGTTTGACCATTTATGGCAGTCCAAATCGGCTGAAAAGCCTCTTTTTTGCACTACTATAACTGCCAAATTGTCAGTCAAATCAAACTTCTTTTATCTATAGGAGTAAAAGCAATAGAGGAATTGAATAAGATGCCAACTGTGGTTGTCGAAAGTGCTGAAAAACACATAAAATCCAGCATATCAAGATACAGTTTTGCGTCTATTTTGCTTTGGAAGGTTAAGAACGCCTGATGAGACACATGAAGTGGATCACCTGTGGTTGGCCGGGATTGTCTAGGCTTTGGCTCAATGGTCAGTGGACAGGGCTAGCTGTAGCAGCAGGGTTTGGCGTAGTTTTCAATACGGCAATTATCCTCCAGCTAAAACTTGCGGGTCAGGTAAGTGAGAGCGTGCAGCATGCTGGCTTTTTTCTTACCTTGGTGTTTTGGATTGGTGGTTGCATTGACGGGATATTGGTGACGATTCAGTACCAACATCAGCAAAAATTGGGTAAGCAACGCCATAGTGAAGTTGTCAATACAGACGCTGTGGTTACGAAAAGCTCATCCGGCTTGGCAAGTAGTGACGATGGGAAAAAGCTTAATGATTCTTCGGACACCGAGGAAGAAAATACCACTGAGTCCCTTCAATCACGGACAGATGATTTGTTCGTCAGAGCACGAAATCAATACTTAAAAGGAAACTGGCTGCAGTGTGAAGTACTGTTAGACAGTGCAATAGAAGACTATCCGGGAGACTTGGAATCTCGATTACTCAGGATTTCTCTGCTTCGTATGACGAGGCGTTACGAAGAGGCTTTATTAGAGATCACTCGTTTCCAACAATGGGATGGATCATCAAAATGGAGTTTCGAAGTTGCCCGGGAAGTGGAGTTACTTGACAGAATCCTTTCGGATCTGGAAGATTCTGAAATTACACACGCAGCCTAGTCAGCAAAATTAAAAAAACACTGCCCCTCTGAGAGGTGGTGTGGTATCCCCGAAAACACAAAATACGGTTATCTTGAATAGAGAGATAATTTGCGACGTCCTGCTTATTTCGTAAGTTACGAATTGAAGTGGGAATCACGAGTAAGTTTAGGAGTCACCTATGTACGAACGCTTTACAGACCGAGCACGCAAGGTAATGCAGTTAGCAAACCAGGAAGCTCAGCGATTCAATCATGAGTACATCGGAACTGAGCATGTCCTGTTAGGGCTGGTGAAGGAAGGTAGTGGTGTCGCCGCCAACGTTCTGAAAAACTTGGACGTAGACCTGCGTAAGATCCGTCTCGAAGTTGAAAAACTTGTTCAAAGCGGACCTGAAATGGTGACCATGGGAAAACTCCCTCAAACCCCTCGAGCCAAAAAGGTCATTGAGTACTCAATGGAAGAGGCTCGCAATCTCAATCACAACTATGTTGGGACAGAGCATATCCTTTTAGGGTTGTTACGTGAACAGGAAGGGGTAGCTGCTCAGGTGTTAATGAACCTGGGGCTCAAACTTGAAGAAGTTCGTGAAGAAGTGCTCAATCTGCTTGGGCACGGGCTCGACGGTGAAGAAGGTGAAGAGCGTTCCCGCAGTGAGTCGGGAGCCTCAGAGTCCAGTAGCAAGGGCTCCAAATCGAAAACTCCTGCACTTGACAGCTTCGGTCGCGACCTGACCGCGTTAGCTAAAAGTAAAAAACTCGATCCGGTGATTGGCCGAGCCAAAGAAATTGAACGTGCGATTCAGGTACTATGTCGCCGAACGAAGAACAACCCTGTCTTACTCGGTGAAGCCGGGGTTGGTAAGACCGCTATCATTGAAGGATTCGCTCAGCGGGTGATCGATGGTGATGTACCAGATTTGCTGATGGAAAAACGTATCGTAGTACTTGATCTGGCTATGATGGTCGCAGGAACGAAATACCGTGGCCAGTTTGAAGAGCGAATTAAAGCGGTCATGAACGAGGTGCGTCGCGCGAAGAATACGATTCTGTTCATTGATGAATTACATACACTAGTTGGTGCAGGTGGTGCAGAAGGCGCTATTGATGCTGCTAATGTCCTGAAACCCGCATTAGCTCGTGGTGAGATCCAATGTATTGGGGCTACAACACTGGATGAATACCGTAAGTACATCGAAAAGGATAATGCACTAGCTCGCCGCTTTCAGGAAATAATCGTCAATCCCACCAATAAAGATGAAACCATCGAAATCCTTAAGGGATTACGCCAACGCTACGAAGAGCATCATNGCGTAAAAATTACCGATGAAGCATTGAAGGCAGCCGTGGAAATGTCGGAACGATATATCACGGCCCGTTGTCTGCCNGACAAAGCCATCGACGTCATTGACGAATCGGGTGCTCGCATTCGACTTAAAACCATGACTCGCCCACCTAATTTGAAGGAAATCGACGAGCAGGTGGAACAACTCAATGACGAGAAAGAAGAAGCGGTAGCCAATCAGGACTTTGAAAAGGCTGCTTCTTTACGGGATAAAGCAGATAAGCTTCGCAAGAAGAAAGAAACCATTACTCAGGAATGGCGGGAGAAATCTGAAGAAACCCTGGGAGTCGTGGATGAAGATGTAATCGCCGAAGTCGTCTCCAAGATGACCGGCATCCCGCTCACGAGGGTATCTACTGAAGACGGTGAACGTCTGATGCAGATGGAAGACGAATTGCACGAGCGTGTTGTCAGTCAGGATGCAGCCGTCACCGCTATCTCCAAAGCAGTCCGACGAAGTCGTAGCGGATTAAAGGATCCGCGGCGTCCAACCGGTTGCTTTATCTTCGCGGGTCCAACTGGTGTCGGTAAAACATTGTTGGCCAAAGCACTGGCCGAATATATGTTCGGCGATTCGGATGCACTGATTCATATCGACATGAGTGAATACATGGAGAAGCATAATGTAAGCCGACTGATTGGTGCTCCTCCCGGATATGTTGGTTTTGAAGAAGGCGGACAACTCACTGAAAAAATACGACGGCGCCCGTATGCCGTTGTGCTGCTTGACGAAATCGAAAAGGCGCACCCTGATGTCTTCAACATGCTTCTTCAAGTAATGGAAGAGGGCCGTCTTACTGACAGCTTTGGAAGAAATGTCGATTTCCGAAATGTCATTATGATTATGACCACCAATGCAGGCGCCGAAGCGATCAAGAACGAAACATCATTCGGCTTCCAGGCGCCTGACAACGATGCATCCTATGAGGCCATGAAGGCACGAGTCATGGAGCAGATTGAACGGGTATTCCGTCCCGAGTTTCTCAATCGTCTGGACGATACAATCATTTTCCGCCATCTCGATGTTAATGACCTCAAAGAAATCGTTGACCTGGAGTTAGCCAAAGTGCGTGAACGTCTTTCCGATATGGAAATGGTTCTGGAACTGACTGATGACGCTCGGGAATTTATTGTGAACGCTGGTTCAAACACCGATTATGGTGCTCGTCCGTTACGCCGTGCCATCGAGAGTCTTGTGGAAGACCCGCTTTCCGAAGAATTGCTGAAAGGTGAATTCTCTGGAAAGAACAAGATCCTGGTGGATGCGAAATGGGATTCTGATCACGAGCGTATTGAACGCTTGGACTTTCAAGGTGAATTTTGTAAGAAAATCGCCAAAGCTCAGGAAGAAGCTGTCGCTGCGGTAGCAACCGGTCCAAGCGAAGAGGCTTCGGATGAAGAGGCAAAGGACGATTAACGGTTCACGGTAAAGTCTCCTAGAATACCCGTAAATTCGTTAAATCCGGAACTCTTTCCTTAAGTTCTCCATCTTAACTGTCCGAGATCAATTACAGAATCTGTATGCAGTGCTGCGCGCGTGCCACAGAAATATCTAAGGCCAAAGGACGGACAAGATGGTATCGACTCCGGAAATATCGAATCCCTCAGAAAGCGTTGAGTTGAACAAACAACCTTCACTTCTGACTGCAGTGGTTCAACGACTTGACCGTGCAACCTTCGTCGTAGGTGACCTAACTCTGTTTGTATTTCAGATTCTGTCCTGGATATCTTCAAGAAAACTACGACGGGGAACTTTCATCAAAGCTGCATACCAGATTGGGGTTTTGAGCCTTCCGGTGGTGGGCTTAACGGGAATGTTTATTGGGATGGTTTTGGCGGTCCAAAGCTTTTTTCAATTCAGTCAAATCGGCATGGAAAGCCGGATGGGAGCGGTTATCAATCTCACGCTGGTTCGGGAACTCGGTCCCGTCCTGGCAGCCACCATGTTGGCGGGTAGAGTTGGTAGTGCCATGGCCGCGGAATTGGGGACGATGCGTGTCACAGAACAAATTGATGCACTCAACAGCATGGGAGTGAACCCTATCCACTTTCTAGTCGTCCCCCGAGTGTTCGCAGCATTACTCTTAATCCCAATACTGACTTTGATGGCAGACTTTATGGGTATTCTGGGAGGCTTCGCTTACAGTCACTACATATTACATATCGATGCTCACCAGTATTTTGAATTTTCAAGCCAGTACGTGACCGGTTTCGACTTGTTAACAGGAATCATTAAAAGCCTCTTTTTTGGTGCCTGTATTGCGATCGTTAGCTGCTACTTTGGGTTTCACAGTAATCGAGGTGCTCAAGGAGTCGGCAACGCTGCTACAGCAGCCTTCGTAACCAGCTTTGTAATGATACTGGCAATGGATCTGATTGTGGGTATTAGCCTCGACAAACTCTATTACTACTTCAATCCGGCAGGAGCTTCGTTGTTTTAATGACTGATGTTCCTAACACGATGGTTGACACCAACTCAACATTTTCCCCGAACTTGGTAGAAACTCATGAACTCAATATGCGATTTGGTACCAAACAGGTTTTACGCGATTTATCTGTAAAAATACGCCATGGTCAAACGGTAGCAATTATTGGGGAAAGTGGATGCGGTAAAACGGTATTTCTAAAAACACTCGTAGGTCTGTTACAGCCAACTGATGGATTTGTACTTTTTGATCAACAGGATCTAGCTATTCAAAGTGAACAGGATCTTGCCGCGTTACGCAGTCGAACCGGGTTCGTATTTCAAAATTCCGCATTATTTGACAGCCTCACAGTTGGCGAAAATATTCTCTTCCCCCTGATGCATGCCTCTTCCAAGTCTTCCAGGACACAGTTGGCCCCGGCTGATCAATGGCAGCTAGTCAGGCAGGCGGTCAAAGAAGTGGGTTTACCAAAAATCTCACTTACACAGTATCCTGCCGATTTATCCGGCGGCATGCGAAAACGAGTGGGGCTTGCACGAGCATTGATCCTGCAGCCAGAGTTAGTCCTCTATGACGAACCGACGACGGGACTGGATCCCATCGTCAGTGACATTATTAACGAACTGATTATGCGCAGTCGGCTTAAACACCGTATCACCAGCATTTTGGTAACTCATGACATGAAGACGGCTCGTAAAGTCGCTGACCGTATACTTATGCTCTACCCTCTTGAACGGCTTAACGAGCATGAATCTCAAATCATTTTTGACGGGCCACCAAGTGAGCTAGAACACTGTACCGATCCACGCGTTCAACAATTCATTCAAGGAGAAGCGGGAAATAGGTTACAAGAGTTGGATATTATCTGAATCCTGTCAACCAAAGGCTTATTACGAAACCATGAATGATCAAAAACTAAAGCGACGGCTTGGCGGCGTCATCATGCTGGCAGGCATGATTACTTTAATGCTGTTAGTTATGTTTGAAGCATTTCCCAATCTGCGCGCATCTGGGTACGAAATTATGATCCAATTTCCGTCCGCTCCAGGCGTACGCGAAAGCACCGTCGTGCGCAAAAGTGGAGTGGAAGTCGGTCGGGTAACTGGTGTCGAATTGAAATCTGATGGGGGAGTCATTCTGACAATTGCCGTTGACGATGATGTGGTTATCAGAAATCACGAATCCTGTCGAATCAAAATGGGTTCGTTGCTGACTGGGGCAGCGATTCTGGAATTTGCTCCGAAACCTGCGGAACTCATTTTGGCGGAATTCGACCTGGATAAAGACGGCACATTGGATGACGATGAAAGAACACAAAGCCTAGCTCCGATTACTCCAGGTTCCATGATTAGTAACGGTCTTGTCGTCGACGACCCACTAACGGTCCTGGTCAACATGCAGCAAAACATGTCAGAAACTTTTGGCTCAATTCAGGGAGCAGGAACGGGCGTGGAAGGTGCTGCGGGGGAATTCAAAACATTAATGGCCAATCTGAATCAGTCCTTTACAGCGAGTGAAGCAGAATTAAAACAGGCCGTCGCTCAAACCAACGCCGCTATGCAAAAGTTTGAGACTGCCATCGAATCTCTCAATCTCATTGTCGGAGATCAGCAAACACGACTCAAACTCAAAGAATCGGTCAGTGAAATACCAGTAGTTTTACGGCAAGCCACCCTCACTCTGGCTTCTGCGCAACAAACGATGAAGTACTTCGAACGCGTAGGACAGAAGGCTGAAACAAATTTGGACAACCTGGAAAAGTTCACGCGTCCGTTAGGTGAGAGAGGAGAAATGCTCGTGGAGTCGATTACGACAAGCGTGGAAAATTTTGACAGTACAGTATCTCAAATGAATGAGTTGGTAACGACCCTCAATAATGCCGAAGGAAGCCTCCATAAAATCGTCCACGATGATGAACTTTATTACAGTATCAAGAGAACAACCACCAACATCGAGGATGCCACAAAACGCTTACGCCCTATTCTTAATGACTTACGTGTTTTCTCCGACAAAATAGCCACTGACCCGCGTCAACTTGGTGTGAGCGGAATGTTAGATCGTCGGCCTGCCGGTGTAGGTGTCAAATCACCGTTGTGGTAGCGTTTGTGGTATTTGCTGTTGCTGACGTTGCGGTGATAATGGCCGAGGCACTGTCGGACGCCGGTTACCAGCAGGGATACCGGAAGGATTCGATGGCATATTCGGGTAGGACCGACGTAGTGATCGGGGCTGCGTACCGGGCGGAGCAACAACTCCCTGGCTTGCTCGCTGTTTGAGTTCCTGACCACGTCGGATCAATTCCTCTGTTGTTCGAATCCGTAACGGTACAAGCTTAAACTGCAACAACCGTTCATCTCGAAATTCACGCCGCATCAGGTTCTCTGTAACAAAATCGATCCCTGGAATCTGGTACCATGGCGGCTTGATCTCACGAAGCACTGTGACTGTTTCATACCCATCTTTGACAATTTGAATCTTACGAGTCCCATAGTAAGTGAACGATGTGGAAACCGGAGTAACTCCTATTTCCTGATCGTCAATGTAAACCAACGCTCCGGGAGGAGTCGTCTTAATCGTAATACGACGTCGGACTGCCGCATCAGCAGGCTGACCAAGCGACGTAAATACAATCGAAAACAGCACTAGCACCGTCAATTTGCGCAAAATTGTTACCTTCCCTGTGGAATTATTTCGATCGCAAAGTTTAACGATTACGGGATTTATAGTCACTAGCAATCACATGCAGCGCTCTTTTTCACAGCTTCCATCTGCGATTTAGCCGAAATACGTTGTATAGTTAATTATTGATGAACATGACTATTGGCCCACCGCTGAAATAAACTGCATGGTTAAGCACCACCACAACTGGAATGATGACCTGACTGTTATCGAAGTAACAGATAAAGGGATGCGTCGTGCCACTAATCAAGACAGTTCGGTAGTCGTTATTCAGGACGACTACGAGGATTACAACCAACGAGGACATCTGTTCATAGTTTGTGATGGTATGGGCGCCCATGCGGCAGGTGAATTAGCCAGTGCAGATGCTGTAGAACACATTCCACATCACTATCTCGTTTATCAAAATCTATCTGCACCGGAAGCGCTTAAAAAGGCGATCACGAAAACAAATTCTGAAATTAACCGGAAGGGTGAAGAGAATCCGGATTTTCACAATATGGGTACAACCTGTAGTTCCATTTTGTTATTACCTCAGGGGATCATCTGTGGGCATGTGGGAGACAGCCGGGTTTACCGACAACGTGGATCTGTCATAGAGCAATTAACCTTTGACCACAGCTTACAATGGGAATTGAAGGCTAAAGGCGGAGACGTTGAAAATGTACCCTCGAATGTGATTACCCGATCCCTGGGTCCAAATGCCGAAGTTGAAGTGGATCTCGAAGGTCCATTTCCCGTACAGGATGGTGATAGCTATCTGATTTGCAGTGACGGACTAAGCGGAGAAGTCAGTGATGCGGAAATTGGTGCCGCTATGGCAATACTTGCTCCGGAACAGGCTGCACAGTTCCTGTTAGATCTAGCAAATCTTCGCGGCGGGCCGGACAACATTACGATTATCATCGTCAAAGTCCATGGTCAACAGTATGTCACGAACCCACACACCGTCGAACCACTGATAATCGGCAAAACGACTGAACCTGTAAAACCAATACACACTGCTGTACTTGTGATAAGTATTGTACTCAGCCTCGCTGGCCTTTTAACAATGTTGCTCAATCCAATTATTGGAGTTGGCGGATTAGCTGCCGGCATCATTACGATTCTGGTTGGCTATGCATTAGGCCGCTCAGGCATTGAGACCGGTGAGACATTAGGGCCTGAATTCCGTTTTGGTGATGGACCCTATATCCAATGTGACTGTCTGGCAAATCAACAAATCATGCAATCATTAGGTAAAACAGCAAGCGAAATTAGGAAGCTCGCAAAGGAACATCCCAATAAATTTAACTGGGCGCCGTTCGATGAGGCCTTTGTCGAAAGTACCGAACAGGCACAAAGTGGCCGGTTTAAAGAAGCTTTCGAAAATATCACCAAAGCAATCACTTATATCATGGATGAATTCCGTAAGTAGGCACCTAGGTACTCGAAACTGCAGGATTTCAACTCATGCCATTCCTATGCAAGGAGACTTCGCGGTCGTAAGCGGACTTGTATTCCCTCAGAATCGTGGAAATGGTACATTTCCGATGTATTTTTGTAACTTTTACAATGCGTCGGAGAGATCTGCTTGGGACTCATCTCGAGATATATTGGCTGGGAATTGATTAAAGCATTTTTGATGACCCTGTTTGGGTTAACCATTTTGCTGTTAATCATCTTGCTGACCCAGCGTGCCATCCAGGAAGGGCTAGGGCCTGTACCTGTGATGCGTCTTATCCCCTACTTACTTCCCGATGTATTTCGTTTGGCCATTCCGGCGACGATGCTATTAGCTACATGTCTTGTTTATGGTCGTATGTCAGGAGCGAATGAAATTGTCGCGCTCAAAGCCAATGGAAATTCACCATTAGTCGCCATTTGGCCTGCTATCATCCTGTCATTTGGTGTTTCGCTGATTTCGGTTTGGCTCAATGATGTTGCCGTAACGTGGGGGCGTCGCGGCGTTGATAGAGTTGTTCTTCAAAGTTTTGAAGACATAGCCTACGGGATGCTTCGTACACAACGGGCATTTTCCACTTCTTCCTTATCTATCCATGTAAAGGATGTTCAAGGCGAAACGCTAATTCGGCCAACCATATCGTTACATAACAATGAGAATTCACCTCCGGTCACATTAGTGGCACAAAAGGCACATCTGAATCTCAACACTGACAACAACCAATTAAAGATAGTGTTACAGGATACTCAATTTGACGTAGGCTCTGATTTTTACGGTGAATGGCCCGAACAATTCGAATATGAATTGCCGCTTACGTCATTAGCTGGCCCTAATCGATCAACGAACAGCCCTTCGGATACCGCATTAAGAGAAATTGCCTCAAGAATCTCACAGCAAAACGCAACGATCCAGGAACTTAAGCAGTCTTTGGCTGCTCGGGCAGGACTACAATTGTTAACCGGTGATCTGATGGAGCTAACCGGAATTAGCTGGAAAAATAATACTCTGGAGCTTCGCAGCGCCCACTTTGCTTTAAATAGGTACAAAGCCGAACCATATCGTCGCTGGGCCAACGGATTCTGCTGTCTGGCATTCGTTCTTATTGGCGCAACTTATGCTATTCGTAAGCGAGTTAGCGATTTTTGGACTTGTTTTGCTACAGTCTTCTTCCCCATTGTTGTTGTCTACTATTTGTTTTTTCAGTTAGGCGTTAATAAAGCCAAGACCGGCGCACTACCTCCCTACAGTGTCTGGCTGGGAAACATTGTCTTTTTCCTAATTGGATTGTGGATGATTCGAAAGATGATTCGAAGGTAGCCAGAGACAGGAAGAGCTTACATATGAGATGGACGATTCGAAACAAAGTCATTATCTGCCTGGGACTGTTAATGACGATTATCGGCACGTTGGCATTTAGTGGCTTTCAAGGTGTCTATTCGTATCGTCGACTCGCGCGAAGTATCAGCAAGCGAGCGGAAGAGCTTCCTCTCGCTGAGGATCTCCGGAGTCACACCGAAAATCTGCAGGCCGTTTTAAAAAAACAGAAGACTTCATCCACGAAGCCCCCTCAATCTGCCGTCGAGGACCTCATCCAACATATGAGCTTGCTTGCCAGAAGTATCGATGCGTATGAAGGCGAGCTAAACAATACTGAAGACAGTGAATTATCCATTAACGACACGCAGCGTGAACTGGAAATCGTCCGTGAGATCCGCTCGGAATTGTTGACGGCTGAGAAACTGCTTACCACGCCCAATGCACTGGCTTCTTCCTCATCGTTTGACGCCATTAACGAATCCATTGCGATTCTCACTCAGAAATCTGATTTAGTCCCGCGCATATTACAACAACGCATGGGGTCTTTTGTGGATGAGGTGCGGATGGAGTATCGTACTTGGATTGTTGTAACGTGGGTCACCACAATCACTGCCACGGCTTTATTGGTGCAACTCATTCGACTGGGACATGCCTGGATTCTCAAACCGTTCAATAAGCTCATCTCAGGTAGCCGGCGCGTCGCACAAGGTGATTTAGAATTTCAAATTCAGACCGATACAGATGATGATATCGCTGAACTGGCTGCGGCGATGAACAATATGACCCGTAACTTCCGTTTAATTCGTAATGATCTCGACGAACAGGTACAAATTCGTACGAAAGAGGCGATACGCAGTGAGCAATTAGCAAGTGTCGGTTTTCTGGCTGCCGGTGTCTCGCACGAAATTAACAATCCACTGGCATCTATCGCCATGTGTGCTGAATCCCTTGAATCGCGAGTGACCGAACTCACTTCATTCGAAGGCGACGTCAAAGATTCCGAAAACATGGGGGTCATTCTCAAATACCTGCAACGCATTCAACATGAAGCCTTCCGCTGTAAAGGGATTACTGAAAGACTACTGGATTTTTCACGAGTTGGGGAAACTCAACGCCAACAGATTCCGATTCAACCTATCATCGAAGATACTCTGGAGTTGATAAAACATGTTGGTAAGTACAAAGACAAGACCGTTCAGTTCGCGTATGACAGAGGTGACATCGTTGCAGTCGTTCACGCACAGGAAATTAAACAAGTGATGCTGAACCTAGTCACAAATGCACTCGATAGCCTTGATGACGCTGGTTTGGTAACAGTACATCTCGGTGGCGATGCGAAACAATGCAGAATCACCATCACCGATGATGGTTGCGGAATGACGTCTGAAGTTTTGCAACAACTGTTCCAACCATTTTTCACACAACGCCGCGACGGACGAGGCACAGGGCTGGGGCTTTCGATCACATATCGGATTGTAAGTGAACACGGCGGCACGATTTCAGCTACCAGTAACGGTCCGGGCCAGGGCTCCCAATTCGTTGTTACCCTTCCGGCACAAGAACTTAAACAGGAAAATAGTCTTCATGACGGCCAACAAAACCAAGTCGCCTAAAGGCCTTCACGTACTCTTTGCGGATGATGAAGAGTCGTTGCAGGAATTGATTAGTTTCGAATTACCTCGCATGGGGCATTCTGTAACGGTTTGTCCCAATGGAGAAACCGCGTTTGCGGCCTTACAACAGGATCGCTACGACTGTTTGATCACGGACCTTGATATGCCTGGAATGTCCGGCATCGATTTATTGGCGCAAGCCCGCGAACTGTCGGACGAAATTGAATGCGTCGTTCTTACAGGAAAGAGCACGGTGGAGTCAGCCATCGCCGCGATACGACACGGTGCATTCGATTATCTCACCAAGCCGTGCAAACTGATTGAAATCGATGCCCTACTACAACGTATCCAAAGCAAGCAACAGCTTACTAGAAAAATCAAAGCCGTCAGCCATCAGTTGCAACGGGCCGAAGGGAATAGTCAACTCATTGGTAGCAACATGCAAATGGAGCAGGTAAAGTCACTCATTACCCGCGTTGCACCCACGACCTCCACTGTCCTAGTACGAGGAGAAACCGGAACGGGGAAAGAACTCGTTGCCCGTGAAATCCACAATCAAAGTGAACGTGCTGAACAACCATTTGTCGCCGTAAACTGCGGAGCTCTCCCTGAAAATCTTATCGAAAGTGAATTGTTTGGACATTGTAAAGGTGCCTTTACCGGGGCTGACTCTCAAAGAACCGGTTTGTTTGAAATGGCGAATCATGGCACGATTATGCTGGATGAAATTGGTGAATTGCCTAAGAGTGTTCAGGCTATTTTATTGCGAGTATTGGAAAGCGGTGAGATTCGGCGAGTGGGTGATAATCAGACGTTCCATGTGGACGTGCGTGTGGTTTGTGCAACACATCGCAATCTCGAAGAAATGGTCCAGTCCGGCGACTTTCGTGAAGATCTCTTTTTTCGTATCAATCCCTTCGAAATTGAGATTCCTTCACTCCGTCAAAGACGGGATGATATTCCATTGTTAGCAACTCACCTATTTGAACGTAAACAAGGTATCGCTAGTCTGCCAGACAACGCTATAGAACATGTAACTTCCGTATTTACTGACGAAGCAATTGCAGCTCTTGAGTCAGCTGAATGGAAAGGCAATGTGCGAGAGCTGGCCAATGTCATTGAACATGCTTCGATCCTTTGCGACGAACTTCCAATCGATGCTCATCACCTACCGCAAAGGATTCACGGACGCAGCAACGGTAAGTTTGTGACCATGCCAGAGGCTGAGCAGATACTCGCGGGGAAGACATTGCGGGAATTAGAAATGTGGGCCATCAGCGAAGCCTTGAAACGACACAAAGGTAACAAACCTGACGTGGCCAGAGAACTCGGAGTGTCACTTAAAACACTCTACAACAAACTCAACAACCAACTCGACAAATCAGCTTAATATCTGTCCGACTTAAACCTGACGTATTACTCCGACAACGACACCGAGAACACTTGCCTGGGATACGTAAATAGGGTCCATAAGAGAATTTGCCGGCTGCAGGCGAATGCGGTTCTTCTCTGGATGCCAGTATTTTAAGGTCGCTTCCCCTTCCTCGGTTTGAGCAACCACCATCTCGCCGTCAGAGGCTCTGTTTTGCTTTTTTACGATTACGTAATCTCCATCAGAAATTTGAGCCTCAATCATCGAGTCACCGCTAACCTGCAAAACAAATTGTCCGTTGCCGTTAAACATATCACTAAAATCTATTCTGTCGCTCTGTTCAAAAGCCAAATTCGTAGGACCAGCTGCAACAACTCCAACTAATGGAAGCCCTCGCTGTTCCTCCAACGCCTCCGCAGTAAGCTCAATAGCACGAGACTTATTTTTATCGCGGAGAATCAATCCCTTCTTTTCCAAAGCACGCAGGTGCCCCATCACGCCATTGGGAGACTTAATACCAAAAGCATCCGCTATTTCTCGTACTGTCGGTCCATATCCACGATCGAGAATTTTATCACGAATGAATTCATATATCGAAAGTTGACGTGCAGTCAGTGAATCTGTTGGGGCCATCCTAAGCTTTCCTCCATGAGATTAGCGGAACGCAGTAATCCATTATTGACATCGGCATTATAGTGCACGCCTGTACACCAATTCCAGATGAAATCAGAAAAAGCCGCGAATGATCCGGTGCCTATCCTGAATCACACGCGGCCTTGCTCGTTATCAATGCCTGCTTGGTGTTAAAAGCTAATCTTCGACACTAAAGGCATGGACTGTCACATGGCGATATTTTTCACCGGGATTTAGAATTGTTGTTGGAAACGTTGGAATATTGGGAGAGTTCGGATAATGTTGAGTCTCGAGACAGAACAAGGTTTGGTAATCATTCCCTCCACTACTTTCGTCACCGGTTAGAAAATTGCCTGAATAGAACTGAAGNCCAATCTGGTCTGTGTATATTTTCATCACTCGGCCAGAATTCTCTTCTTTGACGGTTGCAGCCAAAGCCATCTTGCCCTTCTGGTTTCGCAAGACAAAACAATGGTCATATCCATTGGGATCCAGATTATTAGCTTCAATTCGCTCTCCGATCTTATGGAATTCCCGGAAATCGAGAGGCGTTCCCTTCACATCATTGAATTTCCCTGTTGGAATAAGACCTTCATCAACATCCAGCGATTTATCAGCTTCGACTTTCAGCTGATGGCCATGGATTGAGCCACTTCCAACGCCACCGAGATTCCAGTAATTGTGATTGGTCAGATTGACCGGTGTCGCAGCATCGGTTTCTGCCTGTAAAACAACAACTAACTCATTGTGATTCGTTAACAAGTAAGTTGCTTTGATCGCCAGATTCCCCGGGTATCCTTCTTCACCGTCTTCGCTGAGGTAACTAAACTCTACGCCTTTCGCTCCACCACGTTTCACAGGAATGCCGGTCCAGACAACTTTGTCGTAACCTTTTTCTCCACCATGCAGGTGATGATCACCATTATTCTGGGCCAGCGTATACTCTTTCTTTCCAATCGAAAATTTCCCGTTTGCAATGCGATTACAGAATCTTCCAACCGTTGACCCAAAATACGGGTGTCCTGCTAGATAGCTTTCCAGATTATCGAAGCCGGCATTTATATTAGCCAGCTTGCCATCGCGATCCGGGGTTTCAACAGATACCACAATCGCTCCATAGTTAGTCATTTTGACAACCAGGCCGTTTTTATTACTAAACGTATAGAGGCTCACATCCTGACCATCCGGAGTTTTTCCCCAGGCCTCAACTTCCACACCGGTTTTTCCTGCTCCCAGCAGAACTCCGGTAACTGTTAAACATAGAAAAGCTACCAACCCTATCAGGCATGAACTATGACGCATTAATCTACTCCTCGATACACGATGTCTTCAGCGGAACAGCAATTCATGCATTCCGTTGGTGATTTAGTTTGCAATTCCCATTATCGGTAGCAAACCACACAGAATCAATCCTCAGCGGAAATACGTATCATAAGTACGAAAACTCCCTCAGCGCAGAGTCAGGCAGGGGTTGTTTAGAGAAGACTTTCCAATAGAAGCCTCATTTTTCGCATTTCAGCTGAATGCTCGATCCCAGGCATCTCCACTACATCAACGCAGAGAGCTCGCCGATAGTTAAAAGCACTTAATTGTGCAATGACTCTTCCATAATCGACTTCCCCCTGCCCGACCTTCACCTGAAAGTCTGAGGCACTTGTGTCACGTAGATACACATGTCCAACATAAGGCTGAACTTTATCCGTGTCCTTACCAGCATCCGGTCCGCAGATGTAGATACTGGGATCGAATGCTAATCCAAGATTATCCACGTTATCGCACAACACTTTGATAGTATCCGGGTCGGAAGCTTGACGACCACTTTGGTTCCGTATGCAAACCTTGGCACCATAATCATCTGCAATATCGACTAACCGGCGCAGATGCTCAACTTCCTCGTTAAACGGAGTTCCCAATTCAGCAGAGGGAACATTGAGTGTGACCACTTTACAGATGCGCGCTAATTCGCAAATCGCTTCAAATTGCTGATAGTGCTCAGCACCGGTTCCGCCAATTTCTACATAAAAACTCGTGACTTCTAAGCGATGAGACTTGCGCAGAATCGCATGAGCTTCATTGCGGTCACGTGCCACATCACTGGGTGTAATGTGGTTACTATTATCTGCAATCGCAATTTCGACTGCGGTATATTCCAAGTCGGCAATTCGCTGTAAAGCATCACTCAGCGAAAGTTCTGAAAAGTTTTCTGTAGTCGCGGCTACGATCAAAATGTCGCTCCTTCTCCGTATGTCTATGCATAGAGGGAGTTGTTTTTCTTCGGTTAAAATTCTGATATAGAATACGAATTCAACTCGGTTAAAGACAACACCGAAGCACCCTGTTCTACAAGATTTCCGCAGTTTTCAGGCAGATTTCATACAACTTCGGCTATCGAATTCGTCATCAGCACAATCATGGAGCTTCTTTTTCAGTAGGAGCCAGCATCTGCTTGATAACCTGTGGCATCCGATGCTGAAAATAGAACTGCCGAAGCATAGGAATAGCATTCTCAGATTGCTGACGAACAATCAGTTCGCGATTTTCATCAGACATTTGATTCTTATAGAATTCCCACAATTCATCGTCAGATACTCCTTGCATGGACTGAGCAACAATTGAGTAATAACCCCAACGTAACACTAACTGTAGCCGCTGTTGGTCAGATTCAGCCGAGGCATAAAACAGCTGTGCGGTCTCCGAAAGAGAACCAATTAATTTGGTTGCATCCAGATCCCAATCTTTAAACCAGTCACTCCACTTCGAATTGCCATATTCTTTCAGTAGGGAAAGCACGGTGAGAGTACTACGCTGTCTGGGGTCATCAATCTGTACGATAAGCTTCTTAAAGGCTGGATTTTCTATCGATTCACTGAGTTCTGCCAGCGTATCTCTCTGAGCGTCAAGCCAACGATCATACCACTGACCGACCTTGATTAGATCATCATGCCTGAGGTTCGTATCAAGTAGTGCCTTGAAACGCTGTTCCTTCTCGAATTGGACCAATCGCACAACTTCCTGAAGGCGCTGATCCAATGACAATGCAAGGATCCGTTCTCGTTCGATCGTATCCAGATCCAACAACCAATCGGTATAAGACTGCATTACTAATCGTAGGCGTTTCTGGTTAGGAGCTGCGTTAAGTCTCGCATTAAATTCCCGATACTCATCCTTTTTTTCGTCTGTGAGTTGCTCAAATCTAACGTTTTTCTGCTGTAACTGGTTTCGCTGCTCCGGGGGCAGCTGTAGCAATTGATCGACCGTCTCTGGTAGTGGTTGTTGCCCAATCGATGTGGGCAAACTTAGTATTGCCAGAATGAATCCCCAAATGGGCAGCTGATTTAATTTAATTTTCACCCGCGAATTCCTCCGTATTAAAGACTCCTGACTTCTCAAGGTCTTTGAGAAACTGTAAATCTTCAGTCAATCGATACTGGTCAAATTCAGAGATGACCTCCAAGTCCTCCAATAACTGACGGTGCTCCTGGCCAAAATACCAGTCGCCTGCAAAGATCCCCAAAACCACAGCCAGAATGGTGATCACAGCTCTACCCCAAATGGCCTTTGAATCTCCAAAGCGAGACCATTGCTGAGTCTCTTCCAGATCCTGTTGAGCAGTTAGGGCAACAAATTCAACAGTACTTTGGGTAAAACTTTCATCACGATTTACTCTGGGAAGCTCATCGAGCAGGTCCCAGGTTTGTTGTAACTGTTGTAACCGTAAACGATACTCTGGGTCATCTGCCAGCCTACGTTCAATTTCCTGACTGACTGTTTCATCCAACTCGCCGTCCAAATAAGCCACCAATTGCTGGTTAGCATGATCAGAAGGATCTGCTTCACCTAATTCGCAATCTAGTTGTTTCGCTTCAAACTCGGACATGATTATCCTTCCAGCCCATCCTGTGGTTGTGTATTAGCATCGTCTTCGAAGGAACCATCAATTGACTCCGGTAACATGCCATCCTGAATATAGGGCGATAAGATGTCTTTTAAATTTACACGAGCTCTTGATAACAGGCTCTTAATAGCCGATACACTCAACTCCATCGATTCGGCAATTTCTTCGTAACTCATTCCTTCAAACTTCGACAGCAGCAGAGCCATACGCTGGCGTTCATTGAGTGCTTCCATGGCAGCTCTCACGATTTGCGCTCGTTCAACTTTATCCAGCTGACGTGTCGGCATTAAGCCACTGGCTTCCTTTACCATATGGGTTAAAGGCTGAGCTGACATTTCCGCATCTGACGAAGCGACAACATTTGCTTCCCGGCGTCTGGCCAGGCTACGGCGGGCATTACTGGCAACATTATGGGCAATTCGATATAGCCATGTCGAAAACCGTGAGCCCGCAGTATAACGTTTCCGAGCTCGATAGATTCGCAAGAATACTTCCTGAGCCAGGTCTTCTGCCATACTACGTCGACCAACCATATTTTCAAAAATGGAGACCAACCGAATCTGATAACGTGAAACCAATTCTTCAAAGGCTGCAGCATTGTCGTCGCGCACCTGAAGCATGAGCCGGACATCCGGATCCAATTCGGCGTAATCGACAGTAGATGCTTTGGGCTTATTCAAAATTGCGTATTGCTACTAAACAAAGCAGATAACCTGAATTCAGTTTAATTCAAGGGTGAGGACAAGCCACAGTGAGAATCATGTTCACAAGTGATTAAACACAGGGTCCGCTTATGAGTTCCGCTGTTCTTTCTTTTCGTCTATATATTTTTTTCGCATCAACGAATACTCTTCACGATCAGGCAACTCATGACTAATCTCACCAGTTTCATCTGCCTGCTCGAATAAACGCTGTAAAAAGGGACGACACCAGCCGCAACCGGTGCCGGCACCAAAACATTCGCTAATTTGTGAAGCTCGGCGTGGCTTTTCAACGCGTATGTAATTGGTAACCTTACGTTTTGTAATATGAAAACAAAGGCATAATTCATCGTCCGACTGCATTCCATCAACCCTCCGCACCAAGTGCGATAGCCAAACCGATATCACAGGCGAGCAAATATTCTTTAAGATTTAAGGTCTCAGTCACCATATGAGCATTGAGTTGCCCACATCCCATCGAAACGGTAGGAACACCATGTTTAGTGATCCAATTGGCATCTAGACCCCCATTCGCAATGGCAGGTAGTGGGTCATGCCCTAATGACTTTATTACACTCTTAGCAATTCTGACGCACGGTTCTTTCGCTCCCAACCGAAATGAATCGTAATCAAGATAACCTTTGATCTCAACACTTCCTCGATCACCCTGGATATTTTTGACTTTCCTTACGGCCCGCTCAAACGCCTTTTCAATCTCACGGACGATCCGTTTTCTAAAATTTGAATTGTGGCTACGCGCTTCCGCTCGCACATAAACATGATCCGTCACAACGTTAGTGGCATCTCCACCTTTCACGATGCCAACATTCGAAGTACCGCTTTGCTTTCCTTTATTAATCGCACCATGCCAGCCATTTTGTTGCAAATCCGCAATCGCTAATGAAGTAATGGCAATCGCACTTACTCCGCGTTCAGGACAAACACCGGCATGAGATGCTATCCCTGTAACATTAATCGTCATCCGATATCCACCCGTCGCCCCAACAGTCATTTTGATCGGTGAACCACCGTCCCAGTTAAACGCCAATTCCGGATTACCAAATAAACTGGTGGTTGCGTGACGGGATCCCTGCAATCCAACTTCCTCCTGCACAAACCAAGTAAAAGTCAGGGGTGGATGTGGAAGACCGCGTCGAAGTATTTCCTGCGCTGTCGACAGAACAACGCCACAACCTGCCCGGTTGTCAGCTCCCAACCCGGTATGACTGTCCATCGAAGTCACTCGCATCCCCTTTCGCATTGGTCGACAACCTTCACAGATAGGTACCGTATCCAAATGGGCACTTAACATCCGACGAGGACCTTTCAGAGTACCAGGTAGTTTAAATACCAGATTGCCGACATCTCCTTTAATACGAGTCTTACGATGCGCTGTATCTGTGCGAATCGCTTTGGGATTTGCTCCTGCATCGATTAACTGCTGGCGAATATATTCGGCAATTCCACGCTCCTCACCACTCTTGCCAGGAATCGCCATCATATCAATCACCTGACTGATAAGACGTTCCTTCTCTTTTTTACTTCTTTTGGGAAACTGGATATCCGCCACGATTTCATACCTTTTGAATTAATGAAGTGTCGATTACAAAGATGTACTGCTTCTTCATTTTACGAAGAATACATTGTTACTGCTTTAAGGCTGATATGAATGAAGTTTTTTATTGCTGGAATCATGCAGGGATCACTCGTCGATCTCAAATTACATACACAAAACTACAGAGCCTTACTGACCGAATGGATTCAGAATTCGTTCGACGATGCCGATGTCTACGATCCGTTAGCCGGACATAATGACTCAGTCGATTACGATGAAACCACCGGAAAACGTACGTTTTACAACCACAATCGCATGTGTGGACATGAAATTGATGTCCTGATTGCATATGCTCCTGAAGCGTCCATGGGCACTGCCATTGAAATGTGGGAAGCATATCGAAACAGAAAAATTGTCATCACGATCAGTCCTATGGCGCACAATTGGGTAATCAAGTTCTGTAGCCATATGGTATTCGACTCTTTGGAGGACTTTCAGGCTGCGTTACAAAACCGTTCCATTGAACAATTAATTGAACTACATAATCCTCAGGTCAATCCTTTGGACATTTAGAAAAATCGTGACTCATATCCTCAATCCCGACAACTCGCTCAACGACTGGCTGACAGAGAAGCAGTTTCCTGTTTATCGAGCCAGGCAAATTCGTCGCTGGCTGTTTCAGGGCCGCGCGAAATCCTTTGATGACATGAGTGACTTGCCAAAGCACCTCAGAGATCAACTCGAGCAGGACTTTAAAATCTGGACCACAAGTGTGGTAAAACATCAAAAGTCGGTAGACGGTACGGAGAAACTGTTACTGGAATTGTCCGATGGTGGCCGGATTGAGTGTGTGCTGCTGCGGGAAGAAAGCCGTCGTACTATTTGTATTAGCAGTCAAGTCGGTTGTGCCATGGGATGTGTCTTCTGCGCGAGTGGACTCGATGGTGTTGACCGTAATTTGACTTCCGGCGAAATAGTCGAGCAAATGCTCCTACTGCAACGACTGCTTCCTAACGATGAAAGGCTCAGCCATATCGTCGTCATGGGAATGGGCGAACCTCTTGCCAATCTGGATAGACTGCTACCAGCGTTAGATGAGGCCAGTTCAAAAGGAGGTTTGGGAATCAGTGCTCGGCGCATTACAATCTCGACAGTGGGATTACCTCAGGCCATCGATCAACTCGCGAACCTCAACAGCCGTTATCACCTGGCAGTTTCACTCCACGCTCCTAATGATGAACTGCGAAATGAAATCGTACCGGTGAACTCCAGGATCGGAATCGAGAAGATTATCGAGGCGGCAGATCACTACTTTGATGTTTCGAGCCGGCGCCTCACGTTCGAGTACGTGTTACTGGCAGATATCAACGACCAACCCGACCACGCACGGCAATTGGCAAGACTGTTGAAATCAAGAAATGTGTTGCTGAATGTGATCCCTTACAATCCTGTGGCAGGCTTACCCTACCGGACTCCGTCTGCCAAAACAATTTCTGAATTCCGGGCCATTCTACTTCGTTCCAATATTAATGTTCAATTCCGCCAGAAAAAGGGGGATGACATTGATGCCGCGTGTGGACAATTAAGACGAAAAACAGGTGAATTGCACGAGATTCAGCCTCTCAATTAGCTAAATGAGGTCAGAACAGTCTATCTGGCTTTGATTTTTATGATGCTAATTCGCTATCATAAGAGTTGTTAATGGCAGCTTTGTGGCAGAAATGGCACAAGTTTGCCCTATAACCTATCGAAGGATAGGGTTTTCTCGCCTCCATTTATAAGAATCCAATGGCAAAGAAGAAGGCTGTTAAAAAGAAGACAGCCAAAAAAAAGGTAGCAAAAAAAGCAGCTCCTAAGAAAACGGCTAAGAAAAAAGCGGTCAAAAAGAAAGCTGCTCCTAAGAAAAAAACAGCTAAGAAAAAGGCTGTGAAGAAAAAAGCTGCACCTGCGAAAAAGAAAAAAACTGCTAAGAAGAAAACTGCTGTTAAAGATGCCGCGGCAGTGGGTACGGCAGCTCCTAAAAAACGGACTCGACGTCGTCGCAAACAGACGATTAAGAAGTTATTCTGGGTTGTCTTCAGTTCAACAATGAAGCCAGTCGCTAAGTTTGAATTTCATGAAAAGAAAGAAGCGCTGGAAAAGGTTGAAAAACTCAGTAAGAAATCTCCTCACTTCCTACAAAAACGTAAGGAAGAGGTCGAAGTAGAAGATGAATAGACGTTAGTCTCTTAAGTTCTTAATAAAAAAAGCGTGGCGATCAAAATGAACGCCACGCTTTTTGTTGCTTGATCCAACAGAAACTATTCAGCGGCAGCCTCTGCTTCTCCTCCTGTTGCAATTGCAAAGATATGAGTTTTGTTCGCAATGAAAAGCGTACCATTTGCTACGATTGGAGTTGAATAAACCGAGTTGCCCATATTGATTTCTTCAATCGGGTCTTTCGCGTCGGCACTCAACTCGAAGATTGCAATATCACCATCTTCATCTCCAATATGGACGTGTCCATCCACAATCAGAGGCGAACCCCAGGCGGCGGCAAACATATCATAGGTAAAATGAACTTCACCGGTCTTCGCATTCAAACAATGGAAGAGGCCACTGAAATCGGAGATATACAACATGTCGTTTTTGATACAAACGGTTCCACAACTACGATGCATCTGTTCTTCAAAATTGATGTCCCCGTCACCATCTGCATCATTCACGCTATAGTGCCAAACGACAGCTGAATTCTCATTATCGCGAGCTACCTGCCCGTCTTCTTCGATGACTGCCTGCAAACGCTGATGTTCAATTTCTTCACCGGTTTCCAAATCAATCGCAAGTTCAGGGCTTACATTTCCACGTTTTGAAGGATCAATACACCATAGATGGCCTTCACCTTCACCATGTTCAGGGTCCTGCCCCACAGCAACGTAAACGTGCCCGTCGTAAATAACAGGAGTCGCGATAATGTTATTACGAGTTCCTCGTCCGCCCAGAATCCATTTACTAGCTTTAGGATTTGCATCGAACTTCCACAGCAATTCCGGAACTCCATCTTTACCTTTGTCTGCTTTAAAGCTGTAAACCCAGCCATCACCTCCGGCAAAAATTGCCTGTGGGACTCCAGCCAGCAAGCCTACAGCAGGAGATGACCACTGACCATGTAAAATATTGTCAAACGGTGATTTATCCGTCCAGTAGACTTCACCCGTGTTTTTGTCCATAGCAATAAAGCTTGGTGCATCCGGTGAAGGTAGATTGATATGAGATTCATCAAGNCCGTTCGAAGTATTAATAAACAGCAAATCTCCTAAAGCCGTAATAGAACATGAACACATATTATGCTGAGAGACTTCGAGGCTTCCCATCATGTCATATTCCCAAAGCGTATCTGCCTCCTCGGTATCTGCTGGAGTCACGACCTTAAAGACACTCAGTTTGGGCCCCATAATCTGAGCGACCACAGTACGATCTTCGTCACCTATCGTTGCTGTGATTGTCCACTTTTTACCCTCAGTTTCCGTTGTCACACTGACCTCAGCAGGAAGTTCAAAACCTGCTTTAGTAGCAGCCGCTCGCAATGTATCGTTGACATTTCCTTGATTCAAAGCAGCTGCCGCTGGTGCAACCTGATCTGCTGCAGGATCTTCGTTCACTCGGATATCAAACAAACGAGCTCGTTCACTGGTAATGTCGCCGTCATCGGTTCCGTCGTGGTAACCGTCGGCATCTACACAGACGACTTTACCACGGCTGGACACGAACCAAATCCGGTCCCCTTCCACATAGGGAGCACTGCAAATCCCCTGCAAAGGCCAGTCATGAACTCGCCCTGTAGGAAGTTTTTCACTTGAGTGCTGCCAGAGGAATTCACCTGTTTGCTCGTCAAAGCAAAGCAGTACTCCTAGGTCAGTTGCTGAAGGATACCGGGCAAGATAGCCACCACTATTATTGGTACCTACGAGAACTTTACCACTGGCAACAACGGGATTTCCATAAGTCTGGCTACCAACTGCCGAAACCCATTTAATATTTTCCTGGCCAGACCATTCACCGGTTTCACGATCACGACGACCGACGTTCCAACTGGTTGGAATTCCTGTCGCTTCGGGTGTATTGTTACGATAGGAAGTACCTCCCCATTGCCCCCAATCCCCAGCAGCAATTACCGGGTTACCGTTAGCATCCAGCTTGAAATTAAAGAGATCAGCCGGATTTGAAGCGGCCGTCTCCTCAGCTGGTTCCTCTGCCGACTCTTCAGCTGGGTCTACTTCTGATTCCTGAGTGCCATCCGCTGCTTCATTTTGGATATCGCCGGAACCTTTCTTCTCCTCCGAACAACCTGAAATAGTTGCTACGGTTAACAAACCCAGCAAAAAGCATAGGGTTAGTAGGCCGATAACTCTTACGTTTTTCATTCTCATTTCTCCGGTCCGGATTAAATACCGAGTTGAACGGGACCTCAATCTAATCAACTCTTGAGTTTCTGTGAATTCTCTTTGTTTGTTTTACTCATTAGCGGTAACAGTTATGTTGTCCAAGTAAATCTCAGCATCTTTAGCATTACCGTAGAGTCCTGGGCTACCCTGAGTCACAGGGACATCGTCTATGGCTTCGAGCATCCAGTCAGCAGGTTCTTCAGAGCCCTTTTCCCAAACTTTTGCTCGTAGTACGGCCTTCCCGTCTTCCACAGCAACGCGAAATTTCATTGTATACCACTGCTCCTCTTTCCAAGCGAAGTCCAGAGTTTTAGCCATACGTTCCTGAGGAACCCAGGTTCGAATTTGCAGTCGCTGGCTTTCACCTTGCATATCGAGACAGTATCCTTGACCAGTCAGACCGATATCAGGCATTTTGTCATTATTTCTGGCACCTTTGACATCTGCCTGAATCGTATAATTCGACAGATCTGAATGGCCCATCCAGGAACGACTACGAGTTCCCTTAGGAATTGTTGTGATCTTCACCATTGCCTTACTTCCATCCACTTCGCGGATCACATGACGGTAACGAGCTCCGACCCAGGTAATTGGGGGGGCGTTCAAATCATCAAAGTCAAACCTCCATGGAAGATCAGGCACAATTCGAATACGAGCTCGACCTGTAAGTTCTCCGACTGTTGCTGTAATATAAGCTGCCACATGTGCTGCGTCAGCTGAAGAAACGAACGTATTCCCTTCGATCACACCATGTCCATCAGCAGTTAATGCAGCGTTTTCGGCCGCGCCGATAAGCTGACCGACGGAGTTGTAAAGTAGGACTTTATATTCCTGCGTTTGCCCAGGACGAATCAAGGCATCCGCAGGTACAACCTGAACATGGGCTGCAACAGTATCATCTGAAGCAGATTCTTCGGGTTGAACAATACTTTCTGCCAGAGCCGACGTCTTCTCAGTATCCTCGACACAATACAATCCACCACTGGTTTCAAAATACAAGCGTCCGTGAGAGACAACCGGTGACGCATCCATCGTTTCGCTGTTCGGTAAACGACCACTGGCCAGTTTCACCAAACCTTCTTCCTCATCTGGTTGAAAAATCGCCCAGTTACCTGAATTTCCCAATGCATATATTTTTCCATCTGCGTATAGAGGACTTCCTCGCATTACCCGACCAAGGGCCTGCTTGCGACCAATTTGCTCGCCAGATTCAAGATCATAGACATACACTTTGGCACGATCATCAAAACAGTAAAGACGGTCACCGATTGCAAGCGGTGACGATTTGCCCATCATGACCTCTTCATATTTCCAAAGTTCGTGTGAATTTGTGACATCACCTTTTCCCGAGGCATCTATTCCAACGACAGCCCCCATTGAAGTTCCCACCACATTTTCTTCACTGTGACCACTAAAAACTTTATCACCTACAACGAGTGGCGAAACGTTGAGTCCTCGACGAGAGAATTTGTACTGCCAGATATGATTACCAGTACGTGGTTGAATAGCCCAAACCGCTCCATCACCTGAACCGAACACCAAAGACTTCTGACCTACCAGCGAAGTAACCGTCGGAGTACTGTAAGTCGTATCGTAGGGAAGAGGGCGAGTTCCGTTAAACCAAATGACTTCTCCGCTTGCTTTATCAAAAGCAATAAAACGGTGAGCTGGTTTAGCCATTTCGCCCCAGCCAATCACAATGGAACTAATGATAACCTGATTATCGACGATAACAGGTGTATTGGTACGCCCACCATAAGTACTGAGTAATCCAAAACGTTCGTGCAATGGAACAGACCAAATCGTCTCGCCTGTTTCACCGTTAATACACTGGAAGAATCCACAGACTCCGAGAGCGTAAACATTCCCCGTTTCCGGATCTGCCGTTACATTACTCCAGCCAACACGTGTATCCGGCACATCAGAAAGCCAGACATTAAAAACATTCGTCCAAATCGTTTCGCCAGTGGCAGCATCAAGGCAAACTACCTGCTCACGTTCACGTGACGATTCACGTTCTGCACGGCATAGCATATATAAGCGGCCATTCATGATGACCGGAGTGCTACGGCCACCTAAATCTGTTCGCTTCCAACTGACATTACTGCCGGGACCACCATTAGGATCCCAATCATCTACCAGGCCGGTTTCCGGCGACATCCCATTCGAACCGGGACCTCGCCAAAACGTCCAATCAACGCCCTCTCGATCAATAGGGTCGCCTTGCAGCGTCATCGGAGCATTGGTTGCCGCCGGTTCTTCCGCCGGTTCTTCCGCCGGTTCTTCCGAGGGTTCTTCCGAGGGTTCTTCCGAGGGTTCTTCCGAGGGTTCTTCGACTGGGGCTTCACCAACTGAGTCAACCCCTTCAGTTTCAGTTGGCGTTACAGGCTCACCGCCTGGTGTGCTGTTCGTGGTTGAGTCGTCAGAACATCCGCTCAATCCGAGAAACAGAATAACAAGCAAAGAGAAGGCTGAATTTAGCCGATTGCATTGAAACTGCTGCATACGCATAGTCATTTCCTAAATCAAAGAAGCAATGAATTCAATTTTTAGGCAGACATCATTTTCAATTAGAAAAGGTGCCACTGCCAATCTTTTAGAATAAATCTGTGACGTCTTATAAGCAAGACTCTGAGGCCCCTGAACCTAGGAATTCCAAGACCGTTCATGGTGGTCAAAACCGTTCGACTGTCACACTCGCTAAAGTTGCACAACGTTCAACAATTATGGCAATACCTAAGATTACAACGACCATCATCAGGTACCTGAATTGTCCACATACCTAATTGTTTGGCCTCTGCTTCCTGCTACCATAGAAGGCAGGTTATTTAGAAACTCATCAGGCGTGGTAAAGGCAATTCTCGCATGTCAGACTCTCTCTTTAACAAACTCGAAACCAGCATGCAGGACGGTGGTGTTGAGGCTGTGTTAGCACAGCTTATCTCCGGCCTACAGGAAGAGAAAAAGTATCATGAACTGTTTGAAGCGCTGAAAATGCAGGTGCGTCACAGTATCGGGCTTCCCCTGCTATATAGTGAATCCGGTGACGAACTCGAAGAATCACAACGGAACGCTCTCGAGGATGGCCTGCTGGAGGCCTGTCGTCAGGTAGGTATGGGGCTTTTAACTGAAGGGCGTATTTCGGAAGGTTATATGTACATGCGTCCTGTAGGTGACCGGCAAGCAGTCAAAGAAGTACTCGACCAGATTCAGGCCGGAGACAGTAATATTGACGAGCTGGTCGAGGTATTACTTCAGGAAGGCGTTGATGTGGAGCGGGGCTTCCAGATTGTGCTCGACAGCTATGGAACCTGCAACTCCATCACCACGTATGAAACCGTGGTTGCTCATAAAACAAAACCTGAACAAAGGAAGGTAGCCAAACTGCTACTAGACCACGTTCATGCCGAATTATTTAATAACGTCAAATCAGATATCGCTCATCGAAGCGAATCCGAAGCCGAAGAAACAACACTGGAAGGCTTAGTTGCTGATCGCGAGTGGCTTTTTGGAGAGCACGCGTACCATATCGACACAACACATCTGGCATCCACAACCCGCTTCAGTCGAATCCTTGAAGACGAAGTAAGTTTGCGTAAAGCACTCGACTTAACTCATTACGGCCGGATGCTGAATTCTCAGTTTCAGTATGAAGGGGATGAGCCGTTTACTGATATCTACCCAGATCATGCTTTGTACTATCAGGCATTGCTGGGAGAAAACGTCGAGGAAGCTTTAGCCCACTTCAAACAGAAAGCCAATGATGTGCCTCGTAATCAATGGGGAACGTTAGCAGTCGAAGTTTATATCGATCTTCTCCATCGAATAGGTAAAGTCGACGAGGCGATTGCCGTCACTGCTGAGCTCATCCAACCAGGAGAACGTACCAGTGGACTTGCTCCGTCGCTACTTGAATTGTGTGAATCCAAAGGGGATTACTCACAACTAGTCGAATCCTGCCGGGGAGCCCATGATGTTCTGGGATTTGCAACCGGACTAATGAAAGCCACCACGTCGTAATGAATTGCTCCGCAANTCTATCTGTTTAGGCCTGTGTGTTGATAAAGTTGATTAACTGCCGTAACCGCCCATGATTTCGGCGGTTGAAATGAGCGACCAATCTGGTTAGAGCATTTGTATCCGGGTGATCCTGTTCTCCGTCCAGTCTTCCGGACTGAACAAATTCACCACTATTGAGGATATCTGCAAAGTCCCGATTTACAATCGCTAGTGATTCCTGAGACAGTGGCTCTTTCAATCGAAGTACTAAATTCTGACCGACATACCGCATACTGTGGTAGTTCTTGTAAAACTGCATTATTTCTTCTGCTGCAGCTTCATAATCTTCGGTGACGGAATATAAATGCAGATCTTCCGGTGAAATCATGCCACCCGCCAGCAATTCTTCACGGATGAACTGATCGAGCATCTTCCAATAGGTTCCTCCGGGAGCATCTGCCAGAATAATGGGAACGATATCTCGTTTGCCGGTCTGAACCAGAGTCAGAACCTCCATGGCTTCATCCATCGTTCCGAATCCTCCGGGATAACAAACAACAGCATCACATTCCTTAACAAACATCAGCTTACGAGTGAAAAAGTACTTCATATTCACAAGCTTATGGTCGCCATCGATAATCGCATTCGCTGACTGTTCGAAGGGCAACATAATATTGAGGCCCATCGACATTTCCCGACCGGCACCGACATGACCAGCTTCCATAATTCCGTGAGCAGCCCCGGTTATCACCATCCAGTCTCGCTCAGCCATTGCTCGACCAAAGTCGACACATGCCTGATAAGTAGCTTCCCCGGCCGGTGTTCTTGCCGAACCAAATACTGTCACCTTTCGATGATTACGATAGGGCGCAAAAATTTTGAACGCGTACCGTAACTCACGTAATGTCCGGCTTAAAATCTTCATATCACCACGAGCTGGGTGATCTTCTGCCAGACGCTGTGCTGAATTCCGAATACGTTGGATCAGGTCATCAATCCGTTCCTGTCGTTGCTGCTGTTCACTCATCACATTGTCTCCTCGGTTGTCATCATTGCGTTTTCCGATTTGCTGCTTACATTGTTTCGTTTGAGTTAAATGCAGGCAATAAAAAAGGCCTTCGAACTACCGCTCCCCGCAGAGCACCATTCCGAAAGCCGATTCTTTCAGTAATTAAACTGATGCTTACGCCGCATTTCGCATACGTTGGTAAGCCTGAATAACTTCAAACAAATCCTTACTGACCTCAATCTTGTCATCCTCAAAATCGTGCACCCAGGCTCGTTGGCTCAATAGTGCATCGGTTAAGGCTGGAAGTATTTCTCCCAATTTCACCTGAACATGAGTCGTCTGTTCCAACTGATCAAAGACGTGAGATTGTCCGCTTGCATTTGTAAGTGCTGACTGAAAATCCAAGATACGACGGACCATTTACTTCTTACCCAGACTGTTTCACTGTGGATGCTGTGTTCATTAGTGGCTTATAGCGAACTTCCCTGTTCGCCTTTGCAATAAGCCAGCAACACGACTTCCATGTCGTGTGTATTTTGAATCGTCCGGCTCGGCAAAAACCTGAGACGAAATTCAGTTTTTCTACCAAGTTTCTCAAAATTTCAGGTTCGTAGTTGGAATAGGTAAATGTCTGTTCTTACGACGATAACACACCCTCTCCATCGGAGCATCTCTGAGGTATATTGAAGGCATCATGAGTCTTCCTTCCCAAGAACCCGATTTCGATGGCCTCCATGTTGCGGCATTTGAAAGTCGCCGAGCCGATGATCTTGCGCGGCTCATTGAGCGTAATCATGGTATCGCGCACGTCAGCCCCTCGATGCGAGAGGTTGCCTTGGATGAAAACCAAGCCAGCATCGATTTCGCCAATCGCATCATAACCGGCGAAGTTGATGTCTTCATAGTGATGACTGGTGTCGGGTTCAAACACCTGATTCGTGCTATCGAACGACATGTCGATATGCAACGATTCCTGAATTGTCTGCAGGACATGACGACAGTGGCCAGAGGCCCTAAGCCGGTCGTCGCAATGAAGGAATTCGGAATCACACCAACAATCAAAGTGCCGTCACCGAATACTTGGCGTGAAATCCTTTCCACACTCGACCAACAGCTTCCTGTAAATCAACTCACGATCGCTATTCAGGAATATGGAAAACCAAATCCTAGTTTGGTCGCCGGTCTGGAGGCTCGAGGGGCTCATATTCAAGCCATTAAGGTCTATCGTTGGGATTTGCCCGAAGATACAAAACCACTGGAACAAAACATCCGAGCCATCGTGGCTGGCGAAATTGACGTCTTGATGTTTACTTCTGCCCATCAATTAACCAATCTATTTGCATTGGCTGGCAAACTTGACCTCGAAAATCAGCTAAAATCACAATTCGACACTTGTGTTGTGGTTTCTATCGGACCGACAACTTCGGAATGGATGCGACACTTGTCTTTGCCAGTCGATTTAGAACCAGAAAGCCCTAAAATGGGACCGATGGTCNTTGCTGCTGCTCGCAAGAGCAAAGAACTACAAAAGAGAAAGAAGAGGATTCGGCATATGCTTTCCGGCCCGAGCTCAGATGTACTCGACACTAATGCACCGTGGTACGACAGTCCTTTTATGAAGGCATGTCGAGGGGAACAAACAGATGTTACTCCGGTTTGGCTGATGCGTCAGGCGGGGCGTTACATGAAAGAATACCGTGATATCCGTAATCAGACGACGTTTTTGGAATTGTGCAAACGACCTGATCTGTGCGCAGAGATTATGGTGACAGCGGTCACTAAATTAGGTGTCGATGCGGCCATCATTTTCTCTGATCTACTTCCGATTCTTGAGCCAATGGGGCTCGATCTTGAATTCGCCAAAGGAGAAGGCCCGGTTATTCATAACCCGATTCGAGAGGTGAAAGACATCGACAGAGTCATGGAACTGGAAAGCGTCGAATCTCTCGACTTTGTCATGGAAACGGTGAAGCAAACTCGACTTGAATTACCGGCAGATATGCCATTAATTGGTTTCTCGGGGGCTCCATTTACGCTGGCTAGCTACGCTATCGAGGGGGGCTCTAGCCGTAATTACTTAAACACTAAGACCATCATGTATCGTGATGAAGGAGCCTGGCGGGAATTGATGCTACGATTCGTACGAGCCATTACACGTTACCTCAATGCCCAGATCGCTGCTGGCGCCCAATGCGTTCAACTGTTTGATTCATGGGCTGGATGTCTGGGCACCGATGACTATCGGCGATATGTTCTGCCCTATATTCAAGAGATCATTTCAGGTCTTACCCCGGGTGTTCCGGTCATCAACTTTGCCACAGGTAATCCTGCTCTGTTACCGCTTTTAGCTGAAGCTGGTACGCGCGTGGTTGGCGTGGATTGGCGGGTCCGTTTAGATGACGCCTGGGATACAATTGGGCATGATCGAGCCGTTCAGGGAAACCTAGATCCACTTGTACTACTGGCGGACCGAGATACCATTCGAAGTCGCGTACAAGATGTTCTGGATCAAGCTGGTGATCGCCCGGGACATATCTTCAATCTTGGCCACGGAGTCTTACAGCAAACACCCGTCGAGAATGCGATTGCCCTGGTCGATGCAGTCCATGAATTAAGTTCCAAGTAGAGTAAGAACTCTGGCGGGAACTATATCTCTTTGTCTGATATGCCAAATCGGAATTTTGAAGGACTCACAATCGGCGCCGGACTTTTTCGCTTAACTGGCACGCTTTTAGCTTCCGCTTTTGGCGTCTTTTTTGTCGGCTTAGCTTTGACGGTCGAAGGTTTTAACGGCGGTAGTGGATTTATTTTCAGATCCAAATTCAACCCAAGATCCACCCGAGTAATTCCGGTACCTGCCAGATCCTTCACGATCAGTTCCAATGCCTCCTGTAAGGCACCCTGACGTACGGTTTTGGATACCTGATTGGAGTCTTCAGCTTTCAACTGCACCGTAAAAAAACAAAGCACAATTAACGCAATTGTCGTCTTGGTAATTTTCATGTGATTAAATCCGCCCCATAGAAAGCTGTGGTCAAAATAGCTTACAACATTCGTTATCGGGGAACTATTATTCAGAATATTGCTGTTCTTCGGATTTTATGAATTTGTGATAAGATGTAGCGGTTATGTAAGAAAACCGCTCGCCAAGCATCAACGATTCCTGATGCATTAAGTACCAGCAGGATTATATGCAAATTGTGATAGAGAAATCCCCTCCCCCCTATGAAATAGCTGATTTCTCTAAAATTGAAGGGGTGCCCTGTCCTTGTGGAACGGCTCGGCGGGCATTTGCAGAGATCGAGGACTTCCCCGGCACAGTTCACGTCACCGAAATATCCACAGACGCTCAAACTCACTATCACAAGACGCTTACAGAGACCTATTACTTCCTGGAATGCGACGAAGACGCAAAAATGCAACTGAATGACGAAATCATTTCAGTAAGACCTGGAATGTCTATTATGATCCGCCCCGGTACCCATCATCGAGCTATTGGCAAAATGAAAGTACTCATTATTGTGCTGCCAAAATTTGATCCGACAGACGAATTCCTGGTTTAGTCGTTTTGAATNTCAATCTGCTCAGACCAGGGATTTTCCCAATCACCCCAATGTTCCAGATACTGCTTATAGATTGGCAATGCTTCACTTTTATCTTCCAGCCATTGGCGGGTATTACGAACAATCTGCTGTTCTCTTTCAAGTGTTAGAGCGCCAGTCATCACGCTGGTTCTGAGAAATACAAAGTAGGTGTCTAGGACATCACAACGGCAATAATCATTAATCCGTTGGAGATTCCCTTCGTGATACAATTGCAACACCATATCTCCGGCAACATCCATTTTCCCCGGTTTACCAATCAGATTAGCGATGAGATTCAAACCACCATACATGCGTGAAGCACCGTGGTTGGTGAGAACCTCCTGTAAGTCGAAATGGCTCCTCAAATTAAATCGATTCCGAGGCTGTTCAAAACTACGAGCATTCAACTGAAACCATTTCTTTAATGATATCCCGTATCGGAAAGCTCCCAATTCCATCACTGGAATATCAAAGCCACGACCATTAAATGTTACAAGAGTGGCTTCATACTTTTCCCAGCCTTTCCAGAAGTGTCGAGTGATTAGATGGGGACGGCCTTCCTGTTCATCGAGTGCCACCAGATCCTCTAATTCATAGTTATTATTAATCTTGCCAATAACTACCGAGACCGGTAAATGATAAGTATATGGAATAAAGTCAGAGCCATTCTTCTCCAGTAACTCCTGTTGGTACTTCTCAATAGCCTGCTTAGGGTCCAATGTTTGTCCCGGATATCGTACGCGAGAAATCAACTCACCATCCGGAACGGTTTCAATATCAAAGACTAAATATCGAATATCAGACATGAATTATTTTCTCCAGCGTTTTGCCGATTAGTTTTGTCCCCAGATAACTGCCGTTTGAATCAGCACCTGTCCCTGCTGAATCATTTCATCAAGACATGCCCACTCTAGTGGCGAATGCTGTGTATGTTGCCCACTGGACAGATTGGGGGTTGGCAGCCCTTTTTCTGTTAGCATGGATCCATCAGTTCCGCCACGGATCGAACTAAGTCGATACTCAAGATTGAGTTGGTCATGAGCCTGTTTTGCAAACTCTACTGCACGAGGTTCTTTAGGTAATCCATCAGCCATATTGCGATACTGTTTTTGATGATCCACATCAATTGAAATCCCCGGGTAATCTTGCTCAACTTGTGAAGCAATTCCGCGAACCAAGTCTGCCTTTACCTCCAGCTGTGCAGTATCAAAGTCTCTCAGCAGAATTTTAATCGTCACCTCAGCGACTCCTCCATCGAGAACGTAGGGATGAATAAAACCTGCTCGATCTTCCGTTGTTTCGGGGGCCTGATCTGCGGGCAAGCGTTCCAGAAATGCTCCGGCAGCACGTAACGCATTCACCATTCGGTCTTTAGCAATGGATGGATGAATATTGACGCCTTTCACCTTCACCGTGAGACCATCCGCAGAAAAAGTTTCTACATCAATATCCCCAGCTCCACCACCATCAAGCGTATAGGCGGCAACAGCTCCAACTTTTTCAATATCCACATGATTAACACCGCGCCCGATCTCTTCATCACAGGTAAATAAAATACGGATGGGCCCGTGTGGAATCTCTGGATGTTCCATCAAGTAGTTCGCAGCTTCCATGATGATCGCAATCCCAGCCTTATCATCTCCACCTAGCAATGTCGTCCCGTCGGTTGTAATCAGTGTTTTTCCAATCAATTCCTTTAATTCCGGGCTTTCTGCAACCGTGATGATTTTAGATTCATCACCGGGTAATGGAATATCTCCGCCTTCATAGCTTTCAATAACTTGAGGCTTTACATTATCCCCTGTTGTCTCTGGAGATGTATCAAGATGTGAATTCCAGGCAATGGTCGACGCACCTTCAACATTCCCGGGAATCATTCCCCATACTAAGCCGTAGTCATCAACGTGAGCGTCTTCCGCACCGAGTTCCTGTAACTCGCCAAGTACAATTTTGCCTAACTCCCACTGCCCCTGACTGCTGGGGTATTCATCCGTTTCAGCATTGGCTGTGGTATTCACTTTGACGTACCGAAGAAACCTCTCCAGTAACCGCTCTCGATTTAGATTCGCTAATTCTGCCATGACGTTCTTTCCTTGATATTATTTAGTTGCCTCACGAATCAGATGTCCTAATTCGGGAATGACAATCTGCTGCATTGCCAATTGTACTGCTGCCGGTGAGCCAGGCATGGTAATCACCAATAATTCATGAATAAGGCCAGCCGTGGCACGTGACAAAATACTGGCTGAACCAATCTCCTGAAAACTGAGAAAGCGAAACAATTCCCCGTAACCAGGTATTTCACGAGTAAAAAGAGCTGTCACTGTTTCATAAGTTTGATCACGATTAGAAATACCAGTACCACCTGTCATTAGCACGACCTGAACGTTTGCTTGCTGCTGACATTCGAGTAATAATGCGCGCATTGCGTCCGGCTCATCCGGTATGATCTCACGACGTATCACCTGATGTCCGGCTTGTTCAGCCAGGTCCATGGTCAGGCTACCCCCAACGTCGGTTTCAAGCGTACGCGTATCACTGATGGTGGCAACACAAACTCCAATTGACTCATCGGAGCCTGACCTATGCTGACAAACTGACTGGCTCTTCATTTACACTCCTCAATCCTTTATTTATTAACGACATCACGCCTTAACATCACTCGATCTTCCAGGTTAGGCCGGAACATCACCAACACAATCAGTGGTAGCGACCATCCCAGGAACAATCCGCCGCCTTCTCCATTCCAGAATCGTGTGGCCAGAAGCAGAGCCGCTGTACAACTGGTAAGGCTTCCCAGATTCTTTTTTGCAGGCCACATCGTAAATGTAATACTCATCATGATGAAGGCCGTGATCAAAGGAATACGATAGACTGGAGCCCAGCCATAGCTCCAAAGTCCCTGCAGGTGTTTCTCATTCATTTGAGGGGCCAGGATACCATGCATACGTCGTAGTTGAAGAATAAAGTCATCAAAATTGCCTTTGGTCAGAAACAAACCTAAGACCAATAGGCCCCACCCAAGCAGAACTCCAAAGCTGAATTTCACCTTACCGCGTTGCCAGTAAAAACTAACCCACAACGGAAGCAGGAATAACGGGTAATAGATACAAAACGAGAGTGATAACAGAATGCCGGCAATCAGCGGTTTTCGATAAAACAGTAAGGCCCAAACGAGTAACGCTCCCGGGAGCACATGATCGACGTGCCCTCCCATTTCACCGGTATAGGGAATTAGTAAATAAATTACCGCAGCCCCAAGTCCCATTCTCACGTTTTCGAAGTGAATGGAACCAACCAGAATCAAACCAATCACCACGAAGAAATGAGCGGCGATAACAATCCCAAGTGAAAGAGCCTGACTCATTTCAAATGGATAAACCCCGGAATCTCCACTCTGCTGATTCAATTCAAACGGTGTCTCCCAAAAGGCAACCGGAACAGGAGGAAGATCTTCCAAAATACGATAGCCTGGCATCTTCTGGGAAGTAAGGTCACGGTGAATTTCAGCGTTGCTTTGGATATAGCCCAGCGAAACATTACTTACTAGCAAAACAAATAACGAAAATGCAAGAAACGAAAGTCCTCCGGCAGAAAGGTTGGGTTCCAACAATGGTCGGCGGACCAGGGTACTGTCATAGAACATACGAAGCATAAAAATGCCTCCCATAACCCATAATGTCACATATCCCAGTCTGACGATTTCTTCAAACCCGTTGGTGATACCGAAAGAAACGAGCATAAAGCATGGCGAGAACAGCGAGAGAAGGAGAATATCCAGATTTCGCATGCTAAAGAATCGGCCGAATTTAAAGAAGACGGCAATCGAAAGCAACGTTGTCAGATACAACCATGTCGTCGATTCGACATGTTCATAGCTAAAGAATAGATCATTCAATTGCTCATATAGTTGTTGATTTTCAAACATACTCGACACTCGGGCGAAAACGACTATTGTATCCCAGCTGTGGCTTTTCTCACTAATTCAGTTTAGCGCAACCGATCTCGAGCCTGTTGGGCCCACGGGCTATCCGGCGCCAAGACCAGAAATGCCCGCCAGTGATCTGTAGCCTTATCGGTCTCTCCTAATTCATCCAGTGTCCTGGCAAGATGATAATGAGCATCGGGATAATCCGGATGGTATTTGAGAGCGCCCAACAGTGCGGCTACCGCCAAATCCAATTCACCAGTGTCAATCAATACGCATCCTAAGTTTGCTCTGGCTTCAACATAATTCTCGTCAAGCTCTATCGCCATGTAATAACGTTCTCGGGCAGCTGTATAATCGTTTGTACGATAAAGAAGTTCGGCCAACTGAAAACATACTTCTGCACGCAAGCCATATCCGGACAGAAAACTGCGATACAGATCTATCGCAATTTGCAGTTCCCCCGCTTCCTCATGTTCACTGGCTCGAGCCAGAATCTCATCGGGATTCTGCGGTACCACGACCCGATCCAACATTTGACTAAATGAGAGAATGCGAGGCGATTCATCCCTGCCATCCTGACGATCGAGAATACGCATCACATCGTCCCGAGTGACTTCGATCACCTGCTGCTCATCATCAGTTTCTTCCAGTGACTCAAAGTCCATTCTCAACTGGCCACCAGGTTCGACTAATCCTTCCCCCTGACGTAACAGAATGTGTCGACCTTCCACGATCACTGAAAGCTGAGCCAGCGGCCGATCGACATCCGGAACATATCGCGCCAATTCCTCCAGTCGACGTTCAATTTCTAAAGGCGAGGCACCTGCTTCAAGCAATTCAGCTAAATGACGTGCGGTGGCGACTTCCTGAAAGTCAAAATACGGCAATCGATGAATTTCGCGCACTGGTACAATTAACCCGCGGCGATGCCAGCGGCGAATTACCGCCACCGAGATGTCCAGCATCTCTGCCAGCATGGCTGGCGTATATAATCGCCTCACAGCCTGATCTTCAGTAAGCAGACCCAATCGCTCCCAAAACTTGGTCTCTGTAATAACTTCACAGTTTTCATCTGCGACACTCGAGAGTACTGATGACGGCAATAGCTCGTCAGGTGTAGTGGGTGGCCACTGATCTGCGCCGATGATGACAATGTCAACATTCGCATCCTCCAGATCGTCCTGATTCATGACGAACCCACCGTTTTCAGTAATTAAAGACTGTGCCTGTCGACGGCTAACGCCGCCAAGCTTGCCAACGAAGGCAACACGTTTACCTTGAAATGGTAGAGGGTCTTTTGTCACGAGAACGACTCTAGCTTACTTTCTAATAACGATGAATCAAACAGAGGCCAACATGGAAACAAACGATGCCCGTCTCTTCTATTGATAACCCAGATAAAACGATGCTTCATTAAAAAAAAGTCTAAGACTCAGGACTTTTGGATATTCACCAACAATTCTTTAGCCAGAACTTTGGCTTTGCCGCCAAACAGATCTGATTCCGAAACTGCTTTCACCGCTGAAATCAACTCCGCNAGCTCAGCGGGCTCATGATATTGAGTCAATGCAGAGACGGCGTCGATGGCTGTGGTGGCCACGACACTTCTCTTAAAAGCATGGCTCGATTCGTATTGTTCGCCGGCAACAACACTAATGCTCTCTGGATCGAGCATTTCCAACAGGATATTTTTACAGGTCAGATCGCCATGACGAGCTAAACCCACTGCGGCATTAAATCTGGCATTAGGAAATGAATCTGACAACATCCCCTGCAATCGACCGATTGCTTCGTCTCCACCTAAAACACCTAACGCAAATCCAATCGTGCTCCTTAACTGGTCAATCTTGACTTGCAATTGAGAATTCTGTGCTTGAACATTCGACGTCTTCATTAACGCTGATAGAAGTCGTTCGTTACTCCGTTGCGACTCTGGGCCCAGGTTTTGAATCAATATTGCAATCGACTCTACGGCCGTGCGACCAATCTCGATCTCACTTTCAGAGGCTGTTTTTTGCATCGCATTCAGTAACGCGTCCATACCCGCTGAAATTTCAAATTCACCCAAACACCGACAAACAAACACTCGGAGTTTGACTTGATTGGGATCTGCCATTTCCACTTCAAACGGTGATTCCAGAATGGAAACCAACTCAGACGCCAGTTCCGGGTCTTTTTTCAGTTCGTGAGAGTCAGGNGTTCGCAGTAGGTTGGACAGTGTATATGCTTTTTGCCAACTTGAGCTGTCCATCTTTCGCAGTCCACGCACCAATTCAGTCGGGGATTCACTTTGAGAAATTACATTAAACAGTAACCAAACACAAATAATTGCAGCCACAATTACCATCGGAATCAGAAATAACTGAACCAGAAAGCCAGCCTGAGGTGGTTGAACATCCGGTAACGCCTGTGTGGTTGATGGATTATCCGAATTGTCTGTAACTCGTTCGTTTTCCGGGTGATCTGCCAAAGATCTAGACTCCAAGGGACAAGGATTACTTCTGTTCAGTACCCGTATACAGGCACCAAAGAGTATGAATTTAGTGTAGATTGACCAGTAATACCGTCAAGATGATTCACTTAGTTGCTTGACTTTCCCCTCCGTTATTTCTGCATTTAAGAAACTGGATTCAGGAAACTTCCGATCAATGCATTTGCTAGATATTACGCTTGAATCCGTCATTGAAAACATTGCTCTCGACGAAGCGTTACTGATGTACAGTGAACAAACTGGTAAGCAGTATCTACGATTCTGGAGTCCTCAACAATACGCCGTCGTGATGGGACGAAGTGGCAAACTTGAACAGGAAACTGAGACTGAATATTGTCGTCATAACCAGATTCCAGTTTATCGGCGTCCCAGTGGCGGCGGTACGATTTTAACGGGGCCGGGTTGCTTAATGTACGCAATAATTCTAAACAGCAATCTCAATCCTCGTTTAAAGGAGATTCAGGGCTGCCATGATTTAGTCCTAGGTGAAATGAAGAAAGCTTTGCATCGTATAAACATCCCTTGTGATATTCTTGGGATCAGCGACCTGGCAATCGGCGACCTCAAATTCTCAGGAAACAGTCTACGGCTCAAACGTGACAGCATCCTCTATCATGGAACCCTGCTGTGTGAATTCGATCTTGAACAGATCTCGTACACCCTTCGTTCTCCGGTGAAACAACCTGACTATAGACAGAATCGGCCTCATGCGGAGTTTGTAACCAACCTCAACCATCCAGAATCAGAAGTCCGGTCAGCCATTGTTGATCACTGGAATCCAGAGGACCAGGAATCAGAGATTACACCCCAGATTAAATCCTTCCACGATGAACTGATGGCAGAAAAGTACCAGGATGCCAATTGGAATGTCCTATCCTAAAACCATGACTCGCTAAACCAGCCCCCATTTTTTTCGGAGCACCCAGTCACTGGTAAACAGTAAGCTAATTAGCGTGAGCAGAAACCAGGCACTTGACGTCGTCGCGCCCAATTGCCAACTTACCTGAACCTCAACCTGTTCCTGGCTAGCCTTGTCGATGATTTTCTGAAGTGCTTCCGGCAATTCTTCAGGGGTAACAACTTCCCCGCCCTGCTCGGCCGTCATTTCAGACAGCCTGCTGAATTGCTGAAAGTCTGCCAGCGGGTTATGTCGCTCAGGTTGATTGTCGACAATCTGAAAACTAACTTGTGCCTGCCCTAACGAAGTATTGTCTCGCAATACCTCCGCCACCAATTTATATTCACCAGGTGTCTCCAGATCATCCATCCTGCCATACCAGACTCCTTCACGTCGGGAAACTGATACTGCCTTTTCTCCATCCGCACTAAGCAGAGTAACTTCCCAACGAAGCGACTCGGGAGCAGGTGCGTCGCTGCCTATTACATCCACGCCCATTTCAAAACTAATTTCACTACCGGGAACAAACCGCCTTTGCTCCAGTTTCAACCAGACATCCCTTTGCTGAAGATTCTCCCGGCGTGCCAGCCAGAGAATATTTTGCCGCCAAAACCTTCGTAATGTATCGCCATAGCCGTTGCGTGCCCATTGCCAGGTGGAATCTCCGGCAAATGCCACGACTCGGCCTAAACCGTATTGCGTCGTGACCATCAGAGGTTCGTCCCGGTCCGAATTCAAAATGATCTGGCCGGCAGGCTTAACGCCTTGAAATAGATTGGCTCCACGTAGCGAGGGTAATTGCTGCCAGATTTTGTCTGTATTTCCAATCGTTGTTAAAGGGTGAGTGATGGCAGGCTTCATGCCAACTTCCCGGTCTAGGTGAAATACTTTTCGAATCGGCAATTCCGCTCCGACTTCCTGACGTTCGAAGACTTCCATCTCAATTGGTAAAACAGCAGCCAGTGGAGATTCACGATAGGCTCCCGGGCCAAAGCTATAATAGCCTCCCAACATCATTAGCCCCTTCCCGTCTTCTACCGCATCAGCGACCGCCTGAAGGTTTTGTTGGCCGATCGCATCTGCGTGGACATCTTCAATCAACAGCACGTCGAATTCTTGATTCGCCAAAATATTGCTCCGCGGATCTGGCCAATCACGATTCGAAAGATGCCGGATGTAAGCTTCGGATAGTTCAATATCCGGCGATGAGGCCAGACTGCGGCGCATCTCTAACTGCTCACCCAGCCGATTGCCGTAAAGATAAAGCACTCGCAAACCACCTTCCAGCACGGTCAGATAGGCAATCTGACGATTGTTCGCCAGCATGATCTCACCATCAGCAGATTCGGCCTCGACCTCCAACATATAAACACCGGGCTGTGCTGCCGTCATCGTAAACTGTACCGGCTGAATATCATCTGCTTCGGTTGCTGTAACTTCGATGGTCTGGAGGATTTGGGGGTCACCATTCTGCGGGGTTAACTTAAGCTGAACCTGAACAGGAGAGCCGAGTACGCCTCGTAGTCGTGCGATCGCATCAATCGTAACATCGTTCCCGGAAAAGACTCTAAATTGCTGAGGCAGTTGTTCGATAGCAACATCTTTCGATTGATATACGTCCCCTTCCCGTCCAAAAGGGACTCCGATTAGCGGAACGCCCCGACGTCGAAGTTCGTTGATCGCCTGACGAATATCAACTTCGCTTCGATATGCAGTCTGACGTCCATCTCCCATCAAAACCACAGCATGCACCTGTTGTCCCGGCTCGCTCGTGACAGCCTCAAAAATGGCAGCCCCCAAATCTGTATATTCCCCGGTTGGTTTTTGAGGTTCCGGTGTTTCTAACTCCCAATCCCAACGTTGAGTAGAGATATGATCTGAATATCCAAACCACTTCGGCTCTACGACAAGTCTATTTGCTTTCAAAAAATTTGCCGTATCTTTCCAGACGCGGCTCTGATGCTCCCAACGGCTAGCTTCAGGCACGGACGAAGGTTGTAACATACTTTGAGTTTCGTCTGTCAGAATAATAATGTTTGCCGGATGCGTTTGAGTTTCCGAGACGATGCTTCCGGGACGCAACATTGTGATCAGCAGAATCACGATGATGCTTACGCGCAGCGATAACAGAATCAAGCGACGAGACTTACTTATATTGCGGTAAGGGCCAAACGATAGAACCAATGCCAGCAAGAACAGACTGGTGCACAACGCAGTTGTTAGACTGCCGAATATCGGATCTATAGACCAACTTTCCATCGTTTAAACATCGTCCTCCGTTGCCATGTCCGGAGAATGCTGAGCGTAAAAACGACTCGACATCAAATGTTCCAGCAAGAACAAAAAGGAAACCAACAGGATTAACAGCGAGAAAAACTCCTGCCCCACACGACGTTGCCTCACTCCAAATGAGATGTCCTCCTGATTTTTTGCAACCTGATATTTGCCTTCGCCAAGTTTAGAGTCCAGTTCAGGCGTTGTAACCCGACGCAGATCACTAAAAGATTCCGGCGCATTGACCGAAAACCCTCGCAGNATCGGGCCATCCAATTGCCCCTTCAGTCGATAAGCTCCGGGAGACTCTATAAAGGACACTTGAATTTGGTTTTCAACCGGCTGAACTTCCTGCAAGTCGGCTGTCGGAGTAAATAACTGATACTTAGCAGGAAACAGACCCGGATCATTACGCAACGAAACCGCTTCACCAACGTGATAATTGACGCGCGATTCCCGATTTGCCACCAATGTATCCGCTATACCGTTAATCAAAATAAAATACGGCCAGTTGTCTATTCCACTTGCTAGTTGATTCCAGGCCGTCCGGTTTTCAAGGTTGAGTGGTTCAGACACCGGAGTCAACATCGTGATAACTGTCCCCAGGCCGAAACTGTTCTCGACGATGGCAGGATGAGATCCCTCACGGCTAAACTTCATGACCGACCTGGCGGATTTTCGCAGTTGACCCGCCTGCCAATATCGCACCACCGGAAACCGGGCCCACGGCACTGAACCCTGCAAATCAGCAAAGTCTCGCAGAATACGATGTTCGGCCGTCTGCGGTTCCAGAAAATTACGATCATCACTCCGCCATAGCCTTTGAATTTGAACACCCAGCAGTTCCGTGACGCCGTTATTATCTGTCAAACCCTGCAGTGTGGAATTCGGCCCCAAAAACACTCCCAATGCCCCACCCTGCTGTACATACTTGGCCAGATGCCGCCATGATTCTGTTGAGAGGTCCGGTGGATCGATAAGCACGACACTGGCAAACGACTGTAACGGCCGTTCACTTATATTTCCTTCACGCATGATGGAGAATGAAAATCTTGCCCGCCCTGATTGGCGATCAGATTGCGGAGCAAGTGCCTGAGTGAAGTAGCGCGTAGCTACGCCGTTGGCTGTAATCACCAAAACCTCGGCAGCCTCTTGAGTGGTAACTGTAAAATGTCGGACATCGTCAACGGCTAATCCATCTCCACCTAGTAACCTGACTTGTCCATGATGAACTCCGGCAGGTAGACCACTGAGGGAGAAGAACGTTGTTTGCTGAGTCTCCATCTCTGACTCAGCAAAGGAGACATCCTGCTGGGCTAGAATTCGCAAGTTTGGAGTTTGCAACTGCCCATCCGCAATTACCGGCAAAGTTAAATCCACTTCTTCGATGGCAAGCTGAATTGTCCGTGTGGATTCAAGACCAATGTGCGAAACATCGATGCTCAATTCCGTACCTCCCTGCCCAACCAACACTTCATTTAACAGAATGGGTGAACCTAAAGCGACATTCGCCGGCTTCTCGACGCCGACATCTATCAGAAAGAGTTCAATCTGTTGCTGTTCCAGTTCCGCCTGCAGATTGGCTCCGACCGATTCCCAGGCAACTTCCGATAGATCGGTGAACAAATAGAGTTCACGTCGGGCAAAGTCCGACGTTGCGAGTAGTTCGATTGCTGAACGGACGCTGCTTTGAAGAGGTAGCGGTGCATATTCTATCTGTAGCTGCTCAATCGAATTCACTGTGGAATTCAAATCCGCATTAAACACAACTTGACGAACATTGCGGTCGAGTACTGCAATTTCACTGGACTCCGGCAACTGGCCCACCAGCCACTCAGCCATCTCACCAGCTTGTTCCAATCTGGTTTTTCCCTGTTGCTGATAGGACATGCGAGGCGAGTTATCAAAAACCAGTGCAGCGCTCACCGACGCATCCGCATCGCCGATCAAAACTGTTTGATCATCACGAGAAACCTGGATCAGTAGGTATGTATCTAGTAACAATCCAACCCCAGCGACTACCAGCAGCGAGATAATTATCGATCTGGATACTTTAGACATAATCGCTGCGATGCTAACCACAACTACCAATAGAACAGCGACGGAAACTACTCCGATCACTATCCAATTACCTGCATGGGCCTGATCCGCAGAAGGGCCAGTCAGCGCAAGGGCTAAGGTGGCAAGCAGCAAGCACCTGAGGAACAATAGCAGCCACTGCTTCATTCGCAATGTGCGCTTATTACTAACCTGATTTTGCCTGACAAATCTTAACGCCGGGAACAGTTGACGCACTGGCTTTCGACGCATCGCCATATGGATGATCAGAGGCAAGGCCACAAGCAGCCCTCCGAACAATAGCGATGAATTCAAAAATGCCACAGTGTTCACACTCCCTGCATACTTAACAACGGCTACGCCGACTCATTAAGTACTCCATCAATGCGCGATCAAATTGCATACTAGTGTCCAGGGGCACATAGTCGACACCAATGTGACGGCACTCAGCAGCATACTCTTCACGAAACCCTGCGATTTCCTGTGCGTAATCCTGACGAAAACCTTCCGCCTCCACGACTAATGTGTCGTCGGATTCCGGATCCTGCAATTCCACCATTCCGTCAAATGGAAAGGTCACCTCCGCCTCATCCAGAACATGAAATAATATGACATCATGCCCCCCGTGACGAAGTCGTCTCAATGACTCGAACACCGGTGGGGTGTCGGTAAGAAAATCAGAAAAAACCATCACCAGGCTGCGTTGCTTCAGCATGGCTGCTAACTGCCCCAGACTCATCGCTATATCAGTCTGGCCATCGGGCTGAAGCTGAGACAAATGAGACAACACGTTCGCCAATTGAGATCGTCTGGATTTAGGAAGCAGACAATCGCGAATCTTCTCGTCAAATGTCACGAGCCCCACCGGATCCTGCTGATGAATCATTAAGTAACACAGAGCCGCAGCCAGACAAACGGAATAATCAAACTTCGTTAACTCCTGTCTGTATGTAAATCCCATCGATTTACTCAGGTCCATCGCCAGGTAGCCCGTGATATTCGTTTCTGCTTCAAACTTTTTAACGTAGTACTTATCAGTCTTCGCATAAACTAACCAGTCGATATCGGCAGGGTCATCGCCATGGGAATAACGCCGATGCTCTGAAAACTCCACTGAAAATCCCTGAAATGGTGATGCATGAAGACCTTGCAGGAATCCCTTAACTACAAATTGAGCACGCAAATCAAGGCGTTTGATCTGCGTTATCACTTCGGGTTTTAAATAGGATTCAACAGCTGGCATGGTTCTTTGCGTTTACTCGTATTTCTCAGCATTAGGTGGCTGTACTTCTTCAAGCAGCTTTAAAACAATCGCTTCGGTATCCATTCCTTCGGCCTGCGCCTGAAAGTTTGCGCTAACGCGATGACGCAATACCGGAACTGCAATCCGCTGAATATCAGCAATCGCCACGCTAAACCTGCCATCCATTGCGGCTATCGCTTTGCCACCCTGAATCAAAAACTGGCCTGCTCGAGGTCCAGCTCCCCAATCCACTAACTCCCGAACGAACTCNGGTGACTCACTATCAGAGGGACGAGTTGCACGTACCAGTCTGGCTGCATATTTCACAATCTGCTCACTGACAGCAATACTGTTGACCAGTTTCTGCAAATTCACAATCGATTTCGCCGAAAGGATTTTGTTTACTTCAGGAGTTTCATTTCGAGTGGTAGCTGCCAGAATCTGCTCTTCTTCGGAGGCTGTGGGGTAACCAACCTTGATATTGAACATAAATCGATCCAGCTGTGCTTCTGGCAGCGGATAAGTCCCTTCCTGCTCAATAGGGTTTTGAGTGGCAATCGTAAAAAACGGCTGCGGAAGATTGTAGGTATTACCCGACACTGTAACTTCTCGTTCCTGCATCGCCTGTAATAGAGCAGCCTGAGTTTTCGGTGGCGTTCTATTAATTTCGTCCGCTAACAAAATATTGGTAAAGATGGGCCCCTGAACAAAACGAAAGGCGCGTTTCCCCTGATCGTCATCCTCCAATACATTGGTACCGGTAATGTCGCTTGGCATTAAATCCGGAGTGAATTGAATACGATTGAATGATACGTCAAGTATTCTGGCGAGCGTGCTAACCATCAACGTCTTGGCCAGACCGGGAACCCCCTCAAGTAAACAGTGCCCCCGGGTAAAAATCGCAGCAAACAATTGCTCGATGACATCGTGTTGGCCAATAATGACCTTCTGTAGTTCCTGTTGCATCACTTTTCGATGATGAGCAAACTCCTGCAGAATGTCGCCTAAACTCTTTTGACTGTTCGACACTGTCTTGAGGTTCCTGTAATGAAAGTATTTTCCAGCAGCGTATCATTGAATAAGTAAGGCCCTTTGTCCATAACAATTCGCATATCCGACAAGTGTGACCAGTCATAATTCCAGATTCCCGTTGCCCCGTTTATCGTTCATCCCTAAATTAATATTTGATTCACCAGAAATGGCTGCTTACCGCATCGAAAACTCTGTGGTTTTTGACTTCGCAGGTACTGCCAGTGACTACACCATTCGGGACACCTATGTTTCGTCGTGCTGCTATCCAATCTGTTTTCATGACCTTGCTGACAACTATTGTTGTTAACAGCTGTTCGTTGAATTCCGTTCAGGCGGACATCACCGCCAGACAGGTTAACTCGGCAATTGATAAGGGTGTTAAGTTCCTGCGGGAACAACAGAAGGAGGATGGATCCTATCCGGATTTCGCTGCGCCTAATGGCACGGTACTATTTCCGGGCGGAGTAACCAATCTGGTAACGCTTGCCCTGCTCAATTGCGGTCACGATGCAAGCGACCCGTCAGTTGCCAAATCACTCAAATACATTCGCACTGCACCTGCCGCCGGGACGACATATGTCGTCTCATTACAACTCATGGTTTTCTGTCAGGCTGAACCTCAAAAGGACAAGCTGCAAATCAAAAAACTGGCCGAATGGTTGGTCGGCACTCAAACCGGCTCTGGTGGCTGGGGATATCTTGAAGCGAGCGTTTCTTCTGACCCGTCCAATAGCCAGTTTGCTCTGCTCGCCCTACACGAAGCCGAGCGACAGGGCATTCTCATCCCGAAATCGACCTGGACGAAAGCAGAGCAATATTGGACTTCCCGCCAGGCCGCCAGTGGCGGCTGGAATTATGATTCAACGTTTGGCCCCAAACCAACAATCAGCATGACTTGTGCAGGCGTGGCATCACTAGTTGTCACTCGAGGTAAAGCCGGAAACGATGAAAATCGAATCGTCAATGGGCAGGTCAACTGCTGCAACCATTTACCGGAACAGGATGCTGTTGACCGTGGCATGATCTGGCTGGCTCGAAATATCAAAGTTGGCGCTCAAGCCTCCAGCTCTGCTTACTTCTATCAAATGTACTGCATTGAACGTGTAGGACGACTAACCGGAACCCGGTTTATTGGAGCCACTGACTGGTATCGCATGGGGTGTGAACACATCGTAGGTATTCAGGACAACCTCCGTGGCAGTTGGCGAGGAAGTCTTTCACACGGTGAAAGCAATCCCATGATCGCCACTTCATTTGCACTTCTGTTTCTAGCGAAAGGTCGACGTCCAATTGCCATTTCCAAGCTGGCATATGGAGAAGAGAAAAACTGGAATCAACATCCACAGGACCTGCAGAATCTGGTGATGCAAACCGAACGACGATGGGATATGTATCTAACCTGGCAAACGATGGAATTGGATGTAGCCAGTCTTTCTGATCTCATGGAATCACCCGTTCTGTTTATCAGTGGCAAGGGCCCGTTAGGCTGGACGGGGAAACACCGGGAGTTGATTCAAAAGTATGTGAATCAGGGAGGCTTTCTGTTTGTCGAAAATGCATGCGGAGATCAACAGTTTGATCAGCAATTTCGTCAGACGATGACCGAACTATTCCCTGAGAGCCCACTGGCACCATTGGCTCCGGATCACGCCATTTGGTTTGCTGACCAAAATATTCCACCGAAATTCGTTGGGAAACTGCATGGAATTCAAACCTGCTGTCGGACTAGCATCGTTTATGCAACAACTGATCTGGGATGTTACTGGGAACTTTATAATCCTCGTCCGGATTCGGAAATTCCGGAAAACATTCGGCAGGATATTCAGCATCGACTGGCAATCGGCACAAATGTACTTACCTACGCCACCAATCGCAAATTAAAAGAGAAACTTGAACGTCCTCAGGTAGCCTTCAATACAACGAACACGACCTCTGTCTTACGCAAGACATTACAAATCCCCAAAATCAGCCACGGTGGCGGAAGCAATGAAGCTCCCAACGCACTCAACAACTTACTCTTAAGCCTGCAAAAAGAAGCAGGTATTCGTGTATCAATTGGCACTCAAGTTGTCTCACTCACCGACTCGCTCGAACGATACCCGGTTTTATTCTTACATGGGCGACGTACGTTTCAGTGGTCGACAGCTGAAAGACAGGCGTTGAAGACATTTGTCGAAAACGGAGGCTTTATCTTTGGTGACTCCATTTGCGCGAGTTCACAATTTGCCGAATCCTTTCGGCGGGAAATGAGATTAATCTTCCCGGAACAAATACTTCGTCGACTACCAGCTGAACATGACTTGTTCACCTCCCAATTCGGTGGCTTTGATATTACAAAAGTCACTCTTCGTTCTCCGGCAACCAAACTTAACGGAGAACGCATACAGGCTCAGGAAGCCAGCGTGACACCTCATGTGGAAGGAATCCTCTTTGATGGACGACTGGCTGTAGCTTTTTCGCCTTTTGATTTAAGTTGCGCTCTGGAAAACCAGAACTCCGTTGAGTGCAAAGGATATCTGCAGCAGGACGCCGCCAGAATCGCGACCAATATTGTGATTTACGCCCTGCAACAGTGAAGAACCAATGAGCACAACTTTCAATAAAAAAATGCTCTGGCTACTGTTAGCAGCGGGTCTTTTCCGCTTCGCAATCCTTCTACTACTCGGTGACCAATTCTCTGCAAACCTTGAACTGGACGTGGATCGGTACCTACATCTAGGAGCAAATCTGGCGGAGTCATCAACTTATACTCTGGATGATCAACCAACGGCCTTCCGTCCAATCCTTTATCCGCTGTTGATTGCTGTCGGACTCAAAGCGGGTATCGCAGCCAAAATCTGGATCATGGTCCTGCACGTTGTTCTGGCGGTCGGAACCGTTTCGATTACAGTGGCACTTGGAAAACATATCAAAGATGAAAAAACCGGCTGGTTGGCCGGAATTTTGGTAATGTTCGATCCCATCCTGTTGCATCAGTCAGTTTGGGTGATGACAGAAACTCTCGCCACGTTTCTCGCCGTATTAACCATGTATAGGGTAGCTAAATTACTAGAAACCCCAGGTCCCTTTACTGCCTTATTAGCTGCCTTAAGTTTTTCTCTGGCAGGGTTCTGTAGACCCACGTTTTATGTATATGCTTTACTCACCCTGATCTTATTACTGCTAGTTTTACAAACCAGTCTGTTGAAACGTCTGCTGACAAGCTTTGCCATAGGCTGCGTCATCCTGCTTACGCTGAGTCCTTGGATTTATCGTAACTATCAGCTGTTTAACAAAATAATCCCAGCCACGACACATGGTGGGTATACGCTTTTGCTAGGCAATAACCCGCTGTACTATCAACAACTTAAGCAACAACCTAATGCAGGCGTTCCATTGTATACGGCTAATGAATTTGATGAGGGCGTTAGGCGGTTTAATATTTCCGAGGACCCGGGTTATGATTTTTGGTCAGCCGAAGCCACTCTTAAACAACCAGTGATTTCCCGTAATGAATCTGAACGAGACGAATTTGCCTATTCGGTGGCGGCATACCATATCAAACGCAGCCCGGTTGAATTCGCAGGCAGCTGCCTCAGTCGAATCAAGGCATTTTGGACACCATTACCGGCAGCGATGCCTGACCGCAGTGAGACTCAACGATATGCCATTGGTATTTGGTATGCCCTAATCTACCTCTTGGTGATCAATTTTACTCTTTTCCACTGTAAAAAGTGGTTTCACTCAGGCCTGTTTGGGGGCTTGTGTATGGTGATCGCCTTTACGCTAATGCATGCTATTTTCTGGTCCAACATGCGAATGCGGGCTCCCATTATTCCCCTACTCTGTCTCGTAGCAGCCGTATCCCTTTTGGGGCCTAAATCAGAGTCAGATGAGTAACTGATTCGCATTGTTGGATACTGCATTAATCCCTATAATTCTCAGACTTATAGGCATCTCAGAGACATCAACAAGGAAAGTTGATGTAGGTTTTCCGAATGCCCCGAATATTCCGTGAATCTTTGGCAAGGATGCCGTTCAAAGACCGTGTTGCAACAGGCTCGTTCCAACCTCGAAAGGACTCAGTCAGCTTTGTCGGTTTCTGCCGACTTGATTCGTGGTTCTGCGCAATGGTTGACCCTAATGGGCATACTACTCTACGGGTGTCTCAGTACTACTGGCGCATTTGGCCAACAAATTGAATTTGCCGATCAGGATATCCAGACGCCTGTTTTGATTACGGGCGAGCGAGGTAATTTCTGGAATCAGGGACACTATGAGATTTGGGAAGTCGAGCAGTGTGTTATTCGTCATGGTCTATTTTCTGCCACGGGCAATCGGGCTGTCATCTGGATTGATCGGGCTTCAGCTTCCTCCCGTGCTCCACACAAAGTCATCGCCTATTTGGAAGGGTCAGATGTCGAAATTCATCGTCAGTCGATAACAGGGTTTGATCCGAGCCATCAACCGATTCGTCGCGATAGTATGATACAGGACAAACAGTGGATTGGTCGCTTATATACATTCACCCAAGTCTCCATGAACGTCAAAGACCGACAACAAACAGCTCGTGCGCCGTCCGAGCTTTTCCAACGGGCAGGAAACGCCCGTCGCGAAATTGCACGTCGATCAATCCAAGCAGAGGAATCCAACATTCGCGCGGCCAGCTTTCAGGCTCCGACGATCAACCGTAACGGCGGAGACAGCCGCAGTAACGAAGTGGCCCTAGGTAATCATCGATTACGAATTCAAGGGCGTAGTAATGTCGACTGGAGCTTACACATTGACAAAGCTCCTGATGGAACAGGAACCATTGCTGTAGCTAAGTCAGGCATACGAGCAACCATCGAAGGATTGGAGGCAACGGCAACCGGTGGCTCCGGAGCACTAACTATCGAAACCGACAATATGGTGGTTTGGGGACCGGCGGTTACTCAATTGCAGGGTGGGGAATTAACCGACAAAGAGGCCCCACTGGAACTCTACCTGGAAGGCAATATCATCTTCCGCCAGGGTGATCGTGTCATCTATGCGGACCGTATGTACTACAACGTAACAGAAGAATACGGCATGATCCTTAGTGCCGAAATTTTAACACCTGTTGCTGAATACGAGGGTTTACTAAGAGTTAAAGCCGACGTATTACAGCAGGTAAACAAACAAAAATTCTTAGCTTACGGTGCTGCCATTACCTCGAGTCGTATGGGCATTCCAACCTACTGGTTTCAATCTGACGAAATCGAAATCAATGATCAACTGGAAGCTCAAATGGATCCGTTAACCGGACAGCAGCGCAGAGATCCAAAGACAAACGAGTTGGTATACAATCACAACATTACTGCTGAAAGTGAGAACAACTTTCTGTTTGTTGGTGGAGTTCCAATCTTCTACTGGCCCGTCATGGCCACTCGACTGGACTCTCCAGCTTTTTATCTGGACCGCATTAGGTTTAAGAGCGATCGGATATACGGTCAGCAATTGCTGATCGACTGGAATGCCTTCCAATTATTTAATGTGGAGAACCCTCCTAAGAACACCACGTGGTCTATCTCAGCCGATTTCATGAGTGAGCGGGGAGTTGGAATCGGCACGTTATACGACTATCAACGCGACGACATGTTCAATCTGCCGGGGCTGGCCAAAGGACGGCTGGATGCCTGGGGCCTGCAAGACTCCGGACTGGACAATCTGGGTCGTGACCGTCGGGTATTGGATCCTGAAAAGGACTTTAGGGGCCGAATATTCTGGAATCATCGACAGCTATTAGGCGACGGATATCAATTGACTGGTGAAGTCGGTATCGTATCTGACCGTAATTTTCTGGAACAGTACTACGAACGTGAATGGGATGAAGACAAGGATCAGATTACGGGTGTTGAATTAAAGCGTATTCAGGAAAACATGTCCTGGGGAATCGACACTAATATCAGAACGAACAATTTCCATACGCAAACGGACTGGCTCCCACGTTTTACCCACGACTGGTTGGGAAAATCTCTCTTCGCAGATCGTCTAACCTGGTATGAACATACTCATGTTGGTTATGCCAAGCTCAAAACCGCCGAAGCTCCTGCCGATCCCGGTGAACTGGCCAAATTTGATCTAATGGCTGGCGAAGAACAACTCTACAACGGTTTACGAGCTGCATCGCGTCAGGAACTTGATATGCCCATGCAATGGGGCGCAGTCAAAGTGGTACCCTATATGCTTGGTGAAGTTGCCTACTGGGGAGAAGATATTAACCATCAGTCAGCCAGCCGAACCTATGGTCAATTAGGCGTACGAGCAAATCTGCCGATGACACGTACTGACCCCAATATCAAAAGTACATTGTTTAACGTCAATGGAGTTTCACACAAAATAAATTGGACGATGGATGCCTACTGGGCAGATGCTAGCGAAGACATGACTATGTTTCCGCGATACGATGCCCTGGACGACGATGCTCAGGAGCATTTTAGGCGACGATTTTTCTTTGACACCTTTGGTGGACTCGCAGGCCAAAACATAGGCGCCCGCTGGGATGAACGAATTTTCGCCTATCGCACCAACATGCAGGGGATGGTCACAGCTCCAGTGACTGAAATCGCTGATGACACCATGGCATTCCGCCTGGCTACTGAACAGCGTTGGCAGACCAAACGAGGACTACCTGGTAAAGAACACATCGTCGACTGGATGGTGCTGCATGCTCAGGTGATTATGTTTCCAGACAGAGAAAACAATCACGGGCAGCATGCCGGTCTCTTTGATTACGACTACCGCTGGCATGTCGGAGATCGTTTTACAGTCCTGTCTGACGGATACTTCGATTTCTTCAACAAAGGTCTGCGTACCGCCAGTATCGGAGGTGTGATTAGTCGGCCCGATACCGGACGCTTCTACCTGGGATACCGAATGATTGACGGGCCAATCTCGAGCCATATTGTAAACGCTGCACTAAGCTATAGAATGAGCCAGAAGTGGATTGGTATATTAGGCTCGTCATTTGATCTGGGAGATTCCGGCAACATTGGCCAGAGCCTATCGATGGTCCGCATTGGTGAATCGTTGCTGATACGTGTGGGAGTCAATTATGATGAAAGCCGGGACAACTTCGGAGTTCAACTCTCTGTTGAACCCCGCTTTCTTGCTAACAGCCGAATCGCCCGCCGGACTGGTATCGATATAAGACCGTCTGGAGCCTACGGTTTTGAATAGCTGCCAAACAAGATGCTTTATTAACAATCATATAATGAGCGTTTTCATGCAACGAACTAAATCGCGGATTACAATTTTCGGACTTTCTATCATGTTCTCTTTCATGGTGCTGGTCCTTTGGACAATCGTTGTGGAGGCTGCTCCCAGGCGTCCGAAGTATACTCGTCCAAAACCTAAAAAAGATCACACCAGCGTAATTGCGCCGAGTCTTAAAAAACCGGCCGGGCCTCGAAAAACGGTGGCGGTATGGCCTAAATACGACCCCCGATTCAGGTTCCCCGGGGTTGATGAATTGGTCGTCGATGAGCTGGTCAATTCAGATGCCTTTACAGTTGTGGAACGGCTCAATATTCAGGCTTTGGAAACAGAGGCTAATATGTTTGAAAACGTTCGTCATATTGGTGCTCAACTGATCTTCGAAGTTGTTGTTTCAGATGTCGATCAGCGAACCAGCCAGGGGCTGCAATTCGGACTGGGTGAATTGGGATTAGGTGGAGATGGTTTTGATATTATCGTTGGCACCAGTCGAACGACGGCAAAAGCCACCGTGGTGATCCGCGTCATTGAAACCAGCTCAGGTAAAATCATTGCTTCACATAGGGCCGACGGCACGTCTGTCGGGTCAGGAGTCAATCTGGGATTTGCCTATCAGGACGCGAAGCCGAATAAGCTCGAAGGTTTTGATATCAGTTTTGGGAAAATTGAAAACACTTCTGTAGGTAAAGCCGTTGCGAAAGCTGTAAAACTGGCGGTTACTCGGACAGCCAACAAGATTAATACTCACCCCTGGGAAGCAAGAGTCGCTGATTTTGATGAACAGTTTGTGTATTTAAATGCTGGCACCAATGCCGGGTTAAGAATCGGTTCCCAACTCGCCTGTCACAGAATTGGAAAAACAATTTCTGACCCTCAAACTGGTGAAGTGCTTGACGTCGTCACTATTCCCGTCTGCGTTCTCGAAGTTGTGAGCGTCAAGGAAAAAATCGCGGTTTGCAAGGTCATCAGCGAAGATGCCGAAACTGCGATCGAGAAAAACATGATCGTTACATTGAAAACCAATTAATCACTCAACAGGAATTTCAGACCATGACCGCATTAAAGGTTTCAGGATTAGTTGAAAACGAAATAGCTTTACAGTTCGAAGATTTCCAACAAATTAATGCCGCGCAGCAGATTGATGATATTTCCAGCCTCATGCCTGGCAGAACCGGTCAGGCAATTACGCTGATAGGTTTGGTCGATGTGTGTCATCCTTCAGGTGAAGCTGAATTCCTCGGTCTTCATGGAAGCCTCGACGATTTTCATGCCAGTATCCCTCTCGCTGCCGTTCTGAAGCGAGGATTAATTCAATACGCGGACGATGGCCAGGCACTGGATGTGAAAGCTGGAGGTCCCTATCGGTTCCTGATTCCGGATCATGCGGCCTGTAATACTGATGACATTGACGAATGCGCCAACGTAAAGTTTCTTGATCACATCGAATTCACCGCAACACGTGGATTCGATAACCGTCCGGAAGATGAGCAGGAGCATGCTGCATTGCATGCTAAGGAACATGGGCATTAAATCAGGTCGCGTTAGCTGTTCGGGCCCCGTTGGGAACCAGGTTCGCGAAAAAAGCTCTGACTTATACCAAAGCTGAGACGAATCAGAGGCTTTAAAATACTCTCTTCAGGGTGGCTATTGATGCCGCAGTCCCTGACTAGCCGGAGATTTTGGAAACGCGAATTCGGGTATATCGTTGGCGATGACCTGTACGACGCTTTGAATCTTTACGTCGGCGAAATTTCTGGACGTAAATCTTATCACCTTTCACTTCGGCTAATACTTCTGCTGTCACCGAGGCACCTTCGACAACCGGCTGTCCCACTTTAACGCCGTCATCACCTGAAACAGCCAACACCTGATCAAATGTGATTTCATCTCCAGAAACTGCATCTCGCAGATCGATATCCAGTTCCTGACCTTCTTCTACTTTGTACTGACGTCCACCGTCGGCGATAATTGCGTACATGGTATTTATCTGTGTTTGAATAAACGGTTATCAATTGTTATTTTTCGAATTCTTATGGTCGCAGCTTTAAGGAACTCTGCAACATTCTCACCATAAATCTGGCAATCTACCCTTCGGGTGCTATCAATGCACCGTATGGGAACTATTAAAACTATCTCAAAAACCGGACTTCGTCGAGGGGATAACTTAGGAAACCAATCAACTTTCCGGTAAGTCCCAATGCGAGCCAAAGACTCAAATACTAGACTTTAACATGCTTTCCATCTGAATTTCGGAAGTCCATTTCAAGATGTTCCGGGTACAAGCCTTCATTACTGAGGACCTGGACAACCATGCTTCCTTCTTCTTCAAGTTTCATGATTTCACGGCGTTTCTTATTATTTAGATAAGCGGCCACACTTTCATGGACGCGTACAGTCACTCGTGCAATTTGTTTTCGGCGACAGGCCAGCATGAGTTGTCGCACGACTTCAATTGCCATACTTTCAGCGGTTTTCACGAGCCCTCGGCCACCACAACATGGACAATCATCGTAGACACTACGCTTCAGACTCGGACGAATTCGTTGCCTTGTCATTTCAATCAGCCCGAATGGGCTGGTTCGCAGGATTTTAGTACGAGCTCGATCACGTGCCATTGCATCCCGCAATGCCCGCTCGACTCCGCGTCGATGCTTTTCTTTTCGCATATCGATAAAGTCATTCACGATAACTCCACCCAAATCACGCAAACGCAATTGCCTCGCGATCTCTTTGGCTGCCTGAAGATTCATCTGATAGGCGGTTTCTTCCGCATCGGCATCTGTCTTACGGAAATTACCGCTATTCACATCGATAGCTACCAACGCCTCGGTCGGGTCGATCACGATTGAACCCCCTTCTTTCAAGGGAACTTCCCGTTTATAGATTCGAGCAATCTCCTCTTCTAATTTGTATTTATGGAAGATGGGCTGTGTCTTATCGTAGTACTGCAGTCGATCTGCGAATTTGGGCATGACCATTTCTAGAAAATCTTTGGCGCGTTTATAAGCATCTTCTTCGTCAATATAAATCGCATCCATTTCACCACTGACTGTGTCCCGTATGGTACGAATGATAATGTCACTCTCTTCATAGATATCCGTCGGTGCATTGGTTTTTTTGAGGCGACGAACAATCGCTTTCCAGAGGCGAATGAGATACGCCATGTCACGCGACAACTCTTTTTTATTCCGCCCCATACCCGCAGTACGTACGATAAACCCGAGGCCTTCTGGTGGATCTATTTCAACCAAAATGTCCCGCAGAATACGCCGTTGCTTGTCATCTTCTATTTTTCGAGACACGCCGATGCGCCCCAACGAAGGCATCAGCACCAGGTATCTTCCCGGAATACTGAGATACGTCGAAAGAGTTGGGCCTTTGGTACCAATCCCTTCCTTGATAACTTGAACGACGACTTCATCACCCTTTTTAAATATTTCCTGAATCGGAGGTTTGACTCTGGGCCGACCGCCGTTCCAATGACGTTTCCGTCCACGCCCCTTTTGAGGCCGGCGTTGAGCAGCAAGCTCTTTATTTTGTTCCTCGACTGGTACATCCGGGTCATAACCACCCTGACGATAGTATTGAGGCTCTACATCACTGATATGTAGGAAACCGTTACGGCCCACCCCAAAGTCAACGAACGCAGCCTGAATTCCGGGTTCCAGGTTAACTACTTTTCCTTTGTAGATATTTCCAACATAGTTATCCTGACTGGCACGTTCGACATGTAACTCCTCGAGCTGACCATCTTCGATGACTGCTACCCGACATTCCTCAGGTTGAGCCACATTAATTACCATTTCTTTTTTCATCGATATTCTTTCGTTGTGTTGCGAGTCAAACCTCTCCGGTATCTAAAGCCTTAAATGGCCAGCTCCGGGAATATTTGCCTCAGTTGATCGGTGAGATAACCGTCCACCTCAAACGCGCTTTCCAATTCCATCACGCGTTTTGCGATCGCTTCGCACTGTTCAATACTAACGCTCCTACAAACCTGCTTAATCTCAGGAACGGAGCTAGGCGGAACACTCAGCGAGCGCAACCCCAATCCCAACAGCAATGGCACATACTTAGGTGATGTGCTCATTTCACCGCAAAGATTTACCGGCACGCCTGCTTGATTTGACTGACGTATCGTCGATTGAATCAGCCGTAACACAGCAGGATCGCTGGCACGATATAGGTTGGCCACATCCTTATTGCTACGGTCTACCGCCAGGCAGTATTGAATGAGGTCATTAGTCCCAATGCTGATAAAGTCCACTTCTTTGAGGAATTTATCAAGCATCAGCACTGCAGAAGACACCTCGACCATGATTCCAATTTCGAGCTTTTCCTGAAGCTCATATCCGTCTTCCACCAAATCTTCCATGGTGTCTATCAGCAGCATCTTTGCTTGTCGCAATTCCTGCAGTGTCGAGATCATTGGGAACATTACCCGCACAGGGCCTAAAGCACTAGCGCGAATTAACGCCCGCAATTGCACTCGGAACAAATCCAGATTGCGCAAGGACAAACGAATACTGCGAACTCCCAAAAACGGATTGTTTTCTTCTTCGTGCCGCGGTAACTGACCTAATTTGTCAGCTCCCAAATCAAGTGTTCTGAAAACAACCTGACGATCTCCCATGGACTGGATCACATGAGCATATGCACGGTAGTGATCTTCTTCTGTAGGCTCTTCGTCCGCTCCCAAATAGAGAAACTCTGTACGGTAAAGCCCAATTCCATCGGCTCCGCGTTCGCGGCAGGCATTTACTTCATGAGGAAACTCAATATTGGCACCCAACTGAATTCGGACGCCATCTTTTGTCTCCGCTGGTAAATCCCTTAACACGGATAATTCCGCAGCCAGACTGCGGTGTTGTTCTAGTTCTTCCTGATAACGATGAAGCATCTTGTCATCAGGATTAAGAATGACCTGACCATGGTCGCCATCAACAATG
>PBCP01000035.1 GCA_002717145.1 Planctomycetaceae bacterium | reverse complement strand
TACTCTAACCAATTGAGCTACAGGGCCAAAAGGGTCTCGTTCAGAGACAAATAGATGACCAATTCATCGGACAACTAATAATCGAATCTGAACTCGATTCAGTCAGTTGAGCGAAAAAATAAGTTTTTTCGTCTCGACTGACTAATTAAAAAGATACATTATTAAAAAAAATGAACAACCCCCCTGAACGCCATCTTCGATGGATTTTTGAGCGGTCAATGCAGCAACGGTGACGGTGAAAAACCGAGCTCCTGAATTCGTTCACGATCTCGCTTTGCTTTAGCGACCTGATGAGTAGCGTCATAAGCCAGAGACCGGTGGTATAAAATCACCGCCACATTCTTTGCTCGCTCATGGCGTTGTCTTTTGACAAGGTCCATATCCGCAACCCGATGTGCCTCGTATTTTAATACTTCATCAAATTGTTTTAATTCGTATTCACTCGCCTCAACTGCCACTTGGAGGTCCATCAGTGCGAGATGATTATGGCCTTGCAGGTAATAAATGTAACCGCGAGTATCGAGCGCCATGGGGATAAACGAATGCACGTTGAATGACATCAATAGGCTTCCGAAATAAGCTTCTTCCGGGTTGAAATGTCGACTGTCCACTCCTAATTCCCGAGCTCGCTGCTGATCGGTTTGTTCATTTGAATTCGGAGGCACCGCTGGACCATCTGATTCGCGTTTGATTTGTTTTTTACAGTCGTGTCTGAGTAAAAGCACTTTGCCGAAGAGTATTTCAAAATTCGCTATTCGCTTTGCCAGTTCCTTCTTTTCAAATGCTTTCCAGGTAATCGTTGGCGGTATTCGTTGGAGTAAGGCATGGTGACGGCTGAGCTTATCAACGGCTTTGTTAAGGTTTTCCATTGCTGGCCGGTAATTTTTCTGAAGGTAAGCCTGATAGCCATATTGCACATAGTAAAGGGGATCACTGTAGAGACAGTAAATGTCACCACCAATCGTTTCCAGACTTTGATTTGCGCTTTCGAGCGCTTCATTCAGATGCGTACGACTGATCGCTAACTGATAAGCTCGATTGTTGTGAAGATTAGCTTCCTGGAGCAGAGGTAGTTGTCTGATTCGGTCACCCTTCACATACCAGTCATTAATAATTTCCCATTGAAGCCATGTCTCATCCGATTGCTGCTCGTTTTGAATGGCGCGATTGTTAAGGTGATTGCAAAGCTGCATGCGAAGCTGGATTGTGAACGCGGATTCAACTCTTGTTGTTCCGGAAATTCCCATCGCACTCGCTGCAGTCAGATCTGATAGCAGCGTCTCATAGATACCGATGGCCTCGTTGTACCTTCCTAACTCAGCCAGCCAGTCAGCTCGTTCTGTGAGCAACGCCGGGTTATTCCTGTCCCAGTCTAATGCTTGAGTACTTAATTTTAAAGCTGCTTGCCGTTCATTGGCTGCCCACCTGTTACGGGCATCCGCTTGCTTCCAGAGGGCAATTTCTGAGGGGGCCCATTGCACGGAAACCGGGATTACTATCAGTGCGGCCAACAGGGCATAGGCCCAACGAAGGCCGGATTTATTTAATCCGTCACTGTCGGAATCCTTGTCAACCTGAGGGCGCTCGGATTCATTCTGTCGGCTGGGATCGTAAGTACTCATACAACTTGATACCGTGAGCGAAACCGGTTTACCAGGGAGTCATTCCACCGTTTACACACAGCGTTTGTCCGGTAACGAAAGACGCCTCCTCACTGGCAAAGTACAGTACGGCATCGGCGACATCTCTAGGTACTCCCCATCGACCTGCCGGAATGAGTGCGAGATATCCATCCTTCTCTTCCTGTGGATCTTCCGCGTGACGTTCCGTAGGAATCCAGCCGGGAGCAATCATGTTGACCGTGATACCGGTATCGGCAAACTCGGTGGCCATACTACGAGTCCATCCGATTTGTCCGCCCTTGGCGGCGACATATGCACTGAAGTCACCAACGCTACGATGATATACTTCGCTGACGATGTTGATAATTCGGCCCCACCCCTGTTGTTTCATGTGGGGCATGGCTCGTTGTGTCATCAGGAAAGGGCTTTTGATAAAGAAATCAATCATGTCCTGATAGAATGCCCAGTCATATTGGTCGATAGGCTTGTGTGGTTGATCACAGGTTGCATTGGGGACGAGAATATCTGGGTTTCCAAGCTGAGCTTCAGTTTCTGAGAACAATTTGTCGATGCCCTCTTCAGTAATCGCATTAGCCTGTATGAGGCAGGTGTCGATCCCGGCTGCCTGATATTCTTGAAGAGTGTTTTGAGCCCGCGCTTCGTTGTAGCAGAAGTTGACCGGAACTTTGGCGCCGGCTTGCCCAAGTGCCATACCGATTTCTTTGCCGAGTCCACTACTATTACCAGTGACAATGGCCACATGACCTTCCAGGCTGAATGCCATACCGTTTCTCCTGCTTGAATTTTTAAAATCACCCGAGATTGACAATCCGGTTGTATACAGGTCAGTTTATCTGTGCCGATGCGATGGCACAACATGCGGTTAGTCCTGACAAAAAAACGGCTTCGGGCATGAATCCCAAAGCCGTTTCTAGTTTTGAAAGGTTGCTGCATTTGCAGCCATTGTCAGGTAGCTAAGCAAAATCGCTGTTTACTGACCGTTGAAGTTACTTCCGGTCGGTGTGTAGTATCCGTTAGTCCCGCCAGTACTACCCGGACGATAGGCAGGCATGGGAGCCGTTGTGTTGCCAGTCGGTTGGAAGTTTCCTCCAGTAGGCTGGTAATTGCCGCCATCAAATTGTGAATTAGCTGGCGTTTCAGCAATGTAGGCTGCCGCGCCCCCCTGAGTTTGCTCCATTCCGGTGGTACCGAAAGTCGGTACATTAGGAGTGTTTTCCACAGTGGTTGCAGGTTGGTAAGATCCAACATTTGCGTTTGGATTGTAAAAACCACCGCCGTTGTAATTGGCGTTTGTATCCTGCAATGTACCAGCGGTTGGTGTATTTGGTGTAGTAATTAACCCCTGCTGAGACTGAGGTGTGTATCCGTTAGTTTGGTTTTGCGTGGCAACATTGAAGTTTTGACCCTGAGGTTGATACTGTTGCTGCTGTTGCGTCTGAGCCGGGTACGTAGCAGTTTGATTGCCACCCTGTGGCTGGCCATAGAATTGTTGCTGTGATTGTCCCAGCGCCTGTTGTCTAGGCTGATTAGTCAGGTAATTTGAATTACCAACATTCGTGGAGTCATATTGCTGACCGTATGTGTTTGAAGTATTCGCGGTCGCACTATTTCCGTATCGTTGAGAATAATCCACTGTAGAAGCATTGTAGGAGTCTGCAGGTGCTTCCTGATTGCCGTAGTAAGACTGTTGCGGCTTATCGTCGCTTGCAAAATAACTCATGCCTGGGAGTTTACTCCAGCTAAAGGATTTACAGCCTGTCAGGCAGACAGATGATGTACAGATGACTGCGATGACGGGAATCCAACGTGGATTAGAGGAATGCATTTTTTATGCCCTTTCAAAACTAATTTCTTATTACGCTGAAATACCGGCTCCTGATCCTCAATGGGTCATTGCGTCTAGAGCTCGTTTTAGCGTCGGGCGATAGTATCAATTCCAGTTAAAAGGGGTCAATATGGGTTTGGAAAAATCATGGTAGATTCGGAGTATCCCGGGGCATGAAAAAAGCGTCACCAGAAGGAATCTGATGACGCTCTTTAATAGTTTTTCGTAGAGAATCTACGAAGAATGATAGGTTAGGCAGTCGCTGCTGCGTATCGGCGAGCAACTTCGTCCCAGTTAACTACGTTCCAAAAGGCTGCAATGTAGTCTGGACGTCTGTTCTGGTAATTCAGGTAGTATGCGTGCTCCCACACATCCAGGCCCAGAATAGGTGTGCGACCGGCCATGAGTGGGCTGTCCTGGTTAGGAGTGCTTTCAACAACCAATTGGCCGTTGTCGACGCTGACCCAGGCCCAGCCGCTACCGAATCGAGTAGCAGCTGCAGCCGAAAATTGTTCTTTCAGTCCTTCCAGACTTCCGAATGCAGCATTGATGGCATCAGCCAGCTCACCAGAAGGCTCGCCACCACCCTGAGGGCACAGGACAGACCAGAAAAGTGAATGGTTGGCATGACCACCGCCATTGTTTTGAACAGCTCCACGCTTATCGTCAGGTACACCAGCTAGATCAGAAACGAGATCCTCGACTGATTTACCTTCAAGATCTGAGCCTTCAATCGCAGCGTTTACTTTTGCAACGTATCCAGCATGGTGTTTGCTATGGTGGATTTCCATAGTGCGAGCATCGATATGGGGTTCTAATGCATCATAGGCGTAAGGTAATTCAGGTAGTTCGTAAGCCATTTCTTTCTTTCTGGACTAAAACTAAGAGACAGGGAAAAAACTAAGTGGCCACTGAAGTATGTTACTCGATTTATTGAGGAACCTGCGAACAGGAGGACCACTTCAACATTATTACTCGAAGATACCCCAAAAAACCTGTCCTGCCAATCCGCTTTGAGTAACTCTGGATGACTACTCAGAACTTCATGTCTCACATTTCAATAGACGCCGGGAAAAGGCTGACTGCCATGGTCGGGGAGTACCATGGCTATACCGATTCCCTTGAATGCTTGTATGCTTCACTCTTCCGAGGATTTTTTAATTTACTTTATTTTCCGTACTTTTTGTGCCGAAGACTATAGATGAGCGTGCGCGGACGCCTACGCCGCACAGTTTGATCAAAGAATCCGGATTCAGGGACGAATCTGTCACATGGCACATCAGGCTAGAAGAGCTAAAAAGCACTCCAAACTATCTGCACAACAGCAGCCTAGTCGGGATCGAGTGCGCGAATATTCCGAGCGGGCGGTACTGGAAAACCAGCCTCGGTTGACGGATTTAATTCCTAAAAGTCTCTGGGCCTATCTGGCAATGCTCTTGTTAGGCGGCATTAGTATCTATGCATGCCAGCAGGCATTTATTCATACACGGGCCTTGGATACGTCTGAGTTTCCAAAGCACTTATTTGACGTCTCAGGCACAGGGAATATAGCCAGTTGGTGTATGAGTGTGATGCTTCTACTGCTTAGTGTAGGGGCAGTTCTCGTCTATTTGCTTCGCCGCCATAAAGCCGATGATTATAGAGGCAGATACCGGTTGTGGTTATATCTAGCCGGCTTTGCTGGTTTTCTTAGCTTTGATGTTGCCACCGGAGCTCATCAGATTCTTTCAGTTCCATTGGCTGGAATCACTATGCCGGCACCCTGGGACCAGGCTTCGATATGGTGGGTAGTAGTAATATCATCGAGCGTTTTTTACCTGGCAGCACGTCTTTTGATCGAGTTTAAGTCGCGTCCGGGAATGCTCATGATTCTGGCCGTTGCTGTGTTGGTACTTATCGCAGCAGGGTGTTCAAGATTAGGTGGGGTGATCGGCGACTCGGTACTGACTACCGACGTTGCTCAATCAACTCTCATTATGAGTGCAACTCTTGTGGTTTGTTTCATGACCTGGCTGAACGCTCGTAAAGTCTATTTAGATGCTCAGCAGGGAAGTGTTGGCGTGGGCCGTCCTCGGGAGCTGCATCGAGACAGAAACCGTCACGCAAAAACGGCTTCGGAAGTCACTGAACAACTCGAAGAGACATTGGCTGAACAGGATCCACAATGGGATGACTGGGACGAGCTAGGCGATGAAGAGGGACATGAGAACGGTGAGGTTGAACAGGAGTATGTCGAGTATGTTGAAGAAGAAATTGACGATTTAGATGAGCTCGATGACGCGGAACAAGAGCAAGCCGATGAAGAACTGTATGAGGATGTGGAGTCTGAGTACGCGGTAGAAGAAGAGGATATCGAAGAGGAACTTGAATACGAATCCGAAGTCGATCAAGACGAACAAGAAGCTCAGCCACAGCAGGACGAGGAGGTGGTTTACTCAGCTTATGCCACGGAATCAACTGAGCCAGAAGTAAGTAGTAATTCAACGGCCTATGAAACGCCGGACGATGAATCTCAGCAAAGCACATTACTGATCCCTCCGCAGCATCAAACCGTGGAACACGAACCGTTTGATGAAGATGCGTTCTGGGATCAATATGACCTTACAAAAATGAGTCGCAAACAATTGAAGACGATGCGTAAGAAACTTAATCGACTCAAGAGAAAGCACGCCGAACGACAACGAGCTGCATAATTAAATTAAGTCCCAGAAGCAACCATCGCCTAACTCCTACCCGAGAGGCCAACTCTGTCACAATCTGCAACGGCCGAGGACCTCATAATTCGGTGTGCCACGATCCATAAAGCTGGCGTAGGTGATGACTTCGGTGATATGCGTCGTTGTGAGAGGGCCTGGGTTATACAAATCGAAGAGATCCTGAAGCTTTTCAAGGTCGCCCTGGAAATTTCGAATCCGAGCAAGTGTCAAATGGGGAATAAAGAGGCGATTTTCACCTGAATAGCCAAGTTGTTGAGTGTGATGATCGACTTTGGCCTGAAGGTGCCTAATCTCATCGACTCCCTTTTCAACCCCCATCCATAATGTGCGAGGGCGGTCCTGATCGGGGAATGCTCCTAGTCCGCCACTTGTGATTTCGAAGTCACTTATCGAATGGCATGCTTGTTCTACGGCTGCACAAATTGCCGGAGTATCTTCCACCAACACTTGGCCAAGGAATTTGAGCGTGATGTGAAGATTTTGATTTTTGACCGTTTTCACACCATCATCAATCGCTCCCAGTTGCTTTAACAGGCGACCGGCAACGGTGCATGTTTCCGGAGAAACATTGACTGCGATAAAAGTACGAAGTGGTTTCACAAGTTCGCTTTCATGCTTGGGAGGTTAATCGATGGACAGCATCTGTTTGTATTGGCTGAACCGTTGGTCAAGTGCTTCGCGTTCGATTTGTTTCATTCGTTCGAGGCTGAAGTCTTCAACATTGTAGCTGGCAACAAGAGTCCCATAGACCAATGCTCTTTTAATACTTGCCGGGTCTGTGGCATCTTGGCTTGCCAGGTATCCCATCATTCCACCGGCGAAACTATCACCCGCTCCGGTTGGATCCAGCACCTGGTCGGTTGGAAAAGCAGGTAGCACATAGCAGTCATCTTCCCCGAAATACATTGCTCCGTGCTCTCCTTTTTTGAGAACACAGAATTTAGCTCCCAAATCGAGGACTGCCTGTCCCGCTTTGACCAGATTTTCTTCGCCGGTCAGAAGTTTGGCTTCACTGTCGTTTAACACAAGCCCATCAATGCGTTTAATTAGCTGAAGCAATTCATTTTTTTGAATATTGATCCATAGGTCCATGGTATCGGCGACAACGAATTTTGGATTATTCACCTGATCCAAAACCTGAATCTGAACGGTGGGAGCTCCGTTGGCAAGGAAAACAAACGGTGTGTCCTTATAGCTATCAGGAAGGACCGGGCTAAAAGTTTCGAAGACGTTGAGATTTACTTCAAGAGTTTCGCGATCGTTCATGTTAGGAAGATACTTCCCTTTCCATGAAAACGTCTTTTCACCGGGTTTGACTTCCAACCCTTCTGTATTGATGTTGCGTGATTCGAGCAGTTGCGTATGTTCATCCGGCCAGTCTTCTCCAACGACACCCACCAGGTTGACTGGTGTAAAGTAACTGGCGGCATAGGAAAAGTACGTAGCCGAACCGCCGATGACGTGGTCGCGGCAGTCGGTGGGAGTTTCGACGCTGTCAAATGCAATCGAACCAACAACAAGCAGTGACATAGCTGCTCCTTCAAATCATAATGAAGTCGGATTGAACTAATCGTCGCATTATATTCTTAGACTCGAATTATCACTACCAGGTAGGTCAATACAGAATGTTGTTCACAGCACAAAATCGTATTTTATGGATGGTAACTTTGTTCCTCTCTACGGCACTTAACTGTTCGTTTGCCTGCGGAGCAGATTGGAATCAGTGGCGTGGAGGAGAACGATCGGGTGTGGATCACCAGAGTCCAGGTCTCGTGAGCCAATTACCTTCAAAAGGGATCAAACCGGTCTGGTACGTCAGTGAGGATGATTTGCCCGCTGCAGCCAATAGCGGATGGTCGAGTCCTGTCTTGAGCGGGGATTCGGTCTATTTGTTTACCCATAAAAAGAAAGCACTAACAGATGTTAAGAAGTTACCTCCGGTCAAATTTCCCTATTTGCCTCCGGAAAAACGAGTTGGTATGAGCGACGAGGAATATGCTGAATATGAAGTCAATCGTAGAAATGAACAGGAGTCGCGTTCCAAGGGGTTTCGATTTGATGAATTTGTTTATTGTCTTAACCGCACCAATGGAAAGTTGAAATGGGTCAACGAGCATTCCAGTGTATACACGAGATTTGCTCAGTCCGGTTCGCCAACTGTAGTGGATGGGAAATTGTTTGTGCTGAGTGCTGGAAGGACAGCACGTGCTGTTGATGTGGAAACAGGAGAGACGCTTTGGGCAAAGAAGATTCAGGGGGAATTTCGTGATCAGTATTTACAATCATCGTTTGCCGTCGAACAAGGGTTGGCGATCGTGTTGTGTGACGGTTTGTATGCCCTTGATGTTGAATCCGGAAATGTCGTCTGGGAATACAAGGTGGAAGCGAAGAAGAATATTCACTGTAGTCCGGTGATCTGGAAGTCCAGGGAGGGGACGCGAGTGATTTGCAACGTGGCAGGAGGAATCACAGTGTGCCTAGATCTGAGCTCCGGGACACTGGTATGGGAAGTGGAATCCGGAGCCGGCAATGCGACTCCAATTATAGCGGGTGACAAGCTGTTGCTTTATGGGCAAAGCCGCAAGTCAGGTTTGGTTTGCTACAAGCTTTCGGAAACAACACCTGACGAACTTTGGCGATTCAATGGCGCCGCCGACTCAGGCTCAACGCCTGTTGCTACAAATGAACTGGTGTTTGTGCAGGGAGACCGGCGACTGGCCTGTGTCGAATTAGCGACGGGGAAAACGAAATGGCAAACAATGCTGGATCTCAACAGACCACGCTACACATCACTGATCGCTGCTGACAATAAAGTATTTTATGCTTTTGATGGTATTTTGGCATTTGAGGCGAGGGACCGATATAAGACGTTGATGCAGGCCAAGATTAACAGAGATGGAGTACTTGCCGATGAAAGTACTTTTCGGGAGATGCTTGGGATTGATGAGCTGGAAAAAACAGCAGAGGGGCAGATCGAAGCCGAGGTTATCATGCGTCGTGAGTTTAGTAATGGTCCTCTCGTTTGTACGACGCCAGCGATCGCGGATGGCTTTATGTTTATCCGCCTCAAGCGAGGCATCGCATGTTATGATTTGCGAGATTGAGCCCTGATAGCTTGCTGTACCACGTCTTTGGGCGGTTTGCTAGCAGCAAGATTAGTCTGAAGACAGTCAGTGTAAAATGAAGCTGGAAAATACATTTTTCAGCTTTTTTAATTTTTTCTTTCGCCAGTGACCAGATGTGTCACGCGTGCTTGCGATAGTTATTGTGTCGCCGACAGATGAAATTCGAGGCTCCCCCCAGTCAAAGCTTNGGATTTTACAAACTGACGGTAACACGACAGTGGTTGAATCATTGTTAGTTCAGCCGGATCACCATTCTTACAGGGGGCAATCAAATGTTGCTTTTAATAAGCGTCATGTTCATTTGGAAGCAGGTAGGAAAAAAGGTGGCACTCGAGCCTTAAAAGGCTCTTGTTGTTGCATGGCAGTGCCGATATAGTGTATAAGTGTTCACTAAATGGTGTTTTGTACACTATATCGGCATTTAGGTCCTTTTTGAGGTGAATTGGCATAGTGCTGTCGGAAAAATACTTGATTGCAGTTGAAACACAATAGCGAGTTATCGATAAAGGAGTGCAGTAATGGTTGCTGTAAAGAAGGATTCGACAAAGAACATGGCAAAGAAGAAAGCATCGACAGCGAAGTCGAAGAGTACAAAGGGCAAGAAGTCAGCAGCGAAGGCTGACGCGTTGGTCGCAGGTAACGCTCATTTGAAAACAACACTTCAGCAGATTGAGAAGCAATTTGGTGAAGGATCGATTATGCCGCTCGGTAAAGAGCAGCGACAGCAGATCGAAGGGATTAACACAGGAAGTTTGTCATTGGACATGGCTTTAGGCGGGCAGGGCGTTCCACGCGGTCGTATTATTGAAATCTATGGACCCGAATCGAGTGGAAAAACGACACTGGCACTACATATTGCTGCCGAGGCTCAAAAAGCTGATGGAATTGCAGCCATTATTGATGCTGAACATGCATTTGATCCTAGCTGGGGTAAGAAATTGGGAGTGGAGCTGGACACTCTTCTGGTGAGCCAGCCCAATAATGGTGAGGAAGCAATGCAGATTACTGAAATGTTGGTGAAATCTAACGCAGTGGATGTGATAATCGTTGACTCAGTAGCTGCACTTGTTCCGCGAAAAGAACTTGAAGGTGAAATTGGAGATAGTCATGTTGGTCTTCAGGCTCGTTTGATGAGTCAGGCGATGAGAAAGCTGACCGGAGCGATTGCCAAAAGTAAGACGGTCGTCATTTTCATTAACCAAATCCGAGAGAAGATTGGTGTGATGTTTGGAAGCCCGGAAACCACGCCAGGTGGACGAGCTTTGAAGTTTTACAGTTCCTGTCGAATTGACGTTCGTCGTATTGCTCAACTGAAAGATGGCGATCAGGTAATTGGTCAGCGAGTTCGAACTAAGATTGTGAAAAATAAAGTGGCGCCGCCATTCCGTATTGCAGAATTCGATATGATGCACACCCACGGTATCAGTTATGAAGGTGACCTGCTCGACTTGGGAGTAAAACATGGAGTGCTGACTCGTAGCGGATCCTGGTTTAAATACGGAGACGTTTATCTTGGGCAGGGGAAAGAAAAAGCTCGCGCGTTTCTGGTAGAAAACAAAGATGTGTCTGCTGAACTTCGGCCTCTAATTCTCTCGGCCGGAGGAATGGGGCTTGATGATGAAGTTGCCGAAGGTGTTGAACCGACAGAGGAAGAAAAGCAGGAAAATAGCTGATTCCCGAGCAGTCCGGCGTGGGCATTATTGCCGGATAATCGATGCTAAACAGGTGGATTCCTATGGCTTGAGTGGGTTCAAGGATATAGGAGTTCATCTGTTTTTTTAGTCTCTGGATGTCACTACTACTGTTTGTGACATAACAAGTTTATACTACGAAGAAGAACAACAATCCATTAATCCATTAGTAGTTTAAACACGAGGAATCATTATTATGTCACGAAGCGGTGCCATTACTTTCAAGGGTAACCCCATGACACTAGCCGGCGAAGCCGTTGCTGTTGGTCAGGCTGCTCCGGCCTTTACAGCTCATTACTTTAAAGACGGATTTCAAACGTTGGGCAATGAATGCTTAAAGGGAAAGCCAAGTCTGATCAGCGTCATTCCGTCGATCGACACAGGCGTATGTCAGACTCAAACTAAGAAATTTAACGAAGAAGTAGCTGCGTTGGGTGATGCAGTGAATGCCGTTACAATTTCTCTCGACCTACCATTTGCACAGAATCGCTGGTGCGGAGCTGAAGGCGTGGAAAACCTACATGTTGTCAGTGACTATCAGGATCGCTCGTTCGGTAACAACTGGGGAATGCTGATTGAAGAGTTAAAACTTTTGGCTCGTGGCGCATTTGTTCTGGACAGTGAGGGAGTTGTTCAATATGCCGAAGTAGTTGGAGAAGCTACGGAAGAGCCTAACTACGATGCGGCCTTGGCGGCCCTGAAGGGACTGCTCTAATCCAGCAATGACGCTAGCAAGCAATTTGCGTATATTTAGAAGCCCGTGGCGGGATTTGATTCGCTACGGGCTTTTATATGTTGTTTGGACTGGATTTCAACCAAGCATTTGAGTGATGATTTCGGTCGCTTTTTCGAGAGCACTGGGAATTTTGCTGGCATCTTTACCGCCAGCTTGCGCCATATCCGGCTTTCCGCCTCCGCCACCCCCAACGACTGGCGCAACTTCGCGGACCCAGTTTCCGGCATTGGCTCCTTGTTCAACTAGCCCTCGACTGATGCCGGCTACTAACACTACTTTGCCTTCACCCTGTGCGGCCAGCAGTAAGACGGCAGAAGGTTCCACCTTGTTGCGGATCTGGTCAATCAACTGACGCATCAATCCTGGATTTGCGCCTTTAGCTTCGGCCACGATAACAGTGCTGCCTTGAACCTCAAATGCGTTTTCGAGCAACGCGTCGGCCGAGACATCTCCTGCGGACTTCAATTGTTCAAGTTGATGAACTAACTTGTCTTGCTCTGCTAATAGAGCATCGATACGTGCTATGAGATCTCCGCTGGCGACATTTAGTTGACGAGCAGCTGTTCGAATTTGTGTACGTTGCTGGACGTAGGTTAAATTAGCTGCTTCGGTTTGAGTAGCTTCTGTCGATAGATCGGCAGTAGTATTTCCACTTGAAAGATGTTTTTTCAGTTCTCGAATGCGACCGGTTAATATTTCCACAGCTGCTGACAGGTCACCATGGGAAGCCTGAAGTTTTTCCGTAGCCTGCTGGAATAGCGATTTTACGTCAGCGATATATTCGGCAGCTTTCGCACCGGTAAGAGCAGTGATTCTTCGAGTGCCTGCAGCGACTCCTTCTTCGGAGGTGATTTGGAAGTCACCAATCTGATTTGTTGCCGTTAGATGCGTACCACCACATAATTCCTTAGAAAACTCTCCCATTGACACCATACGTACTGGATCAGGGTATTTCTCCCCAAAGAGCATCATTGCACCCTGAGCTCGTGCTTCTGCCAGTGGCAACGTTTCCCATTTGATAATCTGTTCAGAGCTGACTAACTGTTGCACCTGGGATTCGATGTCTTGTAATTGAGTCTCGGATACCGATTCCATATTGGTGAAATCAAAACGTAGCCAGTCTTCATCGACTTTGGACCCTTGTTGTTGAGCGTGTGATCCCAAAGTGTTTTGTAGAGCGTGATGTAGAATGTGAGTCGCAGAGTGAGCACGCCGGATTCCGTCACGCCGCGCTGTATCGATTTTTGTTTGTACGGTCTCACCCTGAGATAATGACCCTGTTGCTAGATAACCATAATGAAGAAACAGGTCTCCATCCTTTTGAGTGTCTTCGACTACGAAGGAAGCACTTTCAGTGTCAATGGTACCTGAATCTCCAACCTGTCCACCGGATTCTCCATAAAATGCCGTGGCATCAGTAACCAGGATTAATTTGGCATCCCCGGCATCCTGAGAGTCTGTTTGGATATCATCACCTTCATCGGTGCAGATGATAATCCCTTTGATTTCAGCAGAGGACTGTGTTTCATCGTAGCCCCGGAACTCAGTTTCTTTTAGTGTTTCCTTGAGGCCTTCGACCGGGCCTGTCTTAAACAGTTCAAACTGAGTCTTCCCTGATTCCAGGCCATGTTGTTCCATCGCGTGCTTGAATCCGTCCCAGTCAAACCCCAAATCTAGATCTGTGGCCATGGATTCCACCAATTCCGGTGGTACACCATAAGTTTGATAAAGGTCGGCGGCTGTTTCGCCCGGGATTTGTTGCTTCCCTGATGATTTGAGTTGGCTAAAGGCAGCATCAATTCGAGCCAGTCCGTCATCAAGCGTTGCCAGAAATGCATTTTCTTCCTGCTTGATCACACTTTCGACTCGGTCAGAGGATTCGCAGATATCAGGGTAAGCGGATTTCATTTGATCTGTGACTGCAGATACAAGTTGATACAGGAATGGTTCCTTCATGCCTAATTGGTGCCCATCCAGTACGGCTCGTCGTAGAAGTCGGCGGATGACATACTTTTCTTTGTTAGGTCCCGGATAAACATTTTCGTGGACAGCAAAGGTGCACGCCCGAACATGATCGCAGATTCTGCGCAAACGACGTCCACTTTCATCTGCAGGATTATATTCCAACCCGACAATCTCTCCGACAGCTTCCACAATCGGACGAAGGATATCGATGTGGTAGTTGGTATCTTGCCCCTGCATTACAGAAGCGATACGTTCTAGCCCCATTCCGGTATCGATATTTTTGCTAGGAAGTGGGTGCAAATTATCAGGGGGGTCACCCAGACGATTAAATTGAGTGAAAACGAGATTCCAGATCTCGACTTCCTCACCTTTGGGGTCGAGATAGAAAATTTCTGAACACGGGCCACAAACCCCGTCCGGGCCTCCGGAAGGTGCGCCGGCTGGCCAGAAATTATCATCTTCTCCCATTCGGGTGATTCGGCTGGTTGGCAGGCCGATTTCATCATGCCAGATATCTGCGGCTTCATCATCTTCGAGATAGACGGTAACGTTTAAGCGGTTGCTATCGAGTCCAAGCCATTTTTCATGGGTAAGGAATTCCCAGGCCCAGGTGATGGCTTCGCGTTTGAAGTAGTCGCCAAAGCTGAAATTCCCCAGCATTTCGAAGAATGTGTGATGGTAAGACGTTCGACCCACATTATCGATATCACCTGTTCGCAGGCATTTCTGACTGCTCGTAGCACGCGTGAAGTCTAGTTTGACTTTGCCCAAAAAGTGATCTTTAAATGGATTCATCCCAGCTGGTGTAAAGAGAACTGAAGGGTCCCAGGTCGGGACTAAGACGTCACTTTCACAGCGGGTATGTCCTTTGGTTTCATAAAAACTAAGATACTTTTCACGAATTTCGTCAGTCTTCATTGGATCGTCGTCGAAGGCAGTTTGTTTGAAATCAATTGATAGAGAATCTGACGCAATTACCATGCGCCGGTGGTCAATTGGTTATCATATCCGCGACACTCAAGACTTGGAACCACTGAATCACGATGACACCCTTGAGGAAACTCTACATTGACGTCGTGTGAGGCAATGTACTAAACTTCCCATCGCTTTTCTTGAAATCGAATTACTTACCGAAAACAGAGAACCGGATGCAGGAATTATCACCAGGCTGGACTATCGATACCCATCATGAGGGCGATTGGTTGTGTTTGACTTTAATTGCACCAGTGGCAGAGATTGCGCATGCTCCCAAAGATCTTGCCGAATCGATTGATTCTCTCGTAAGAAATACTTTTTTCTCGCGGGTGATCGTTAATCTGGAATCACTGCTGTACTTGCCTGCCAAACTAATGCGTCAACTGATTCTGTTGAAGGAAAAGCTTGAACAGCGAGCAGGCGAATTGGCTTTATGTGCAATGAACGAGCAGGCCTATCAGAGTGTGACAGCGTTAGGACTCGAAACGACCTTTCCGAACTATGAAGGATTTTCGGCAGTGACAGCACGGTTTCGACCGATTCATCCCCGATAATTTTCTAACTGGCTACAGTTTCATATTCTACATCCAGGGTGGCTTCTCACCCGCCGATGGTAGCTTAATGCTTTTTACAGATGTAATTCCCTGAGCTGATTCTAAATCGTTAGTTGCCTCGGAAGTTGGGATACTATCTAGGTTTAGTACTCCAATTGCCTGGCCGCCCGGTTTAGCATCGATTGGGCGTCCTACTGACATCTGGGCAATATTGATCTTATGCGTTCCTAATGTGGTGCCCATGTGCCCAATAATGCCAGGCAGGTCATCATGTACGAAAATCAGCATGTTGCCGTCGAGATAGGATTCCAGCCTCATGTCATCCAGACGTATCAATCGTGGCATGTTATTACCAAAGACGGTACCGCCGGCTGTGTAGACACCTTTATCTGTCGTCAGCGAAACGGTCATTGACGAAGCGAAGGCTCCCATCTCGCTCGAATGGACTTCACTAACTTCAATTCCTCGTTCTTTGAGTAATACCTGAGAGTTTACGATGTTCACCGAATTATCCAGAGCTTCTTTCAGCAGTCCGGCACATAAAGACGCCGTGAGTAATTTAGTGTCTTCCTCGGCGACATGGCCACGATACTCAATCAGGACTGATTGGACTCCGCCTTCATCCCATTGATCGAGAAAAATTCCCATTCGATAGGATAGCTCGAGATAACCAGCCAACGCCTCGAGTGTCTTAGGGTCGACTGCTGCTACATTGACAGCGTGACGTACAGCTCCTGTCGTCAAGAAATTTACCGCAAGTTCGACAGCTTCCACGGCAACTTGTGTTTGTGCTTCCTCTGTGGAAGCTCCAAGATGCGGTGTGCAAATAACACCTTCTTTTTGGAATAGGGGGCTGTCAGTGCAGGGTTCGGACTCAAATACATCCAGTGCGACGCCAGCTAGAATTCCTTCATCGAGCCCTTTGGCTAATGCAGCCTCGTCATAGATTCCTCCACGTGCACAATTAATGAGTCGAGCCCCCGGCTTTAACAGCGATAATTGTTCGACTCCGATCAATCCTTTTGTCTGTGGTGTTAAAGGAGTGTGAACGGTTAAGTAGTCCACAAGAGGCAACATCTCATCTACGGTTTCACACAATTCGATGCCCAGTTTTGCCGCCTGCTCCGCGGTGAGAAATGGATCAAAGCCAATGATGTTCATTTGAAATGCCTGAGCTCGTTTGGCCACTTCCTGACCAATACGGCCTAAACCTACGACTCCCAGTGTTTTACCTGAGAGTTGAGATCCCATATACGCTTTGCGATCCCAGCGTCCTTCACGAAGGCTTTGAAATGCCGGAGCTACATTGCGACTTAACGCCAGCATTAAAGTCATGGCGTGCTCGGCGGTACTAAAGGTATTTCCCGTCGGAGTATTCATGACAATAATACCCTGACGTGTCGCGGCAGGTTTATCGATATTATCTGTGCCCACGCCGGCCCGTACAATGGCTTTTAGACGAGTGTTGTCGGTAAGCACGTCTCCTGAAAGAGTGACTCCACTGCGGCAAATAGCACCGTCAGCTTGTTGGAGCGCAGTTTTAAGTTCAGCTCCTTCTAAGCCAGTTTGAACAACATATTCGATGTTGTCCGAACTATCTAAGAGGTCGAGACCTTCCTGAGCAATATTGTCGAGGACGATTATTTTAGGCATAGGTTTTGTTGAACCGGATTTCTTTTCTTGCAGGGGTAAGCTGGTTGCTTCTAATCCAGCTAATGTTTCATGATCTAGCTATTCCGAGTATAGAATGACTTCATGAAATCGCGAAGAGCCAGAACGCCTTCCCGAGGCATGGCATTGTAGATAGAAGCCCGGATGCCACCCACGCTGCGATGGCCTTTGAGGCTGGTGAGCCCTTGTTTAGCAGCTTCATCAATGAATCGGGAGGTTAAGTCGTCATTTGATAAATTGAAAGCGATATTCATCTGAGATCGATGCTCACATTCAGCATGCCCCAGATACATGTCACTGCATTGATCAATGACATCATAGATCAGGTTAGCCTTGTCCCGATTGTATTCCGCTATTTTTGACAGCCCCCCCATATCATTTATCAACCATTTGCAAATTAAATCAATGACATAGATTCCAAAGGTGGGAGGCGTGTTGAACATGGAATTCTGTTCAACATGCGTTTTGAAGTTGAGGTAGCCGGGTAATTCGTCTGAACTACGGTCAAGCAGATCTTTGCGGATGATCACAATGGTGACTCCGGACGGACCTGCATTTTTCTGAGCACAGGCATAGACAATGCCGTGGCGAGACATATCGATAGGTCGTGAAAGGAAATCAGACGATGCATCACACACGAGAGGGATGTCGTTCGTGGCAGGAGTTTCGTGAAACTGAATGCCGTGAATTGTCTCGTTTGAAGCATAGTATAGGAATGCAGAGTCGTCTGGCAGAACCAAGTCAGTCGACTTTGGGAGTGTATTAAAGTTCGATTCTTTTCCACTCCAGGCAAGATCGATGTTTCCGGCACCTAACGCTTCGTCATAGGCTTTCTGACTCCATGTTCCAGACATGATATAGGAAGCACGATCCTCTGAATTGCGGAGCAGATTCATAGGGATCATGGAGAATTGCAGTCGGCTCCCTCCCTGAAGGAAAAGTACTTCATGTGAATCCTCAATTCCTAACAGTTGCCGGATTCCCGAACGCGCAGAGTTTAATACATCGATAAACGTTGCACTGCGGTGACTAATTTCCATAATGCTGGCGCCACAGCCATTAAAGTTCAGTAATTCCTGTTGGATTTGCTGTAGTACTTTTAGTGGAATGGTGGCTGGGCCAGCGCTGAAGTTGTAAGTGCGGTCTGCAGTTGTCATGGAATTGGAAGCTAACAGGGAGCGAGAAAGCCAATCGGATAAAACGCGATTTTAGGCCTAATCCATGATTCTGTATACACCCGAATTTCTTGCAGAGTTTAAGAATTAGGTGAATCAATAGCGACCGCGTGATAGATTCTCGTCTGCGACACGAGTATTTGCATCTCCAGCAGGTGAAGAAAATCCGGTACGAACCTGTTGGTTAAGTGAAGCGATTCTGGTTGGTAACTGAGGTTGCTGATTATCTAATAGGTATGAACGCTGGTATTGAGCCAATGCTACTTCCGTACGTCCTTCGGATTCATTCAAAGCCGCTAGTGCTTTCCAGGCTCGAGCGTCGTTTTTATCAATCGAGCAAGCTTTTTCCAAATGTAGTCGTGCGGTTTGGGTGTCGCCCAGCTCTTGATGAATTCTGGCAAGTTCCACTCGAGGGGCAGACATATGTGGCTTGTCCTGAGACCAGTTGTTGAGTAAAGCCACGGCCTTATCATTACGGTCAGTCTGAGCTAGTAACACTGCTAGGCCACGGTGACAGTCAGTATGATCGGCATCAAAGTCTAGACAACGATTGTAAAGGGCCTCGGACTCTTTTAAGAAACCCTGATCATTTGTCTTTAGCCCCATTTGGTGATATGTGACGGCAAGATTGTAATAAGCATCTGAATTTCTTTCATCGGTGCCTAAAGCATATTGGAACCTTTCGATAGCCTGTGGGTAATGTCCGGCTTCGTAAAGCTTGACACCCTCGCTGTTCCAACCATTGGCAGTAATTCCACAACCGGAAATTGAGAGCGTAAAAGCAGCTAAAACCAATAAGCACGTACGATTTACAATGCTCCAAGGTATCTTTTTACTGTTTGTGTTTACGAGTTCCATTTGCCAACCTCTTCGAATCCATCCGGACCACATGGCCTGACGACTTCTCCGTGATACCACTGAAAATGTGGGTGGAGTGGAAGATTAGCGATTTTGAGCAGGGGTAACAAGGGCATTTCAGGCATTGCTGCCGAAGATGACAATTCGACTGAGGCACCAAACCTCGAACGATATCTAAAGTAAACGCCGGTTTATATTCCTCATGTGACAAGAAAAAACGCCCGAAGCAAATCTTAGAGTTTGCTTCGGGCGTGAGCGTGATTTTCGATGGTTGAAGAGAGGGATGTCAGAAGGAATGGAATTGGCTGACTAATTCTTTCTGATCACCAAACGGGACTATTTGCTATATCCTAGACCTCTAACTACTTCCAGAATTTCGCTGCAAGTTGGAAAGCTGCGACCACTTTGGCGTTTGTATTCTTCCACCGCTTGCATAAATTCCCGTTCATCGTTCGAATAGTCTCGTTCGCAGGTAGTAGGGTCGATCTTACGACGTCTTCCTGATTCATGAACAATTGCTGTTGCTGAATGACCTGGCATTTCGATTGATTCTGCGTAACTCATTTTCTTCTCTCCCAAATATGGTTTTTAGTAGGATTCGCGTGGGTCCCGTCAGTCCTAAGCCTGTTAACTGGCGGGTACTCAAATGATTCCACATGTTTAAGCATTAGGAAGGAGAGATAAAAAATAAAAACTATACCGGTTAGGAAAACTGGGAGGTTTTGTCAAAGTTTACGGTTTGAGCAAAGATTACTGTTTGCGGGATATTTCCGGTTATCCGGACAGCTAGACTGATCCAGAGGCTGAATCTGGACGGTAGATCCATTTTTGAATGGTTACCCTATTCGAAGTAAGGGTACATTGCCGGCTATCGGTTAAAGTAGCGACGTAGCATATCAGAAGCAGCAGTCGTGGAATCTTCTGCTCCTTCATCTTCAACGACTAAACGTTCAGGAAGCTTGATTGGCTTTCGTTTTTTTCGTTTGCCAGATTCTTCGAGGTTTTCAGGCTCTTCGGAATCAGGTTGCAGTGGAGCATCTGACTCATCTTCCGATTTATCAAATGTATTAGTATCTTCCAGAACAAATTGACGTGTTACCGTATCTGACGTATCCATATCGGAATTGGAAAATAGTGATTCTTCCAGCCAGCCGGCGATACTGTCGTCGTCCTGACTGTCAATTTGCCTGGCTTTTCCAGCACTACGCTCAGCCACATCCGCAATCCCCTGAATTTTAGGCTTCTTCGTACCACCGAGGCTGTGGTCAAGAACGATTTCAAACGAGAGTGGGCCAACAACAAGCTGATCACCATTATTGAGAATGGCAACGTTTTTAATTCGTTTGTTATTGAGAAATGTACCGTTTTTGCTGCCAAAGTCTTTAAGGGCAACCTGAGAATCTGAAACGATAATTGCACAGTGATGACGACTGATGGCATCACTTTTTGGGCGCAAATGACAATCCTCTCCGCGGCCAATGAAGAATTTGGCGACGGGGATATTGATTTCTTTGCCCTCGCTAGGGCCTTTCAGTACCTTTAATTTCGCTTTCATCGATCACCATTCAAAATTGACTTGCCCAATGAATATATAAGTCCGGAACGGAATATGGCTCATCAGTTTGTCAATGATCGCAAACTCTTATTGGCTTTCTATAACTATCATTAGCAAACATCAACAGGTATGAATAAATAAAAAGTTGCTGTGAGCTTGAAGTTAAAGTGCAATGTCGTATTACAAATCGCCCAACCTGTTTTAGTTGTGCAGTCTTTTATCGCAATAAGAGCAAAAGCAAACCTACTTATGTCAACAACTCTATCAAATAGAAGTGTAAGGGTCAAATATCACACCCCCCGAAATAGCGAGTCCTGTTATCGCTTTAGGAGCCAGTCTGGGTTCAGAAACCTCCGAGCTTCAATTTTATGAGCATGTTTTAATTGTTCATGAGTTAGTGAGTAATTAGACAATTGGCATTGAAATATGCTTTTGAGCTCTTCCAGCCACTTTCCGACCCAATTCAATGAATCGAGGTCGATGTTGCACAATTCCAGTATACCGGGCAATTCGGGTGCGAGATTTGACTGTTTAAGCAGGATACTGCCATGCTGTAACACTTGCGTTTTGTTTCGTCGTTGTGCGCTTCCTACTATCTTGGCATTTTTCAGCAACACATCACCTGGAGATCGTCTCAGGAAGCAGAGGAAAGGTTCTTGTTCCCGGTCTGTCTTCGGTGGATCTACACATTTGATAGCAGGGATGTCCAAAGTTTTAAAAACGTTAATCAGTGAATCGTGAATCAGGTCGTATACCCCATTAATCTGAGCATTGGTCATCTCCCGGGTAGAAAACAGGAAGCTGTAGGTTAACTCCTGATCGTGTAGGATAGCTCCACCGCCACTAGCACGACGCACGCAATCAGATTTTTTTGAGCTAGGATGCGATTCCCGCTTTTCTGAAGCCTGAAAATACCCCAATGACAGGCAGGCGGGTGTCCATCGATAGAGGCGTAGAATTGCCGTTTGTTCGGGCAACACGGAATCCAGCAAGGCATCATCGACAGCCATATTCCAGGACCCTGTCGTTGGTTCATCTTCAACCAGTAAGATCGACGTTAGATTTAATCCGCAGTCTCTGTCCATTTCACTATAGGTTTTCTGGCTGCCATCACTTCATCCGGTCTACGGATCTTCGTTGTATGAGGAGCATGACGTAAAGTTTCGGCCGGTTCTTCGGCAATCGTCCGTAAGGTTGCGGCAAAGGCATCTAATGTCTGTTTGCTTTCCGTTTCAGTAGGTTCCATCATCAATCCTTCCGGAACGGTTAAAGGAAAATATACGGTCGGCGGATGGAATCCGTAGTCAAGCAATCGTTTGGCAATATCCATTGCAGGTTGTTTTAGGCCGGTGGTTTCCTTGATTGGTGAGGCACTGGCGACAAATTCATGCATACAACGGTCTCCATGTGGGACGTCCAGGAATTGCTTTACCTGGCTAAGCAGGTAATTGGCATTCAAGACAGCCGTCTCTGAGACACGTTTGAGTCCATCGGGGCCATGTGTTCTTATATAGCAATAGGCTCGTACTAGAACTCCGACATTGCCGAAGAAGGAGCGAACCCGGCCAATGGACGCTTCCGAACGATCGTCCAGAAAATACATCTGAGATTCATCACAAAACGCAACGGTTGGGCAAGGTAAGAAAGAGCGAAGAGTCTCTGTTACACATATTGGACCTGCCCCAGGGCCTCCTCCACCATGGGGTCCGCTAAAGGTTTTATGTGGATTGAAGTGCATCATATCCGCACCAAAATCACCAGGCCGAGTAATACCTAGGATCGCATTCATGTTTGCTCCGTCCAGATAGATTAGCCCGCCGGCGTCATGAACCAGATCTGCGATCGTTTGCACCTGATCATCAAACAAACCAAGCGTACTGGGGTTAGTAATCATGAAGACCGCGGTGTCATCGCCAAGATTTTCTTTCAAATGTTGAACGTCGACACGTCCGTCTGCCTGACTACGAATGGTGACAAAGTCAAAACCTGCCATGCGAGCACTGGCCGGGTTGGTACCATGAGCACTATCCGGCGCCAGCACCTTTGTTCGATGTTGGCTTTGTTGACGGAAAAACGCTGCGGCCACCATTAAGGCAGTTAACTCGCCGTGAGCACCTGCTGCCGGTTGTAAAGAAACCGCTGGTAGGCCGCTGATTTCTCCGAGCATCTGCTGCAACTCAAAGAGTAACTGCAACATACCCTGGATCGATGCTTCGCTTTGATAAGGGTGTAATTGTGCTAAACCGTCCCAGGCCGCAATTCGCTCGTTCCGTTTGGGGTTATATTTCATGGTGCATGAACCCAACGGATAGTAATGCGTATCAACACTCATATTCAGAGTCGATAGATTGGTGAAGTGCCGAATGACTTCCGGTTCGGTTACTTCGGGAAGGGGAGGGGGGGCCAGCTGCAGGAGGGAGTCCGGAATTAAGGTCTCCGCTTGCTTGACCGGTACGTCGCATTGCGGAAGCACGACTCCACTTCGTCCAGTGGTTGAAAGCTCGAAAATAAGCTGAGTGGCGTGGTTATTTCTCATGAACCCAGCACCTCCACCAATTGGTCAATTTCATGAACTGTTCGTTTCTCAGTCACGGCAATCAGTAGACAGTCTTCAAGTTCGGGATACCAACGCCCAAGTGCAACACCTGCCAGGAGATTAAAGTCTTCAGCTTTTTCCAGGAGTCCTGCGACATCGTTCTGCTTATCGCGAATGACGAATTCCTTAAAGAACGGAAGGTCACTGACTGTTTCAAACCGATCGAGATTGGTGAGTTGTTGTTGAGCGTAATGGGCTTTTTGCAGACATAAATCCGCCACGTCCCGCATCCCCTGTGGGCCCATGACGGACAGATAGATGGCGGCACGGAGGGCAAACAAACCCTGATTGGTACAAATATTACTAGTTGCCTTTTCGCGACGAATATGTTGTTCGCGTGTCTGTAGCGTTAGTACCCAGCAACGATTCCCTTCCTGATCCACGGTTTGTCCTGCAATTCGCCCGGGAAGTCGTCGTACAAATTCTTCGCGGCAGGCCATGATCCCAAGGTAAGGGCCACCGTAGAGCAGGGGAGTTCCCAGCGATTGGCCTTCTGCCACGACAATATCAACTCCTGCGTCACCAGGACGCTTTAACAATCCAAGGCTAATCGGATCCACACTGCAAACCAACAAGGCTCCGGATGCGTGAACTTGCTCCGCAACGGCAGCAACGTCTTCAATATTACCAAAGAAGTTTGGAGACTGGATGAGAACGGCTGCAGTGTTTTCATCCAGGACATTCGGCAGATGAGCACTATCTGCCACAGTGACGACTTCGGTACCAAGTGTAGCGAAGTAAGTCTTGATAATCTGGCGATATTCAGGATGTACAGATTCCAACACAACGACACGCGAGTTTCGTCGTGTAATGCTGATAGCCATCAACATTGCTTCAACAGCAGCAGACCCTCCGTCGTATAAGCTGGCATTGGAAACATCCATACCGGTTAGTTGGCAAATCAGAGTTTGGTATTCAAACATGACCTGCAGATTTCCCTGGCTAACCTCAGGTTGATAGGGCGTGTAGGATGTATAGAATTCACCGCGGGAAGCCAGCGAGTCAACAACAGCCGGGATAAAATGGTCATAACTGCCGGCTCCCAAAAAACACGTGTTATGAGTTATGTTCGAGTTTTGTCTTGCCAGTTCCTGCATATGCGAAGTGAGTTCAAGTTCCCCGAGAGCAGGGGGGATTTGGAGAGCCCGACCAAGCTTCATGTTGTCCGGAATTGAATCGAATAGCTCATCGACGGATCTAGCGCCAATCTCCTCTAGCATTTCTTTTTGCTGAGCAGGCGTATTATAGGTGTAAGGCATGTTTAATCGGCCTGGAAGAAGAAACAGAAGGCTTTAGAAGGTGCTGACTACATTAGCTCGCTTCACCGCATTGACGTTGGTACGTGGCATGGTCCAACAGGCTTTCAGGAAGTTCTTCGCTGACATTAACTTTCATAATCCAGCCTGATTCATAAGGATCGGTGTTCAAAATGTCGAGATTGTCGGGAAGGCCTTCATTCACTTCGGTGACAGTCCCACTGACGGGGCTGTATAAAGGGCTGACGGCTTTAACGGATTCAACTTCTCCAAATTCTTCACCGGCCGTGACAGCGGCGCCGACTGCTGGTAACTCCATGTAAACCAGATCGGTAAGCTGTTCGACTGCAAAAGCAGAGATTCCTACGGTGGCGATCTTTTGACCATCTTGTTCTGAAACGAATACCCACTCATGGGTATCGCAATAAAGTAATTCTTCCGCGTTCACAGATTTGATCCTAATCGTTGAAATGGCGAGGTGGATGAAGTCATTATCATGTTCTCTTGTAAAAGGGCAAGCTGGAAACCGTGGCGGGAATCAACTTTCCCCGGATATCAACTTCCAGAGACTGGCCGGGATTCGCAAATTGGTGAGGCACGTACGCCATGGCGACTGGTTGTTGCAAAGTAGGTGAAAATGTTCCGCTCGTAATTGTCCCGATTTCCTGACCCTCTGCCAGTACGCCATAACCTTCTCGGGCTGCCCTCCGACCGTCCATTACCAGCCCGATTCGTTGACGTTGTACTCCTTGTGCTTTGACTTCAGCTAATGCCTCGCTACCGATGAATTCCCGAGTGTTCCCCTCCCCATCAACCCAGGTAACAGCAAAGCCGAGCCCAGCTTCCAGAGGATTGGTTTGTTCATCAAGTTCATGACCGTAGAGTGGCATCGCCGATTCAAGTCGCAACGTATCACGAGCCCCTAAACCAGCCGGAGATATCTCAAATTGGCGACCGGCAGCAAGAATGTTTTGGAGTATATGATTCGTTTGATCTCCACGAATGATCAGCTCAACGCCATCTTCTCCGGTATATCCTGTTCGACTCACTATACAGGGCTTATTCATTTGGTGCGTGACCCGGGCTCGAAAGTACTTCATCTCGGCCACATTGATATTGAGTAATGGTGCCACAGTTTCGATGGCATTGGGCCCCTGAATGGCTAACATTGAAGTTTCCAATGTTCGGTCACAAAGCTCGACCGCTGCTTGATCGGGCCATTGAGCTTCGATCCAATTCACGATTTTATCGCGGTTGGAGGCATTGACGACCAACAGAAAATATCTAGACCCGCTGGGAGTTTCGAGGTGATAAACCAAAACATCGTCCAGAATCCCACCATCGTGATTGCATATCAGTGAATAACGAACTTGTCCGACTTGCATGTCTTTAACACTACGTGTTAACAGCCGGTCTAGCAGGGAAGCAGCACCTTCACCATTAAACCGGAGGCGACCCATATGTGAGACGTCAAACAACGTGACGTTCTTTCGGGTCGCTTCATGTTCCTGCACAATCGATGCGTACTGAATTGGCATTTGCCACCCGGCAAAATCGACCATACGTGCCCCTTTTTCGACATGCCAGTCGTATAAGGCGGTACGGGCGTCATCTTGGAATTCAGGCTGAGCTGCTTCGTCAGTCATGTTCACGTTTAGCTTTAGCGAGGGACAGGAATTTGAAAGTTCGTAGGTATTGTATCGTTCATGGTCTGATTAAGAATAACGAATCTCTAAAAAAACACTCAACCAATTCTGGTGAATTATCGACGACCTTTTCGTTTGTTTTTTCGTTTTGCAATGGCTCTGAGCGTCGATCTCTTTTTGGGGTTTCCTTTGCGTTTTCGGTGGCCTCGTCTACCATGTTCGCCAGCCTCCGGACGCTTCAAGGGAGGTCCGCCGACCGACATTAGCTTTTTAACGAACATTAAATCGACTTCACGTTGATCCATGTCGATATGATGGACTTTGACAGCGAGTGTATCACCCAATCTGAAATCGTTGCCACTTCGATGTCCAACCAGTGCATGAGCACCGGTAACCATCGTATAATGATCGTCCTTTAATGCTGTGACCGAAATCAATCCTTCAAACGGCACTTTGGCTCCCTGGACAAACAGGCCGAAATTTTCAACGCCGGTAATCACTGCAACGAATTCACGGTCAGCATGATCCTGCAGGTATTTCAGGAGCTTGAGCTTTTTGAGTTCCTTCTCTGCTGACTCGGCATTCCTTTCCCGGTCACTACAGTGATTGCCTAATTCAATCAGTTTTGGAAGATCTTGGACGGGAGATTGTTGTTCAATGATTTGATTGCAAAGTCGGTGGATTGTGAGGTCCGGATAACGACGAATCGGAGATGTGAAGTGCGCGTAATGCTCAAAATTTAGCGCATAGTGCCGTTCCTCTTCTGGCCCGTAAACCGCCTTCTGCATGCTTTTTAGAATCGCTAATTGAATGGATTGTTCAAAAGGCTGATTGGTAATTTTGCTGACGACCTCTTTAATCTGAAAACGACTGGTGATCTCTTCCGTCTTCACGCCCATATCCTGCACAAACTGAGTGAGCTTCGTTAGTTTGCGAGGTGATGGGTCAGGGTGAATTCTCCTTAGGAATTTGAGTTCGTAATCGTTGAGTTTAGTTGCAACCGCCTGATTGGCAGCTAACATAAATTCCTCAATGATCTGATGGCTCTCTGTATTCACAACTCGGTGAGCACCACTGACACGCCCCTTTTTGTCCAGATCGATTTTGACTTCAGGTAGTCCGATTTCGAGTGAGCCATTATCCATGCGTCGTTTCCGCAGCATCATGGCAAGCATGTGCATGCGGTCAAGTAGATAATAGACCTTTTCATCAAGCTGTTCTTTCCATTTAACGCGGTTGACCAGAAAGTCATCAACTTCCTCGTAGTTGAAACGGCGGTCACTATTAATGACAGACCGCTTCACTTCTGTGCTAATTGGGATTCCATCAGGTGAAAACTCAATAAAAACAGTTTTGGCATAACGATTTTTATTCGGTTGCAGGCTGGCCAGATTATTGGAGATGATTTCAGGTAACATTGGGATGACCATATCCGGCAGATAAACACTCGTTGCCCTCATGGCGGCTTCTTGGTCAAGTTGTGAGCCTGGGGGAACAAAATGAGCGACGTCTGCAATGTGGACTCCCAGAACCCAGTGACCATTTGGGATTTGTTCCAGACTAATAGCGTCATCAAAATCACGAGCGTCAAATGGGTCAATCGTCAGAGTCGTGGTTTGGGTTAAGTCTTCCCGACCTGAGAAATCATCCTCATCGAATGCTTCAGCCTGTTGTCGTGCATCTTCCAACACCGACTCAGGGAATTCCACTCGCAGATTGAATTCCGCGATGATCATTTGGGTATCCACACCGGGCTCGCCACGTTCACCAAGTACATCCGTAATGACAGCCTCACCGTCGTCGTATGCTGATGGGAAACGTACCATTTCAATGACCACTTTCAGTCCGGCTTGAGCGCCCTTGGCACCCGGGTCTCCTACGGGGACAGGGTTTTGGAAATTCGAGCCATCGACGCGAACAAATCCCTGTTCGTTGAGTACATGATATGTTCCGACGAATTGATATTTAGCACGTTCAAGTACTTCGACAATACTTGCACGCTGCTGTTGCTGACGCTTTCCTCGTTGACGTCCACCTGGGGCAAGACGGACACGCACGGAATCTCCATGACATGCATCAAGGATTTCATGAGCCGGGACAAATAAGTCATCATCCCTTCCAGCTGAAGCAGGTGTACCTTCGGGGCGGACAAATCCGTATCCACCCGAGGCCTTAAAAAAAGTGCCTGCGACGGTATTGGCTAAATCGGCTGATGGAGTTGTTCTTTGAGATCGCTTAATCTCAGTGGCAGATCCGTCGGTAGCTATGACAAGATGCTTTGGTCCAAACCGGGCAAGCCCCTGTCGAATTAGATTCTTGACAGCTCGACGAACCAAATGGCGGTCGTCGAGAGAAAGTTGTAGCTGTTTGCAAATCACCCGAGGTTTCACCGGATGGTAATTGTCATTCCGAATATGGTTCAGAATGACTGTTTCCAAGTTTTGGGGATCCATACCGTTCCTTTGAAATGCCTCTGGTGACTTTTCGGGTTATCTACTCATACCGTCTATTATGACAAATTGAGCTGAAGCATCGGCCGTATTCTTTGGCTGGGATTTAAACTACGAAGTAGTTTTCTGATCCAACAATGCTTTCTTATAGAGTTTCCTTCCAAGCGAAGGAATAAAGGGAGTCCAATTGTCACCGGGGTTTGCTTCACTACTCATAGCATGTGCAAACTGATGTACTTTCGCATCCAGGTTATCAATCATGTGCAGCACTAAGGCTTCCAGTGTCATTGGTAGCTTTGGACTACCATATTCGTACTGGCCATGATGGCTTACAATCAAGTGTTTGATTTGGATCGCCAGCTCATTTGGGAAGGTCTTGCCGGTGGCTTTTTCCCATAGATCAATTTGGTTGCCGACCAGCTCCACTCCCATGACCAGATGTCCAAGGAGCTGCCCTTCGTCGGTATACTCCAAACTACGTTCGTAAGCTAACTCATCCGTCTTTGAGAGGTCGTGTAAAAGTACACCAATCAGAACAAGATCTCGGTTAACCTCTGGATAGTGCCCCACGACCGAATCGGCCAGTTGCATCAGTGAAACCACGTGATGCAGTAGCCCCCCCTGATACGCGTGATGGTTTTTTACTCCGGCTGGTGCCTGTGTGAATTTTTCCAGAATTTCAGGTGTATCCAGATATTGCTGAGCGAGAGACTGCAGATTTACATCTTGAATCGAATCTACAAACTGACGTAATTGCACGATCAACTGGCCAATATCCTCGTTTGTGAGGGTATGGAAATCCGATTCGTCGATTCGTGATTCGTCAGCTTTCTTCAATTGCTGGACGATGATCTGCAGATTTCCATTAAACAGCTGAGTTGTCCCTTTGATTAGAACATAATCACCATTTTCAAAACTGTCATACACACTTTGATTCGCATTCCACTGCATAGCATTGACACTTCCCGACTTATCTGACAGTGAGAGCTGTAGATAGAGATTGCCCTGCCGATTAGGGCGGAGTTGTTTGCCATTGGCAATAAAAACCTGATTGATGTTTTCGCTTTCACCGAATTGATTAATATACTTGCGACTCATGATTTACCGTTTTCCGGAAGGAGAAGGTGTGTAAAAGGGAATGGTTGATTGGTCAGAGGCAATCTAACTGGAAAACTTTGAGGCGACAAGGTGCCAAACCTAAATCTCTGGTTGTCGCATTCCGTAATGCTAACCTAAAATAGGTGGCTACTTAGCAGGCAACAGCCTGCTTTGCTTCCAGACACCTAAGTCTACTCACAATTCAACAAATGTTGAGAAAGTCACCAATGGGCAAACAGAATCGTACGGCCATTAGTCCAACTCGTAGTGAAGATTACCCGCAATGGTACCAGCAAGTAATTAAAGCAGCCGATTTAGCGGAGGTTTCTCCGGTACNTGGCTGCATGGTTATTAAGCCATGGGGATGGTCTATTTGGGAGAATATGCAGCAAGTCCTAGACGGAATGTTTAAAGAAACAGGACATGTGAATGCTTATTTCCCACTGTTTATCCCAATGAGCTTTCTGGAGAAAGAAGCAGAGCATGTTGATGGATTTGCTAAAGAGTGTGCGGTGGTGACACATCACCGCCTCGAACCAGGGCCGGACGGCGGGTTGATTCCCGCAGGGCCTCTTGAGGAACCTCTTATTGTTCGTCCAACAAGTGAAACGATTATCGGGTCGATGTATGCCAAATGGGTTCAGTCTTACCGAGATCTTCCAATAAAGATTAATCAGTGGGCCAATGTGGTTCGTTGGGAAATGCGCACCCGCATGTTTCTTCGAACAGCTGAGTTTCTTTGGCAGGAAGGTCATACTTGTCATGCTACTGAAGACGAAGCGTTGGAAGAAACTCGCCTGATGCTTGATGTCTATGCGGACTTTGCAGAAAATGTCATGGCCATGCCGGTCATCAAAGGTGAGAAGACGGTGGATGAACGGTTCCCAGGAGCAGTTTCCACGTTAACAATTGAAGCGATGATGCAGGATCGCAAGGCATTGCAGGCAGGAACTTCTCACTTTTTAGGGCAGAATTTTTCCAAAGCCCAGGAAATCGTTTATCAGGATCAGCAAGGTGAACAGCAACATGCCTGGACGACCTCCTGGGGGGTCTCAACAAGGCTCGTCGGCGCGTTGATTATGACGCACAGCGATGATGATGGACTGGTATTGCCTCCAAGGCTTGCTCCTAAGCAAATTGTAATCTTACCGATTATCAAAGATGATGACACTCGACAGGCTGTACTCGATTATTGCGAATCGCTAAAGCAGGATCTGGAATCGCAGTTTTACGTGGATGGAAAGATTCGGGTTATGATCGATGACCGCGATATTCGCGGCGGTGAAAAGAAATGGTATCACGTTAAACGCGGAGTGCCTCTACGCGTGGAAGTCGGACCTCGTGATATTGATGCCAATCAGGTCTTTGTCGGCCGTCGTGATACGGGTGAGAGTCAGTCTGTTGGCCGTGACGAATTTGTAAACGGAATTGTCGGGATACTTGAACAGTTTCAACAGGGGTTATTTGACCGTGCTCTAAAACTGCGTGAAGACCATTCGAAAGAGATCAATTCCTTGGAGGAGTTTGAAGAGTATTTCTCGGATGAGAACGGGCAGGGGGGGTTTGCAAGTTGCCACTTTAAGGAAGGCGATCAGAAAGTACTTGATGCGATTGCCAAGTACAAAGTCACGATTCGCTGCATGCCACTTGATGGTAATGACGAGGCGGGAACTTGTATCTTTACGGGGCAGCCAAGTACGCGTCGGGCGATCTTCGGGCGGTCCTACTGATCTCCGTAAACGATGCTCCGTTACAGCGGGTGGATTGCAATCGGAATACGGATTTACCACAAGGAACAGTTTAGATGGGATCTATTCGTTCACAGCGACTAGCACTGCTCGTGGTTGGAGCGTTTGGTCAGAACCAGGAAGCGCTCCAGTTTGTTCGTGCCAAAGTAGAGTCTCAGTGGGGAAAGGTGGCCTTGGTCTCCCCAATATTCAACTTTGATCAGACTTCTTATTATTGTTCAACGATGGGTGCAGACTTAAAAAAACAGTTTTGGGCCCTCAAAACCCTTATTGATAAGGGTGAATTGCCCAAAATCAAGCATCTAACAAATAACTGGGAAGCCGAATATGCCGATAAAAATAATAGTGAACAAGTCGTTCGTCCGGTGAATATCGACCCTGGTTACATAACAGAAGCCAAACTAGTCCTGGCTACCACAAAAGATCGGGATCATCGATTGTATCTGGCAGATGGAATCTTCGGAGAAGTGACGTTGCATTTTCAGCGTCAGCAATGGCAGGCTAGCCGTTGGACTTATCCGGATTACCAGACAGCCGAATACCACCATTTTTTTAGTGACTGTCGAAAATTCCTGCGTGAACAGTATCAGGATGAAACCGTAGAGTAATACTCTGGGGAACCTGACGTAGGATACGGTTTTCCTGGCTGCCAGATTGATTACGTTGGTTCGGTGATGAACGCCTCATTTCCTTATTGGATACTGCCTCTTATTTTGGTGCCCAGCCTGCTCATTAGCTGGCTTACTCTTTATTTGGTCCGGCGCCATGCAACCAAATGGGGGCTGTTGGATCAACCCAATGATCGTAAAATTCACACCACTCCAATTCCATTAGGCGGAGGGCTGGGGATTTGGCTGGGGGTAATTATTACCTTTTTCATCGGTACGATTCTGGTTTTGCTGAAAGGTTCAGTGACTCAGTTCCTGCCTGAGCAGTTGAGGGCATATGCAGAGGGAGTGGAAGGGCAGCTTGGGAATCTGTGGGTTTTGTTGATTGCAGGGTCGATCCTGATGCTGATCGGGCTTATCGACGACATTCGAGGTTTGAGTTGGAAATTGCGTTTGACCGTTCAAATTGTCGTGGCAGCGATTTGTGTCGTTTGGCAGGAATGGTATTTTACGGCCTTTATTCCCTACCAGATTATCACGATCGCCTTTACGGTGTTCTGGATTGTCATGCTGATCAATTCCTTTAACATGTTAGATAACATGGACGCTGCAGCTGGTGGAGTGGCAGTGATCTGTTCGGTCATGCTGGTACTTTATGTTGTTTTACCGGGAGTGACTTCCGAAGGTCCACAGCTTTTTGTTGCCGGTCTACTGCTTGTCTTTATTGGTTCACTGTTGGGTTTTTTGTGGCATAACAAACCACCGGCACGAATTTTTATGGGCGATGCGGGGAGTTATTTTGTGGGATTTTGTATCGCGATCGCTACGATTCTGATTACTTATACAGATGGAGACAAACCGGTCATCCATGCAGTGATCGCTCCACTGATAATAATGGCTGTTCCCATATACGATCTATGCACCGTCGTTGCCATACGGATTTCTGAAGGTCGAAGCCCCTTTCAACCTGATAAGTCCCACTTCTCTCATCGCCTAGTGGAATTGGGGTTATCCAAGTCCCGAGCGGTTCTTACGATGTTCCTGGTCACTGCCACGACAGGGGTGTCCGCACTATTGCTTCCGCAGGTAAATCTGGGAGGAGCTGTTTTGATTGTCTGTTTGACTTTTTGTGTACTGCTGTTGGTGGCAATTCTCGAGAATGCTGCGCGTAACAGGATTAATAGCTGAGCAGGAAAGAGGAGCGGCAAAGTGACAGCACAGGGCTCAGGATCAAATCCATCTACTGACCTCGCTCGGCATCAGTCGTTGTGGGGGAAAGCCTTACAGTGGACATTGATCGCCTTACTTGTGTCGACGGCATTTCTGACAGGTGACGGCCCGGCGGTAGCGCAGGGAATGAGTAGCTGGCTGATCATGTGTTACCTCTTAGTCGGCTGTGCTTGGGGAATTTATCAGTGGCTTTTTCCGACGGTTGGATTCTATCGACAGTGGCCGACTTTTCTTTTTTCATTGGCGGTCGTGCTGATGCTTATCTCCGTCTTCAAGAATCTGGAAGGCGGAGATTTTAGGGCCTCATTAAATAGTTGGTGGCTCTGGGTCGCGTTGGCCGTTGGCTTTACATTAATACTTCAGCTATGTCGTACGCAACGTTTAGCCCGCGGGGTGGTTGCGGTAATGACTGCTGTGGCTGTTTCCATTTCCTGCATCGGAATTTATGATTCGTTAGTGAGAATTCCTGTGTTCAGGGGTGAGTACTTTTCAGCAAGTGCTCAAGAAAGAATTGAAATCCTGCAAATGGCGGGCATTTCAGATGTCAGAGTCGGGGCACCGGGGCGTTATCATTTTGAAAGCCGGATTCAAAGCCCTGAACCTCATGTGACCTTTGCATTGACTAATTCTCTGGCCGGATTTTTAGCTCCGTGGTTTACGTTGATGTTATTAACGCTTCTCAATCCTGGACGGAAGGTTTCAGTTAATCATGTGAGATTAAAGCTGCTTGTGTGCATTGGACTCATTGCCTTTTGCCTGATTTTGACAAAGAGTCGATCGGCTTGCTGCGCCGTTGTCTTGAGTCTTTTGTCCGCCGGACTCTGGCTCAAATCTTATCGCTCGGTTGTACTGCGGGCAGGGTTAGTATTGGGAGTCATAGGTGGTTTCGTTTTTGTGTTGGGACTGGTGACTCATCGGCTGGATACTAAAATCGTGACCGAAGCGTTAAAGAGCCTTAGTTTTCGTATGGAGTACTGGGAAAGCTCGATGTCGATGGCTTGGGATAATTTATGGACCGGTGTCGGGCCCGGGAACTTCCGGGATAATTACACCCTTTACAAGCAGGCAGCCGCTTCTGAATCGATTGCCGATCCGCACAATTGGCCTTTGGAAGTGCTCACCAGTTTTGGGCTTCCGGTATTGCTGCTCATGGTTAGCGTTTTTGTGGCTGGTTTCCGTCAGTACCATGTGTTGGCTCAGGCTAATCCGGAGATAGAAGAAAAATTCACCCGAAGGCGGACTATCCTCATTCCAGATCTATCACTTAATCAGGTGTATCTGGCAGGTGGATTTGGTTGTCTGATCGGATTACTTGTAGATCAGCTAACATATGCTCTGATTCCTTTGTTTGTGTTTTATGTAGTATTGCCCGCCTTTGCGATTGTGATTTTCCTCTTACAGGATTGGATTGAACGAGGTGAATTAAATCGACATCACCTGATGGTGGCTTTTGTTTGTTGGCTACTAAACCTAATGGTCGCTGGCGGAATTTCATATCCGGGAGTTGCCTTTACGGGGTGGATACTTTTGGGGTTAGCGCTTCGTGTCAATCTGCCTGCCGAAAGTCCTTCAGCCCAAGTGCTGGTTTCCAAAACCCAGCGACGGACCAAACTGATCATCATGGCAGGCTTATTACTTTTAGCCTACTTTACTACCCATAGGCCAGTGACCCTTTCAGAACGCCATCTGTTAAATGCAAGATTCCAATTGAGCCAGAATCAAACGACGAACGCACTCGAGCATTTACGGGATGCGATCGATGCGGATCCTTATGGAACGGAAGCCTATATTCAGTATGCCAATATATTGTTTATGCAAATGCGCAAAAATATAGATGCTCAGCTTTGGGAGCAGTACCAGACACTGGTTTCACAGGCATTGGCACTCAATGCTAAATCTCAGGCAGCCTATGAGTTGTTTTCACAGCAGGCTTTGTTACTTTATCTGGAGCATCAACAACCTGAAGTGCTGAGGAAGGCTATGGAGTACTCAATGCGTCAAACGGAGTTGTATCCTGAAAGTGCATATTTGTGGGCCAGATTGGCAATTTTTCAGTATTATACTGGTCAGTTAAGTGAAATGAATGTCTCCATCGAAAATGCATTGAGATTGGACAAGGATAATCCACATCTCGAATTCAAATTAAGCAATCGCCGGTTTTCTGAGTCTGAATTTGCTGGCTGGAAAGGCCGGCAGATTTATTTTGAAAAAGCGGGTGAATCGATAGAACAAAGTCTGCAATACGTCCGTAATAGAACTAAACAACAGTAACTCCGAAAGTACTGCATTACCCCGTGAAAATCGAGTCGGTCGGTTTCCACGGGGTTTTTAAGTAAATGTGGTAGACTTAGAGTAATAGTGAAGAATCGGGTTTCTGCCTTAATAGGGTCCATTTTTAACAGGTTGGTCATGCGTTTAGTTACAGTTTTAGCACTTGCCATTCTCACTGGTTCTATTGCAGGCATGCTGCACAGTCAGTGGAATCTGTCCGGTATCCGTGAGCAATTTCGTCCAACGAATCCCGGTAGCGTTGCTCAATTTATTGGACAGCTTGAACAGCAGATTGTCGAAGTTGACGGGCCGGTTGCGGTCGTCGTCGGTTCGACGGAGTATGATTTCGGAACTATGGAACGACGTGGCGTTCGAACTCACACGTTTGTCATTAGAAATGACGGTAACAAGCCGTTAACGCTTGAAAAAGGCGAGACGACCTGTAAATGCACATTGAGTTCTTTGGCATCAGATGAAATCGCTCCAGGTGAGTCGGTCGAAGTTCGCCTCGAATGGACAGCACGTGAAGTGGGACCCACTTTGCAATTTGCGCAAACCGCAGACATCATCACTAATGATCCCAACAACCGTACAATTCAATTAGTTGTAAAGGGGCAGATTGTACAGTCGGTAATGCCGCGTCCTGATGTGCTCACGATGAACGGTTTGTCATCTGGAGAGGATATTACAGTGAAAGGAAAGATCTTCGCCTACAAAGAAGTGGAGCAGCCTTTGGAGATTGTCGAAGTTCTGTTTCTGGAAGAAAATCCTGACAATCTAATCGACATTTCCTTTTCGGAGTTGTCTGCTGAGCAGGTAAAGAAAGAGCCCCGGGCTTACAGTGGAGTTGAAATGACAGTGACGTTAGCCGCAGGATTACCACCTGGGGCATTTAGTTTTCCGGTAAGGCTAACAACGAATCTTCCGGATGCCCCAAAAGTGGACGTATTTCTAAATGGGTCGGTTGACTCGGACATTACGGTATTCGGAAAAGGGTATCGTGCAGCACGGGAACCTGGAAGTCAGCATATCGGTACGTTGGACCTCAAGCCGATTGCTTCCGATGAGTCATTTGAAACCAGTATTAATTTGGTGGTTAAAGGAGCTTATAAAGAAAAAGTTGAATTCAATATCAAGGAAATTGACCCTGAATCCCATATACAACTCAGCCTTGGTTCCCCTGTTGCAATTGGGAACGGGCGTACCTTTCATCACAAATTGACGATCAAGATACCAGAGGGAACGAAGCAAATTAGCCGCCGGGGTGGAAATCTTGGAACTCCGGCCCGTATTGTTTTGGGTACGTCTCACCCGTTCGTGAATGAAGTATCGATCGAAGTATTAATGTCGATCACGAAATAGATATAGTATGACGACCAATGTCCTATAAGCTTTGTTATCTTCAATTCTTACTATTGTTTTGCCTGGTTGTTACCGGTTGCGTTGTGTTAAGCGGTTGCAGTGATGACCTAGCGCAAGTTAATTCCAATGCAGACAATGTCCCAGCAAAAAAATCCGTCAACATGGTAGGTCAAGATCAGTATGGTCTACCGGAAGAGGGCGTACTTAAAACCGTTGGCAATAAGGTCGACAATGCTCAGGCGTCGGAGTTATATGCTGGCTGGGAAAAACCTCAGGATGTTCTAGTCTTTACGGGGCGTCAGTTTGGTTATGTCGAACCTTGTGGTTGTACGGGATTGGAGCTTCAAAAAGGGGGGCTCGCGCGAAGACATTCCTTTGTTTTGGGATTGCGTGACAGAGGTTGGAACGTAGTCGCGGTCGATAGTGGCAATCAGGTACGACGATTTGGTAGACAGCCAGAACTCAAGTTTAATTTGACAGCTGAACTGCTCGCAACAATGGAATATCAGGTAGTTGGATTAGGACCGGAAGACTTAAAACTACCGGCTGGCGAACTATTTGCAGTGGCAGCTGTGGATGATAACCGGCAATCACTGTTTATTAGTTCTAATGTGGCAATACTTGATCGTGAGTTTACACGCCGATTTCAACTTATCGAAACGGAGAACCATCAGATCGCAGTTGCCAGTGTTATCCAGGACGACTGGTTGAAATCTCTTTTTAGTGATGACTTGGTGATTGAAGAAACTGGACACGCATTAAAATTAGTCGCCGCAGAGGAGGCATTCCAGCAAGCCACCTTGAAGGTGTTGTTGGTTCACGGAACGATGGATTTTACACGTCAACTGACCCGTGAACAAAAAGACTATGATTTGGTGGTATGTGCCGGCGCTCCCGGTGACCCGGCTTATGAATTGGAAGAAGTGAAGGGGGTAAAGTCCAGAATACTAAAGGTTGGAGAGAAGAGTATGTTCGCTTCTGTCGTTGGCGTATTCGAAAATGAGACTGGTAAACTATCTTTGAGGTATCAACGTATACCTCTTGATGCCAGCTATGCAGATTCCCCTAAGGTACTGGCAATGTTCAAACAATATCAGGAAGAGCTGCAGCGAGCCGGTTTTCAGGGACTAGGTATTAAGTCGGAAGCTCATCCATCGGGGTATCAGTTTATGGGGAGTAAAGCCTGTGCCCAGTGCCACCAGCAGGAATTTGAAGTCTGGGAGGATTCAGCGCATGCTCAGGCAACTCAATCGTTAGTTGCTCCCCATGGCCGAGCAGACATTCCGCGTCAATTTGACCCGGAATGTCTTAGTTGTCATACCACGGGATGGCAACCTCAGAAATACGTACCCTTTGAATCCGGGTTTATGAGTTTAGCGGATACATTACTTCTACAGGGTAATGGCTGTGAAAACTGCCATGGCCCCGGAAGTGAGCATGTGCGTCTGGAGTCCGACCCTAATGCTTCGACTGACTCGCTTGAGCAACTGCGTAATTTTCTGCATCAGGATATAGATCAAGCTGAGCAGTCATGCCTGAAATGTCATGACCTTGATAACAGCCCCGATTTTCATCATGACGGAGCGTTTCAACAATATTGGAACAGAATTAGGCACTAGCCGTCATTTTGCAATTCCGCTACAACCTCGTCGGATAGATTGAAGTTTGCAGAGACGTTTTGAACGTCATCATGATCGTCTAACGCTTCCATGAGTTTTAGCACTTTTCGTGCTTGCTCAGCGTCCAGATCGACAGTGTTATTTGGTATCCGGGTAACCTGTTTGGACGTGACTGTAATTTCGGCCGTTGTTAACGCATCAGCAACATCGGTATAGAGTTCCGGTTCACAGGTTATTTCATACTGTTCGCCCTGCATTTGAAAATCATCAGCTCCGGCTTCGAGCGCAGTTTCCATAACTACCTCTTCATCGAATCCTGCGATCGGAACGAGAAATAGTCCTTTACGTTCAAACAGCCAGGCGACACAGTTCGTGGCTCCCATGTTACCACCATGGATTTCGAACATTTTACGGAGTTCCGGAGCTGTCCGGTTCCGATTGTCCGTCATGATATCACACATGATGGCTACACCGTGGGCACCGTAGCCTTCGTATATGATTTCTTCAACGTCTCCACCAGCAAGTTCTCCGGTACCTTTTTTGATGGCTCGCGAAATATTGTCTTTTGGCATGGAGACGTCTTTGGCGTCCTGAATGGCCTGCCGCAGACGAATGTTCGTTGCCGGATCGCCCCCACCCATTTTGGCGGCAATAATAATTGCCTTCGATAATTTACTCCACAGCTTGCCACGTTTGTTATCAATCGCAGCTTTCTTGTGTTTAATTCCTGCCCAATGGGAATGGCCTGCCATGTTGTATTCCGTTAATGAGTAAATTCGAGGGAAGAAAGGAAGTATCTATTTTAACGCATGCTAATGATGAATTTCAGGAGGTTCATCCCTTGCTACGACTTCTTACTAGCTTTCCAGTTTCTTGATCTTTAAATGAATGAGGTCTATTTGTTTAGCATCTTGCTCTTTATCCAGTAGCTCTAGAGCTCGTTCCCACATTTTCCGTGCCTTTAATGGACTACCCAGCTGCAAGTGAGTGTCACCTAAATGGTCATAGATAACACCATCGGAGTCATCGAGTTTTTGGGCAGCCTCAAGTTCTGATTTGGCTTTATCGTATTTCCCTAATCGGTAATAAGCCCACCCTAGACTATCACGATAAGCTGAATTACTCGGTTTTGACGAAACGGCTCTTCGCGTCATTTGTAAAGCTCGATTGAGGTGCTCATTTCGGTCCGCCCATAGATAACCAAGATCGTTCAGGGCACCAGCATCTTCGGGGTTTACATCTAGAACTTGTTCCAGCCACTCGACCGCTTGCTCGGGTTGTTTTAACCGCTGACAAATGATTGATAGTGTCAGTTTGGCATCCCGCGCGAGACTTGTGGCGCTAGGGGCAGCCTGAAGTCCGTTCAATTTCTCTACCAGTTGAGAGTACTGATCTTTAGCTTCCTGCCATTGTCCAGTGTGATAGAGAACCCAAGGGTACCGGCTAAGGAGCCGGGGATTGTTGTTGGCTTGGTCGGCAGCGAATTTTGCAGATTCAATCGCTTTTCCGTTTTGGTCTTCTAGTAGATATGCACCTGAAATCAGATAGTGGATTGCTGGCTTATTTCGTACGAATTCGTCCTTTAGGGCGGTTTCAAAAACTTCAATAGCGGGGGTTCGTTCGTCGTTCATCAGCAATTGGATACCCCAAGTCTCATAAAAGGCCCCGCTTTGCCCAGGAGCTTCTTCGATTGCCAGCTTGAAGAATTTCTCCGCTTGTTGCCAGTCTTTCTTTTGAGAGAACAACAGAGCCATGGCTGCAGCTGTATGGCTCGTGAAAGTCTTCAGACTGACGTTGGTGTTTTCTGGTATTTGATCATTGTCTACGTATGTAAATGCGACTTTTGCCAAGCGTCGAAGAAGCAAATCGTCCGAAGTTATTTGCGTAAGGCGATCCTGCTGCAATGATGCAAGCGAACGGCTGCGGGAATAGATGGTTCCCAAAAGCCAGATGAGTTCCATCGCAGCACTGTCAGTGATAGGTTGTTTGTTGGAATGTTGAGCAAGCAAAGCATCCGTTGCAGTTTGGTATCCGCTGAGGACCGGTTGAAGCGGTAGCAGTTGTCGCAGACGGAGTAAGGATAACTCCGGCTGACCTGCTTTCAGAGCAAGTTCAGCCAAAGTGTATCCCAAATAGTGATTTGATATTTGGGATTGATGAATCTTTTGAAGTTGTTCCAGACTGAGTGCAACCGCTTTATCCGGATTCGCAGATTGATTTCGGTGAATGTTAATCAGAAGTTGGTATGGATCAGATTTCGCTTCCAGAGATTTGGAGTCGAAATACTGTTGTAAGGAGGATTGGGCCTCGTCGTATTTCTCTTCGGACAATACCAGACGAGCCATACGATAGGAGTGCATGGCTGGATTAGGAGCAGCCTGATTTGCACGTTCGATGGCAGCTCTTGCTTTTTTAAATTGCCTGGTTGATTGATATGCCTGATTCATCGCCAGGAATACCGCCCCGGTGGTTCCTTTCAACTGAGTGATATGTACGGGAGTCAACCCGGCTTGGTCAGGGGTTTTTAATGCTTCGTTAACTTTATCAAACGCCGAGGCCGCTAATTCATTTTTTTGTGCGAGTAGTGCGGTACGCCCCAATTCAGCTAAAATTAGTGCTTTGGGGACTGGAAGTGATGAGTCGTTTTCTCGCTTGAGGATCATTTGATATGCCTGAACAGCTTTATCGAAATTCCCACTGCGACCTAGAACAACGGCGAGTCTCATGAGTTCTTGAGAATTTAATGAATTATCTTCTATAGCCAGACCGGCATAACGCCCGGCCTCATCAGTGCGTTTAAGCCCCATGGCAAGAGGAATGAGTTCATTGGAGATGGAAACTACGGAACGGTCATATCGCCAGGCGCGCTGGTAAAGTTGCAGAGCGTCGGGGAACTGTCCTCGTCGCTGTTCGAATCTCGCCTTCCCAAATAGTGTAACTGCGTGCAACCGATCGGCCATTGCTTCAGTTGGGGCATTCTGTAGAAATGGTTCTGCGGGAATTTCAGGTATTCGGAAGTCACGAACGTCGTCGCCCAGGATCGATGTAATTAGAACCAATACCATGGTAAGCGTAGCGGGGATTCGCACGATATATTTACCTTATGCTTTGCTGAAATTCGCCAGAATTACCTGAAGATAACGGACTGCATTTTAGCAAAAGGCGTCGTTAGGTCGAATGTCGCTTTAACGAGGCTTTTTGGGTCGCCCGGCCTTCTTCTTAGGAGCGGCCTTCTTCTTAGGAGCGGCCTTCTTCTTAGGAGTAGCCTTCTTCTTAGGAGTAGCCTTCTTCTTAGGAGCAGCCTTCTTCTTAGGAGCGGCCTTCTTCTTAGGAGCGGCCTTCTTCTTAGGAGCAGCCTTCTTCTTAGCGGTTTTCTTAGCTGCTGATTTAGTTTTCTTTTCTTCACCCGTTTGTTCGTTCGACTCGTCGGTCGAAACAGCGGTTTTTTTGGAAGGCTTTACTGGCAGATTATCAGCACAGTCTTTGTTGATACTCAATAAGAGATCGTGAGTCTTTTTGTTGTAAGGGTCGGCAGCAAGTTGGGTACCAAGCATGTGGAGCAGAGCACCAAATTCGACGCCTTTGTTTTTGGCAATGGTCCGTTCAAGGCCTGCGACTTTTCCCTGTTCCCGCCCTTTGGGAGTGACAATTCCGAGGATTTGGAGGGCATCAAGTGCACTGTTACTTAAGGGAATCGCGTGTCCACCGAGTCCGTTTTGGACTGTGTAATTAACTACGAATTTAGGAATTTCTTTGTAGTACCCGGCAATCGTTGCTGTCGTTTTACTGAGCCCTTCCTTTGCCATAAATGAGAGGTCAAATGAAAAATGAGTTTCATAGACGTTAAACAAGACCCGTCGCAAGTGATGGGCAGCATCAGCAGCTTGCGGTAGACAACTCATGACTTCGGTAAGTTCTGAATTCGTGGTCACCCTCACTTCATTCCAGCGTTCACCGTATCGTGTTTGTAGTTTGCTAAATGCTTCTGTCGCCTGATCCGGAGTGGCATTCTCCAGACAGCAGGCAAATAGCATTTGCTCCAAAATGGGGCGATCCTTCACAGGTAACTGCACCTTGGTGAATTTCTTTTTCAAAACCGAATGGGTCTTTTTGATTAACGAAGCTCGTTTTGCAGCGCTCATATTTCTGTTTATCTACTGAGTGTTCCGGCAGGTAAGGCTCTTATAAGTCGTTGAGATTATCTGCGGCTTGATCCAATTGATCTTCTGTTTCGTTCGGAGGTAAAACTTCATCCAGGATGCGAGTGACTTCCAGCGAATGCTTAAGTCCTTCATCCAAAACGAACTGAAGTTTGGGGGTATATCGTGTGTCTATTCGGTTTGCGACCTTGCGTTGAAGGAAACCGGATGCATTGTTAAGTCCTTTGAGAACCTGTCGGCTGTTCGTTTCGTCCCCCATAATGGAGACATGGATACGAGCGTGTCGTAAATCTCCGGAAACCTCGACTCGCGTCACGGTGACGTTTTCGATACGCGGATCGCGCAGGTCTGTGATGATCGCTGTACTAACGACTTCACGAATAGCCTGAGCTGCTTTTAATACTCGCCGAGAACTCATGGGTTGATGTTTGCTTTGAAACCAGCCTTTAATCTGAAATCTGTGATTGCCGTGGATTACAGGGTACGAGCGACTTC
>PBCP01000034.1 GCA_002717145.1 Planctomycetaceae bacterium | reverse complement strand
GTCATGGCTCTCCAAGTCACTTACCAGATAGACGCTAGCGCGTTGTAGCGTTTGTCGTATGCGTTGTACTACAAGTGATGACGCTCTTCTGCGTTCAAATTCCCACCCGGCACATCCGGACGGGAATCTAATCGGGGCTCTCCCGCAACACCGGGAATCTCAAGCATCGCTTCGATTGGAGTCATGGACTGTTTCACATTAGATCGAGGATCACGCGTATCATTAGATAGACGCTTTCAATTGAGCGATTATTCCCAAATAATCAAAAATCCTTCACATATGGCCTGTGGAATACGCTCACAAGCTCCGTTTAGGGCGAGGAACTTTTCCACCAGGCCCCCCCGACTCCCCGGGACGCGCAGGCTGTTGTTTTCTACGTCTGGCTTTTTTATCGTAGGACTTCACATCAACTTCATCCAAGGCTTTGCCAATTGATTCCTGCAACTGCATAATTCGATCCCGCAACGCCGCCGCGCGTTCAAACTCCATTTGTTCTGCAGCCGCCATCATTTCCTTCTCTAACTCGTTGATGTATTCCTGAGTGACATAAACTCGTTCATCCGTTCGGCCGACTGCCGCATTGGCTTCGCGGTGGGCGTTGGCTTCACCTTCGATTCCATCGTTAATTTTCTTTTCTACGCTGCGGGGTATGATACCGTGCTCTTTATTAAAAGCCTCCTGAATCGCACGACGGCGTAAAGTTTCATCAATGGCAGCTTGAAGTGAATCGGTCATCTTGTCCGCATACAGGATTACCTTAGCATTCACATTTCGTGCTGCTCGGCCAATTGTCTGAATCAGCGATGTTTCGCTTCTCAGAAACCCTTCTTTATCTGCGTCCAGAATTGCCACCATGGAGACTTCCGGGAGATCCAGACCTTCACGTAAAAGATTAACACCAATCAATGCATCAAACTTCCCTTCCCGGAGTTCCTTAAGCAATTCAACACGCTCAAATGCATCCAATTCGGAATGTAACCACTTTGCTGCTACGTCTTTCTCGACAAGATATTGAGAAAGATCTTCTGCCATCTTTTTGGTAAGCGTTGTGACCAGAACACGCTCACCTAGGTCAACACGCTCGCGAATCTGCTCCAACAGATGTGGCACTTGCCCCGTAGCGGGAACCACCTCAACTTCCGGATCCAGTAACCCCGTCGGTCGAATAATCTGCTCAACGACTTCACCACCCGTCTTTTCAAGTTCATAGTTGCCGGGAGTTGCAGATACGTAAATAACAGTATTGTTTTTCGATTCCCACTCATCAAACGTCATCGGACGGTTGTCCAGAGCGCTAGGCAAACGAAATCCGTGCTCTACCAAGGTTGTCTTTCGACTTCGGTCACCAGCCCACATTGCTCGAACCTGAGGAACCGTTACGTGTGACTCATCGATCACCAGCAAGAAATCTTCCGGGAAGAAATCATAGAGTGTGTCCGGTGGTTGTCCCGGCTTACGGCCTGACAGATGTCTCGAATAGTTTTCGACCCCCGAACAATAACCTACTTCCTGTAGCATTTCGATATCGTAACGAGTCCGGGCATTGAGACGCTGAGCCTCCAATAGTTTGCCCTCTTTTTTGAAGTGCTCTAATTGATCTCGCAATTCGTTGCGAATACCTTGAACTGCCGCTTCAATTCGCTCTTCAGGCATCACAAAATGCTTCGCCGGATATACAAATACTTGATCAAGCCGCTGGACAGTTTCACCACTAAGTGGATTGATAATCGACAACTGGTCAATCTCGTCTCCCCAAAACTCAATACGAAACGCAAATTCCTCATAACTCGGCCAGATTTCGACGCAATCTCCACGTACTCGGAATTTGGATCGCGTGAATTCAATATCATTTCGTTCGTATTGAATATCCACTAGCTTCATTAACATTTGGTCACGATCGATTTCCTGCCCTTTGGTTAGGCCAACCATCATCGTTTTGTAATCTTCCGGTGAACCCAAACCATAAATACTGGATACACTGGCGATGATAATCACATCGCTACGACTCACCAACGCGCTGGTAGAGGCCAATCGCAAACGATCAATTTCATCATTAATCGACGCATCCTTTTCAATGTAAATATCACGTTGAGGGATATACGCTTCCGGTTGATAGTAGTCGTAATAGCTAACGAAATAGTGAACAGCATTGGCAGGGAAGAAAGCTTTGAATTCAGAGTACAACTGAGCCGCTAGTGTTTTATTGTGAGAAATAACCAGCGTTGGCTTTTGGATCTCCTGAATCACATTGGCCATCGTGAAGGTTTTCCCAGATCCCGTGACTCCCATCAAAGTCTGCAGGTCCTGCCCATTACGAATTCCTCGCACCAATTGCTCAATCGCCTTGGGCTGATCACCAGCAGGCTCAAACGGACTTTCAAGTTGGAATTCACGGTTTTGCACGTAATTAGACTTTCCTGTACGGCCAATGACACTCCGCAGCAACTGGCTATTGTAGCAAAAACGGCATCAGCCCCCTCTTAGCAGAGACCTTAACCGTCAAAGTTTATCTAAACATAACAACTGGCAATTTCCTCATAAGGCAAGCTAAAGCTCAATTCAATCGCCGACATCCTTAGCATGTCAGACTCATCTCCATTACCGGCCAGTGACATCGTCGAAGCGGCAAATCATCGGGAAAACGCCGCTGCAGTACTGCTTAAAGAGCTCGATGAGCGTCAGGATGCCGTTCTTGAGGAGTTAGACCAACTCAATGACAGTATCGAAAATCTAATCGAATCCTGGCGTAGCAAGAAACAGGATCCGTTCGAAATCGATGCTCAGGAAACGGAAGCCGCCAACGAAATCGCTTTGTAAGCCGATCTCTCTTCAAGGCAAAGCCCAATATCAACAATTTCCCTGGGGGGGGACTACCTCCCGATGGCATACAACGCGTTATATGTCCTAAGGTAAATTCGGCTTCCTGAGATAGCTGGCGAAGCTGAAAGAGGCTCTTCCAGAGTATTTTGGCTAATTAGCTCAAATTCTTTCCCCGGCTTACAGATGCTTACCATTCCATTACGGCCTGAAAGAAAAATCTTTCCATCAGCATAAACAGGTGACGCGCGGTGGCGGTCACGGTTTGTTCTGGCTTCATAAAACTGCTCACCGGTCTTCTGGTCCAAGGCGATCAGGTTTCCGTTCTCACGGCACAAATAAACAATTCCATCAAGGATTAAGGGGCTCGGCACATCAGGCGTAATGCTAAACTTCCATAAATGAAAATCGGTCTGTTCCGTGAGATCTCCCTTTCCACCCGGCTTTAAAGCCAATGTAATTCCTCGTTTTGCAGAAGGGACAATAATCAGTCCCGGTGCAACTGCCGGTGAAGATACAAATCGCAGCGTTGGATCATAACCTGCCGGTGGATGCAATCCACCACAACGCCATAGTTCGTCACCAGTCTTTAAGTCATGGGCAATGATGTAATCAGCACCGTGCGAAAGCAGGAACTCCTGTTGCTTGTCTCGGTAGAGTACGGGAGAAGCATACGAATGTTCGTTTTCTGAATGGGCTTCGCTTGGACGTCCGGTCTTCCAAACCGTATTACCCGTTGCTTTATCCAGACACGCAATGGTAGCTTCCCGAGTCTTTGCATTTCCTTCACCATGAATTAATTGCAGATAAAGCCTATCGCCGTCCAGAATCGGAGTCGAGGTCATCCCAAAAGCAATCTTAAATTGACCAAAACGCTCCTGAAGATTCATATTCCAGACAATCTTGCCCTGATAATCCACACAGGCCAACGCCCCATTGGAGAAATTAACCCACACGTGTCTACCGTCTGTCGAAGGGGAGGGCGACGCAGCGTTGCCTTCATCACCACGAACCACTTTATCTCCCTGACTAATCTTGGTTTGCCATTTAATCTTTCCAGCTTTAATATCGACAGCCAAAAGTACAAGATCATCGCCTGATGTACTGGTAACGAATGCGGTATCTTCCCAAATACATGGGGTCGCACCACCCGGTCCGGGTAACTCCACTCGCCAAGCCACATTTTCAGTCTTGCTCCAGGAAGTCGGTAGCCCCTTCGCTGACGAAATCCCATTGCTGTCCGGGCCTCGCCATTGAGGCCAATTCTGACCGTAAACCGAGGTTGCAAGCAAAACGGCAGTGAGTGCCAACATTGATTTCAAACAGTTGTTCATTATAAACTCCGAGATATCTCTTCTTCATTTGGGCAAAATGCTGCCAAAAGGAATTGTCCGTCCTGCGAGTCAGGATCCATGTATTCTAACGCAATTCAATCGCGCAATTAAGCAAAGCATGGTTACATTTCAATAACCGACTAAAAATCAATCAACACTAACAGTCGTTCCAATTCCTGACGGGTTTCTTCGTCCATTTGCCATTTGATTGGTTCACGACGTCTGTCTGTTGCAAACAGCCCCTGTCGCTTCATCATATATTTCTCAATCGCAAGAAATCCGTCTAGCCCGGCTTGTAATTGCAAACTAACCAACGCACACAAAGGTAAGTAATGTTCATAAGCCTCACTAATTTCCTGAGCCTGTAAAGCCTGCCAAACTTTGAGCACTTGCGGCAAAAACTCCATTCCTGGAATCGTCCCTGCAATCCCTCGGTGGTAAGAATCCATCAAAGAAATCCCGCCCGAACCTTCAAAAATTAAAGTCTTACCGTCTGTGGCGTCGCGAAGTAATGAAAGGCGTGGCCCCATAGGGTTTGCCTCAGGCTTAAACATCACTCGCTCTGCACCGAAACGTTGAAACAACTCGGTACTTACTGCCAGAGGAATCTCATTTCCGACATAGCCTGAAGCATCCTGGACGATAAGAGGCAATTCGCCGTGTTCCAGAATCTGAGTGTAATAAGTTGTCAAATCGTCGGCATTGAAGGATTGTGTGGTAGGCGGAATTGCCATCACTGCATCAGCTCCGGCCTGACGCGCCATTCGAGCGTATTTCACTGCCTGCTCGGTAGACTCAGCCCCGACACTAGCCACAAAACTACGATCTCCACGATCAAATTCACCAATCCAGTGATGTAATTTTTCACGTTCAGTTTCATTGAGCCGTAAGAGTTCAGAGACCATTCCGGTACACAGACCATCAATTTCCAGTGAACAAGCCCACTCTAACTCTCGCAACAAACTCTCATGGTCCAACTCACCATTCTCTAAAAATGGCGTGTGCACAACTGGTATCACGCCGTGAATCTGTCTTATCATGGAAGCGGAGCCTCTTTGGTTCCCATGGTCTAAAAATCAAAATGCACCTTTCGTGCCAAACCTTCATTCTAGTAAATCCCTACTATGAAAATCACCTCTGTCGAGCCACTGATCTGCAATGCCCGAATGCGCAATTGGATCTTTGTCAAAATCACCACCGATCAGCCTGGTCTGATAGGGTGGGGGGAAGCCACGCTGGAATGGCATACACGAAGCGTTGTCGGAGCCATTGAAGATTTAGCACCACTGTTAATTGGCGAAGATCCGCGTCGAATAGAACATCTGTGGCAGAAAATGTATCGCCAGCACTTCTGGCACGGCAATGGGATTACCCGAAGCACGGCAATCTCCGGAATCGATATCGCATTGTGGGATATCGCCGGAAAAATAGCTGGTGTCCCCTGCCATCAGCTATGGGGCGGTCCCGTACGGGACTGGATTCGTACATACTGCCACCTTGGCGGAGGTCGTATGGAAGATTTCTATGAAACGCCCGTGGAAGATGCGAAGCAATTTGGAGACCTTGCAATCCAGGCTGTGGAACAGGGATATACGGCTTTCAAAAGCATGGCTGTCCCCCCGACCGCCCCGCTTGAAGGGTTGCGTCCAATACAGCGAGCCGAAGCTGCCGTGGCAGCAATGCGTGACGCCGTCGGTGTCGACATTGATATCATGGTAGACTGCCACGCTCGGCCCACCCCCACGATGGGACTGCAGTTCGCAAAAGCTTTGGAACCATACGGCTTATATTTCTTTGAAGAACCCTGCTGGCCTGAGCAAATCGAAGGTTTAGCAAAAATCAATCAGGCGGTCACAACGCCTATCGCAACAGGTGAGAGAATCTGTTCCCTCGAAGACTTCCGCAGACTGTTTGCTATCGGAGGTTGTGACATTTGTCAGGCGGATTTGACACATTGTGGTGGATTCACCGGAGCCAGAAGAATTGCCGCTCTGGCAGACGCTCATCGAATCGCTATGGCTCCTCACAATCCGCAAGGACCGGTTTCCACGGCCGCTTCACTTGAATTTGGTTTTTCCCAGCCAAATTACATTATTTGCGAGTCAGTACATNAAGATGTCCCATGGCGCAGNGACGTTGTTAGTGAAGGCTACACNATAGAAGAGCAGGGCAGAATTGTACGGCCCAACACTCGTCCAGGCCTCGGCATTGAAATTGACGAAGCGGTAATAAAGAAGCACCCATTCGAACAAGAGCTTCCTCAGGTCGTCTTTTATCCTGATGGAAGTGTAGGGGACTGGTAGGCCGCCTGCGTACCGCGCGCGTTGGCAGATCGATTATCCCAGGTTTAACATTTTCACGGTTGCGGCGACAAGGGTTTCCAGTCCTCCCTGTTTAATCACAGACGCATCTTCCTGGTACAACCCTTTTCCGTAACTGGATTCATCTAGCAAATACCAGCAATCCGAGCCATCTGCCAGTGTCCCCACCACGACAGCGCGATCGCTAACCGCCTCCCTGACTTTAGTTTGGTAACAGTTATATAATTCGCCATTGAGCCCAAGCAGTACAATTTCCCCAATTGTCCAACNGCGAATTATATAGGTGTAATCTTCNATAGACTCCAACGTAGAAAGTCGTGTCAGCTTCCGACGTTCACGTTCCAGCAAAGCACGATTGTCACGTTTTTCGACNGTCGTCCAATTCTNTGCNGCCTNTGAANNTTTCAAGGATTCCAGCTGATCAATCCTCGCAGAAACCGANTCAACCGTTCCCAAGTCCTCTCGATATTCGAGGAGCACGTCNCGCCGTTCCCGTTGNAATCCNGANAGNTCCTGNANNTCNGAATCNGNAAANTCTTTNTATGACCANGTNCCNATCGTNGCGCCTGAGATNACNGCACCATCATAACTATACTTNGCTGGAACCTTTGGCATGCCAGCTANAACCGATAGATTTGACAAGCCGAGTTGCCGCCCATTNTGNTCAGCTACTTTCACATCTCCGACATACCCTTCGCGTGGTCCAACATCTCCTGAAGCTCCCTGTATAAAGACCACCGGAATCTTGCCTAAGGCGTGACGCATAGTTTTTCGCAGGGAGCCTATATAGTCNGGACTGATCAACTTGTTGTCCCACGCAAGAGTAGTAGGATGACACGCATAGTTGGAGAGCACAGCAAGAAGATCGCCTTCAGCGTTTGTGACCTTTACTGTCAAAAGCGTTGAATCTGCTTCTTTCAAAGGATTAAACCCACANACATAACCGTCACGATCNACATCGTAATAGTCGCGATTGGTTGCCAGAGCACAATCTCCGCTACCTGCACAAAGCCAGCCCTCTACCAAACCAGCTTGTAACTCCTTACATTTACTCGCAACTTTATTACCGATATCCATTAAGTACGGAGCAATTAGGTCACCGCCTGGCAAATCCTTCCGACTTAAGTCCATTAGGCCTGCAGCATGTGTATGCNTGAAGTAAACGACAATATCGTCTACATGGACTCCACAGGCATTACTAACCGCCAACTTAAATGCATCTGTCGCGTCTTTCCAAAAGAGGCAATGATCAACCGAAAGCATTAATAATTCCGCTGATCCATCGCGAGCTCGTAACCACAACACATTGCATTCAAGTTGTTGATGGACTCCCTGAGCACGATCATGCAATGCTGCACCCCACATCCGGTGATAGATATCTTTAGGTGGAGTGATATTNATGGTGGNAGCCGCAGCCAAGCAGCGNCCGTATTGNTANGTGGTATCACGCATAAAAAAAGCCCCGGCAGTTAACGAAACTACCGGGGCATTATAACTCTTTTCTCATTCAGACAAGAGGCATGGCCTGAAAGCGTCTACTAGCTCCACTGCCCGAACACGTCGTCCGCCAAATCATCGATGGCGGATTCAAGGTCACTGGCATCGTCTTCGATCACTTCCTGACTTCCGCCTGTAAACATCGAGAGTCCAATCTCGTTCTCGCGAACTCGCAAGAACTCATCGACAACATCGGCGGTGACCGCTTCGGTGGCNGCNNNGTCATTGGCGACCACGCCCGTATCAATCGTTGATTGTTCGACGATCACCATGCTTTCACCTTCACCAGTGTCGGCAATATTATCATTCAGATAATTAATAATCGCCAAGGCGTCGAGTGGTGACACGTAGGAATCTCGATTAACATCAAACGCTCTATCAAGCCCGGTAGATTCGCCTTCAGCCACAGCTCCGGACCCAAATTCATTAAGCTGGTTTATGATTCCAAGAGCGTCGATCGGCGTGACGGCTCCGTCTCGGTTGGTATCAAGCAGACTCTCACCTTCGGCAGGAGGAGAAATTAGAAGCTCTAGTGAATTGTAATCAATCTGAAGAACTGGCACGGATGCCGGTTCGGGAGCGATAACCACAGTATCATGCAACGGTGTCACATCGACAGGATCGGTCTCTAAAAGAGTGAAACCCTCAGTTGAAGCGATTGCAATTACATCAACCGTGAAAAGCTCCATGGCATCAAAACCACGCTCAAAGAGGGTTTCGTCTTGATTAATACCGTCCTGAACACCACCGGTCTCGTTAATCAAGCCGGGAACCGTGGTATTTCCCCGACGAATGTCGGTGAAAATCGAGCCATGATCCAATGAACCAGGAACGACCTGCAGATGATCAGCATCGTATAACATATCCACGTAGGCGGCATACACACCTGCGTCCGCAGCAGTTACCGTTGAACGCGAATCTTTAACAGAAACACGGATCGTAAACTGATCACCTTCCTCAACTTCTTGGATCGGCTCACCATTCAGTGGACTTAAGGCTTCTACGATGTATTCAACCGTATCAACATTCTCTCCAAGTTGTACGGTCACTGTTGCGGTAGACGTTGGTTGCCCTGCCGCACTACCAGCAACTGTATAAGTAAATGTGTCCAGCGTATACGGATCAGAATCCGTTCTGACGTAGGTCAAATTATCGCCGTCAAGAACAACATCACCATGATTTCCGTCCGTCCAACTGACAATGCTTAGAGGTGGAAACGCTCCCTGGATATCGTTCTCCAATACAGCAATATCTGTCTCACCACCTACAGTGGTATCAAGAATGACCTGATAGTCATCAATGGCTTCGGGATTTACAAATCTCGGCTGAACATGGACTGTAACAGTACCGGAATCAAAGTTACCAGCCCCATCAGTGACCTCATAATCAAACGTGTCAGTTCCCGTAAATCCGTCGTCGGGCGTATAGAAAATCCGTCCCGTAGCCAGATTAACTGAAGCAGAGCCACCTTGGTCAGTCACAATCGGATTCACCGCGGGGAACACTAACGTTGGACCACCATTAGAGCTACCAAAGTCGTTCCTTAAAACGTCAAGATTTACCGCTATATCACCTTGCGTGGCTGTAAAAGTATCATCATTTGCATAAGGCTGATCGTCTAAAATTCCACCACCGAAAGAGGCATCGATACGGTAGTCTTCCACTTCACCGGCGATTGCTGCTCCGTTAGGCCCAAGATTTCCTTCATAGCTGTAGCGGAACCGAGCATAGGTTGCCCCTAACTGAGCATCAGCAGGAATCGAAAAGTCGATCAAGTTTGCACCGTCTACCAGAACTTGATTTGAAATAATCAATTCCGAGTAATCGCCAGCTTCCTCAGCTATATCAAAAATTCCATCCCCATCGAAGTCAATCCAAGCATTCAACAAACCGCCGCCATACACGCCCGTCGAGGCTGTCACCTCGACCGTAACATCGTTATTCCCGCGAACCAGTGCATCCACGAAGGCAACACCATCTTCGTCATCAATATTATTAGTATCATCACCTGAGGCGGTCGCCCCATCAATCGAGCCGACTTCAGCGTCTACACTAGCTCCAAGATAAAACCCATCAAGCAATCCATGTGATGGTGCGTCATTTAGGTTAAAGGTGTCCGGCAAATCGCCATAATCCCTAACTTCATGATTGCCGAAGTCGACGCCCAGATAGGGAAGACCGGCTACCACCGTGATTTCATGCGCGTTATTTGCCGGGGATGTCTGCTGATAACCGGGAGAGATGACTTCACGCACGATAACCGGGCCTGGCTCGGTGTAATCGAGATAATAGGTTCCGTCATAACGTGTTTTGGTGGCGGGTTCACCAATATCAATACGTTCGTCATTGTCTAAATCAACATAGATATAGACATCTGGAATACCGATTTCACCGGGATCTTGCGTTCCATTAGCATTAAGGTCATTAAACTTCGTTCCTGAGATACCCTGATTGACATCAGAAACTGTAAACCCGAAATCAACCCCATCAGCGGAAGCACCCGTAACCACGTAGACATCATGCCCACCATCATTAACCGGCATCCCCTCTACCTGCACCGTGCTCGGCAACGTTTGTAAATAATTATCCATCGGCAAGGCTTTAATACTAAAAGGTCCGCCGACGTATAATTCAAAAGAATAATTACCCTCTTCATCGGTTGTCATCCATGGCTCAAGACGCTCGTGCGTCCCATTACCATTGAGGTCCATGTAGATATTGACACCGGCTAAAGGTGCTTCAAAGGAATCACGCACACCATCTGAATTTCCATCCACAAAAGCCGTACCCGCAATATGCGCTGGAGTTGTAGGCAATGTATAAGACGTTTCAATTGGGACTGTCGCGGCAAGCAAACCGGAATCTGCTTCTTCGCCGAGTCCACGCCTCGCAAACGCCCGCCAAAGCGCATCATGGTTAACACCACCAGTCAAAGCGATATCAGCAGCGAGGATACCATCCCTCAAGGATGTGAACTGCACCCCATCGATGGTAGGAACTGAATATTTCAAGCCATCAACAAACAATTGCATGGCAAGATTATTAGCACCAGTTCCAAGATCAAGTAGATCCGGCCCAAGCATACTAGTTGGGATATCAAAGTTAAGTGATGCCGCTGAGTTTGTCCTGCCAACTGCACGACTTATATCCTCTTCAAATGCGATATCCATAGCTGACGCATCTCGCGAACCGCCATACTTAAAGATCAATTCCCAAGTCATGTCATAGAGCATTGATGCGACAATCTCTCCGGAATAGTGCGGTGTCGTATTCGGGTTGCCGGTTACCGGGTCATCTTCAGCGTTGTAATCTTCGAACGTACGTCCACCCACAGACATATCATAGGAATACGGCTGTCTTCTAATCCCACTATCTTCATCACCCATATACCAATTGGTATCCCACTTAGCCATCTCCGGTGTATCGGTCGCCTGCATACCGAACATCAAAGCAAGATAATCAGCTCCTCCCTCATGGACTCCCCCAAACTGATTAGGGCCGTACCCCCCCTGAATCCAATTAGGTCCTGCAACAAGGCGATCAATCAGTGCATGGCCAAACTCGTGCAACAAAATGTCATTGCTAAGCCCACTATCCCGAGTGGGATCTGTCATATTGCAATACCCCATCTCCAGCATGATATCCACACCATCGATCGAAGCCCCGGGTGCAGGTGAAGGGATTGCAATTTCCACCGCATTACATATTTGGTCTGGATCGGCGACATCTACAAGAATCGCATCTCCATCTTCCCCCAAGCCGGTATAATTTGTTGCCTGAAAATTACCCGCCGCCTCATCAAACCCATAATTTGCAAGAACATCGTGAGCAATATTCATAGTTACAAAAGCATTTGTTGTGGAAGCTAAAATATTGTCCGGGTCGGTGGCTGGCTTAGTAGGGTCGTATGGGAAATTAAACTCCAGTTCATCACCACCATCAGCTCGTTCTCCTGATGAATTCGGAGGAATCGCCCCCAATCCTCCGGATTGCACAAACGCATTGTTCCCACGAGTATCGGTAAATTCTGCTCCTGGAACACCGTTAGTGTCATGCCACCCAAAAGGTGATGCTGACATTGCATCCGGATTATTAACAACCGTCTGCTGCGATCCATCCTCCGGACTCATGTCAGGCATGCTAAAAGCTTGATATGTAGCCGATTTCACACCATCCGAAGCATAAATAAAATCACCGCTTTCAGCGGAGGCAAAAGCTGTAAAGGCATTTTGATTTGAATTGGTAAGAATCCCAAACACCCAAACGAGCTCCAAGCCACCATCACGATAAACATACCCTAAAGCCCCCTGGATGGGTACAGAAGCGATACCACCATCGGAAATCGTCACTTCCTGATTCAAACCATTCGATTGTTGCAGAATGGACAAATTGGATGTCGGCGTTAGCCCCAAAGATGAAAACGTATCCGCCAAAGCATCCACTGGGCCAATTACTGCCGACTGCTCCAGTTCAGTTTCAGCAGAGAGACCAGGCACGAAAGATGAACCGCCCGCCAATATCCTTCCGTCATTATCGACCGCGATGTTAATCATTGCCCCGAGCACATCCAGCCCATTGTGCTGTTGCTGAAGCACAATATGGTTCACACGAGTGTGCTGACTGACAAAGTGACTCAGAACGCGATAATCATTCAGGTCGTCAACGGTCAGACCGAAATCAGCGGCATTATCATCGAGATATTCAGTAGCTACCTGCATCGGGGTTTTTCCAAGCGAGTAACCAGACAAGTAATCGGCTCCCCCAAGCGAGGTCAGCGGATAACCAATCTGAGCACTACCAGCCTCACCTTCGCCGACATCGATTGCGGCTCCCAAATCACCCGCAAGCAACTCACGACTTTCAAGTTGCTCGAACTGTAAACCGGAGAGAAACTCACGACGCTTCCTGGATTTTACGTTCATAGATCTATCGCTTTTTTTGAACATATTTTTAATCTGCCGTTGTGCTGTCTTACTCAACTATTTCCTAGAAATGCGCTGCCTAAGACCTGATATCTATTAACTGTATTAACATCTAAAATCTGGTCAATCGAATGGACGATTTGACTACCACATCCATTCAAAACCAACGTTGAAGCCGGTATAAATCAATTCACCGTCGTCATAAATTGCCTGCTGGGGTACAGGCTGTACAAAGGGCGGGTCATTAGCAAACTGATCAGATGCCAACGCAACGCCATCGAGATAAATCACCTGATACCCTACTGTCATCTTCATATTTTGATTCAAACGCCAATTAACCGTAGCTCCCGCTTCCAGACCGAAAGCCGTACGCTCTTGGTCCGCACTAGTAACATGAGCAGGATTGATCGAAGTCGCCAAATAAGATGACTTCACTTTAATTCGATTTCCATAGACCCCGACTTTACCAAACAAACCAAGCTCAAGGCCATTGTCCGCCGACATCCAGAAATCGCCCCCAAACTGAAAACCCGTAATCGAGTTGGCCGTCGACGAACTGTAATCCAACTGCTGCAGTGTCCCCAGCATCGAAGATCCGCTGTGCGAGTGGAAGAGAAATGATTCGGTAACATAAAAATGCCTGACACCAGCCACCCAAGAACCCTGCCAACGGGAATTAGGATCCGTCCAACTCCGTCGAAAGCCCAACTCAACCGTGTCCATATTCGATTCATATTCAAATCGATGAACATCGGACTGATCAGTCTCGCCAAACCCAAGCCAAGGGGACGTTCCAAAACCACTAACCACCGAGAACAACGTGCCTGGATTTGTCTGGCTTACATCAACCTCACCTTCGGCATCATGACTCAAAAGTCCCATATAACCAAACTCAAGCACCCGGCCACTATTCAAAGGAATAAAAGCCTTAAATGACAACCCCGCTTTATCACCAAATTCACCATCATCGGTGCTTAATGCGACGCTCTGTGGCAAGGGCTCACCAGTCTGCGGATCTGGTGGTGAAATCCCAAAGGTTGACAAGGCTTTAGGTGCTGCTCCATCACCCTGTCGAGACATAAAGACTGCGCCGACGGAAACATCAAACCACCTTGGTGTTTTATTTGCCCCCTGAGGACGTGCAGAGGGTGCAAAACGACTAGCAACGCGCTGATCCGCACGACGACGGAAAGAGCCTGGCCCTACCTGTTCTCCCCCAAAACCCTGCATTAACTGAGCAGGGCTCGCCATATAAGCCGGAGCAACCCCGGGCTGCGGTCCTAATTGCCCAGAATAGGGCTGAACAGCTGGCTGGCCACTATAGTACTGACCGGGAGCGTAACCCCCGGCAGCCATATATCCGTTTGCACCAGGCATTCCCGGGTATTGCTGTCCATAAGCAAGGCTTGTCGTTAACAGACAGACCGAACAAATCAAACCTGTTGCTAACCCTGACAAAACTCGGATCATCGTTTGTTTCTCCACGGCGTTTTTCACGCCTGCCGTTTATATGAGCTCAGTTACGATTGACTTCCTGCCAACCAACAGGAACCCTGCGCGTAAACACAACGCTCCCTGTCACTCTTATTCGTACAAATTGGCGCCCCACTTTAATCAGCAGAACTATAATCACCGGTTTTCTCCGATTAATCTCGCTAATCGGCAAAAACCACCCAAACCTCCAAAGCTAACCGAGATTTATTTCTCAAGCCAAACCCAGGTCGACTGCAAAGCCATTCAACTTGCTAGCAAATCCGCGTTGTGATTGCTTTAAAATGCAAGCAAGTAAAGGTTCGTACTGATTGTTGATGCGAACAGTACCCAAGAAATGCCGATGACCACAATGTCAATTTGCTGGTTTTTAAAGGGGATTCATAGCTTTTAAAAGACGGGGGGCTGATCACAAAAAAGACGCTAAGGCTGAAGAATCGGCATAATCGCAACATATTACTGACTAATACGCATGCGCGCCTCAGTCTTTAAGAGAATTACATAATTCTTAACATAACTACCGTCCGTAACTTGCCGAAATATCAACTACCGCAAGGCATTAGCAATTATTAGATATGGAAGTCTAATTGCATTCCACTAAAACGGTACTGATGAGGAGTCCAAATAGTGAAAATCAACTTCAGGAGTTTTATTCTTACACTGACGTTGAGCTTGGGGATGCCACTTACTTCTAGTGCAATTCAACCAGAGGACTTGAACGCGAGGCTGGATAGCCAAGCAGCAGAAATCGCTGAGCTTCGGGAACTCATCAACGGTAAAGTTGACAACGGTACATCACGCAACAACGTTATTCTCAACGGACGAGTCCATGCTGATTATTGGGGAATCCCTGGGTCAGATCAGGTTATCGCCGACCTTGAGGGCGACCCTGATGGCCCTCAAGACCGCATCGGATTCCGTCGAATGCGATTCGGCGTCAAGGGCGACATTGCCCCCAACATGAATTACAAAATCGAAATGGAATTCGCAGGTGGTAATAAATCTGAATTTCGTGACGCCTATTTAGGCTTCAAGAACTTACCAAAGATGGGCACACTACTAATTGGTAACCAAAAACGCCCCTATGGCTTGGACCACCTGAATAGTAGTCGCTACAACGTTTTTCTAGAGCGACCATTTGTTATAGAGTCTTTCAATCAGGACGCACGTCGTTTTGGAGTGGCTTCCTACAACAAGTCTGAAGACCAAACCTACAACTGGCGATATGGTGTCTACAATACTCACCTGATGCAAAACTCTGGTCAGCACAAGAACGATCATGTTCAGCTAGAATTCGCCGGTAGACTTGCTAAAACCTATCGCTGGGCTGATGAGGGACGAGATTACGCTCACTGGGCTGTAGCAGCAACCACAGCCGCTGTGGATGGTGACTCCACGGAAACCCGATTCCGCCAACGCGGTGAAGGGCGTCACAACAACCGCTGGATCAACTCAGGCAAAATTGCCGATGCCAACAATTATGAAATTCTAGCCGTTGAATGGGCTCGCAATAAGGGACCGCTCCAGATCGTGGCCGAATTCCAAAATCTATGGATGCACACAGATGCCGGAGAAACAGCGAACTTACACGGCGGTTACGTTTACGCAGCCTACTTCCTAACGGACGACTACATGCCTTGGAAACGAAGCAGTGGCACGCTTGACCGAATCAAGCCTTCCAATTCATTCGTTCGCACCGAAGGTGACAGGTCTGAGCAGGGCATGGGTGCATGGCAAGTGGCTGTACGCTGGTCATGGGCTGACTACAGTGACGTCATGAACCTGGCAAACGCTGCTGCTGCTCAACCTGGAGCAGACATCCATGGTCTTCAGGGCGATGCCTTAACTCTCGGCTTGAACTGGTACTGGAACCCAAACGCTCGCATGCAGTTCAATTACATCATGGGAGATATAACAACGAACGAAGGCACAAATGGTCGGTATGACATAATCGGTACACGATTCATGGTCGACTTCTAAAATCTGCAGCCCCATGTAACAAAAAGGGCTCGGTAAACTAGTAGCTAAGCGGGGCCGCCTTCTATTGGAAAGCGGCCCCGTTTTTATTAGCCTGAGCGGCTGTCAACTATCAACAGCTACAGCTAATCACCTATGGAACATTAGCCGATAAATTGCTATAAATATTTTTTACATAAATCAATGCATTTAATGCTCCGTGCGTATTACAAAATCTATATATAAGGACATATAGTTACGTGAATGACCTAAATCAACAAACTTTGACACCGGGCAAAAAGTTGCAAAAAGACCTCATTGCCGGACTCGTAGTTTTTCTAGTCGCACTGCCACTATGCCTGGGCATTGCATTGGCATCCGATGCTCCTTTGGCTTCAGGCCTGCTGGCAGGAATCATCGGTGGACTAGTAGTAGGTAGCATAAGTGGATCAAGCACGAGCGTTAGTGGGCCAGCAGCTGGACTCACAGCAATCGTCTCTGCCCAGATTTTTGCTCTAGGGAATTCATTTGAAGCATTTGTCACCGCTGTATTTCTGGCGGGTATTATTCAAATTGCGATGGGATGCATGAAAGCAGGTGCCTTAACAGCATTTTTCCCCTCTAGTGTTATTAAAGGCTTGCTGGCAGCTATCGGAACAATCCTAATCCTAAAGCAATTGATTTATTTCTTTGGAGGGGACAGAGAAAATTTCGAAACGTCATTCGACATCCCCGGCTTAGACATCCTCAAGGACACCTACACGATATTCGAGGGCAATTTACAACCTGGCCCTCTGTTCGTGGGAATACTTTGTATCAGTCTTCTTATTATATGGCCTCGAATTAGCTTCCTAAAAAAGACCCCGCTTCCTCCGGCTTTAGCCGCAGTAGTATTGGGTGTAATTCTTCAATTCGCCATGAGTTCCATGGGCGAAGGCTGGGCAATCACTGAAGACCAACGTGTCAACGTCCCTTCACTTTTCGATAATTCCGCCACAGAAGGAGCAGGCGAAGCGACCGCAGAGATTGCCGCTAATAGTGATAAAGAAGATGGCAAACAAGAGAAATGGTTCACCTTTCCCGGCTTCCTCTCCGGTGACTTCAGTGTATTAGCTGGAATTCAGGTCTATATTGCAGCGATCACAATTGCTATTGTTGCATCACTCGAGACACTACTTAACCTCGAGGCCGTCGACAAGCTCGATCCCAAAAAACGCCCGTCACCACCGAGTCGAGAACTTGTCGCACAGGGGGTCGGAAATTGCGTCGGAGGGTTGATTGGAAGCCTACCTGTGACGTCGGTGATTATTCGAAGTTCGGTCAACATTCACGTGGGGGCGGAGACCAAAAAATCAACGATCTTTCATGGCATCCTACTTGTTCTCTCGGTCGCAGTCTTTGCCACGTACTTAAATTACATACCATTTACTAGCCTGGCTGCCATTCTACTCATGACTGGCTGGAAGCTTGCCAATCCGAAACTTTTCCGAAGCCTCTGGAAAATGGGTGCTCGACAATTCGCACCATTTCTAATTACTCTGGTTGCCATTGTATTCACCGACTTACTTTTAGGGGTCATCATTGGCATGGTTGTCAGCCTACTCTTTGTAAAGGTTTCGACTGCAGCCAAGCCATTTACCAGTGACGAATCGGTTGACAACGACGGAACGACTCGGCTGGTTCTTGCCGAGCATGTCAGTTTTTTGAGCCGATTCACCATCAAAAAGAAGCTCGCAACCATTGCACCAAATTCAACTGTTGTCTTTGACGGCACGGGTAACGGATTCATTGATGAAGATGCGCTGGAGATGATAGCTGACTACATAAAAGAGTCAGCTAAAGAAGGGATTACAGCTTCCGCCGAAGGTCTGGACCTCCCTGAAGAATCGGCAGGCCTGCATTAATTAGTTTCGGAACTATTCCTCATGAAGTAACTCCGGGAGACTAAGGATCACAAACAGATTCCGGTTAACTAAAAGAGCGTCAATACCCTAGAGGGTACTGACGCTCTTTTTCTAATGCTAGCTGAATACCGTATTTATGGAGAATACGGTAGGTGTGAATCATGCAGAATGATTTTCAACTGCCCTGCTGAGTTCAAAGTGTATCCAAACGAATACTCCACTTTTACTACATCCCCACCCTCAACCGTTGTGAAGAAATAGTTACCCATTGCAACCGCCATATTACCATCAATTTTGGTGCCGATATTTTCCCATGCAACTTCAGACCAGGGCTTAATCGCAAAACCATGATCTTCCGGGTAATTGCTGTTTCCACCTACAAAATAGGACAAGGCGCCTTCGAAGTCCTGCCTGAATTGTTTATCTGAAACCAAAGTAGGCTTAAACAACACGGAGCCTTCAGCATAATTATAGAATTCGTTTATATGCTCTTCCGCTACAGCACGATAATCACCCTGATCAAGAAAAGC
>PBCP01000033.1 GCA_002717145.1 Planctomycetaceae bacterium | reverse complement strand
CTCCAAAATCAAGTCAACCTTTGAGGAGCCGATTTCAATATTGTGGATAATGTTTGATGAAGTGCCAGCACTGCGAAAAACCAGCCACCTTTCACATCACTGAATTGACAGATGATGTGCCGGAAGAATTGCATCTCTGTGAAGAACATGCTCGGGCTTATCTTATGCAGGCTGACCTCAAAGAAGATGATGTTCCATCCATTGCTGGGGCGTTGGCACAGCACTTGAAAATTAACGAGGCAGCCGAGCAGCTTGCCAAGCTCGACCAGCAGGCTTGCCCGTTATGTGGTATCACTTTTTATGAATTTCGCCATGTGGGGCGACTCGGCTGCCCTCACGACTATATCTGTTTCGAAGATGAAATTGATCCGATTATTTCCAATATCCATTCTGCAACGGCTCACGTTGGTAAAAAACCACGAGGCGCTGCGGAGGGGACCGATAAACGGACAGAGTTAATTCGATTGCGTCGCGAGATGGAACAGGCGATTCAGGTGGAAGATTATGAAAAGGCTTCCAACCTAAGAGACCAGATCGCCGGTATTGAAGAATCATAGTCCGGCTAAGAGGTGAATCGTGTTTTTGGATGAATTAGTCGGAAACGGTGGCGAGTGGCTTAAGGGAACCGGGCCGGAATCAGATATTGTGATTAGCTCACGTATTCGACTTGCCAGGAATCTTTCTGAGTTTCCTTTCGTACGTAAGTGCTCTGACAGCGATAAATCCGCCATTGAAAGTCGCGTTGCCGAATTTATCAATCAGGATTCTAAGTGGAGTGATCCTGTCTGTTACCATCGGGTCGATGAAATGAACGATCTGGATCGTCAGTTTCTAGTCGAACGTCAGTTAATAAGCCGAGAATTGGCTGAAAGCAATGGGGCTCGCAGCGTGCTGATTGATGCAGGCGAAAAATTCAGTGTAATGATCAATGAAGAAGATCATTTGCGGATTCAGGCGGTGCAAAGCGGGCTGGATTTGACGGAAACCTGGCATAGAATTAATGCCATTGATGACTTTGTGGACTCTTGCCTGCATTACGCATTCCATCCTCGGTTTGGCTACCTCACGGCCTGCCCAACGAATGTCGGAACAGGGATGCGAGTAAGTGTCATGCTGCACCTGCCGGCCTTGGTCATGACCCGGGAATTGGAAAAGGTGTTCCGGAGCCTTCAAAAGATCAATCTGGCTGTTCGGGGGCTCTACGGTGAAGGCTCAGAAGCTATGGGCGATTTTTACCAGATAAGCAATCAAATTACTCTGGGCAAGAGCGAAGTCGAATTGGTGCAACAGGTTAATGAAGTGATTCCGGTGATGATTGAATATGAACGCAAGGCCCGTGATTTCCTGCTGCGTGAGAGTCGGGATGAACTAAGTGATCGGATTAGTAGGGCTCACGGTATCCTACAAAATGCCAAGACGATCAGTAGCGAGGAAACAATGCATTTGCTTTCGAGTATTCGACTCGGAGTAAACCTTGGATTGATTGAGGTTGATTTGCCTACGCTCAACCGTCTCTTTCTACAAACGCAGCCGGCTCATTTGCAGAAAATGGTTGGAGGGAGACTGGAGATTGCTGATCGCAATATTCAGCGTGCACTCTATCTCAAAAAGTCATTCAATATTGATGAGAATTAGATCGACGAATTCTTCGACAGGAATCTAATTTATTGGCGCTGCCAGTCTTCCGGAGTGTCGAGGTCGACAAGCGGTGACCGATCCTGAACTTCGAACGTTCTTCCGAAGTAGAAGTCCCAAAGCGCGTTGAGCCCCTGATCTGCCGAAAGTTGAAAGACACCTGTAACAAACGGCCAGGGAAACAGAGTAGGGTGGCCTTTAGTACCCTCAAATGATGGTGCGATGATCGCTGCAGCATCGGGATTATGTTGCTCAAGTACCTGGTCAATCAGCCAGGGGGAGAGGTATGGCATGTCTGCAGGAGCGAGCAAAAAAGCATCGTTGACGCCCATAGGATAGTGTTCCGCCGTGTATTTTATTCCGGCTAGCACTGAATCTTTCATTTGTTCGGGGGGGGGATTTGTAATAGCGATATCCACATCGAATTCGTCCAGATGATCTCGAAGCTTTGTATCATCTTCCCGGACGACGACGATCACTCGTTTTACACGACTGGCTAACCAGGCATTTATTACATGACTTATTAGTGGCTCGCCCTCGAAATCTTTCAGGAGTTTAGGCTCTCCCATTCGTCGACTTAAGCCCGCAGCGGGAATGATGGCTACAAAATTCATTCCGATAGGTTAACTCCGTCAGGGCGTCCTGGAACAAATCCGTCGCGATTTCGATGAGAGACAAGCTCTGCGCAGATGCTAACGGCAATTTCCGGAACCGTTTGAGAACCGATATTGATCCCCAGAGGAGCATGAACGTGTTCTAGTGACTGGCGGTCGATACCGGCATCCAGCAGATCATCGAAAATCAGTTTGATTTTTCGACGGGATCCGATAAGCCCTACATATCGTGCGCCTCTTTCTGCTAAATGATAGAGCGCTCGTTGATCATGATTGTGGCCTCGGGTCACAATTAGACAGTAGGTATGCGGCGTAATGGTCAGATTTGGGAGGACATGTTCAATGTCTCCGGCCAATCGATTTTGTATGTTGGGGAATCGTTCAGCTGAGATGATAGATTCACGATCATCAACAACCGTGACGTCAAATTCCAGGTCGACCGCCATCTTAGCAACGGCCTGTCCAACATGACCCCCGCCCACAATAATCAACTGGCAGCGTTCAAGCGACGGCAGAAAAGCCATCCCAATTCGGGTATAGGCTCGCGGACGTGATTCCAATGCGATTAGTTGCTCGCGAGCCTGTTCTTCCGATCTGTTTTCCAGTGGGCCAAGTGTAGCCTGCAGTTGCGCTCGCTCGTTAAACAGCAGGAGGGTTGGCAATTCGTGTTCCGACGCAAGATCGTATTGAATGACTTCGGTAAATCCGGGGGCAGCTCGTAAAAGTTGGCAAAGCTGTTGAATGTATGTTCGGCTGACGTCACTTTTGATTGGTTGTATCAGGATTTGCATGCGACCGCCACAAATCAGGCCATCGTCCCAGCCATAGTCATGGTCTAGCTGAAACTTAGCAATTCGGGCGAGATCGTCTTTCAAATAATTCAGTGCCGTACGTTTAACTTCTGCTTCGACACAACCACCTCCGAGTGTTCCGGCCTGTGAACCATCCGGGTAGATGAGCATCGTTGCCCCAGGTTTTCGGGGCGTGCTACCGCGAGTTTCCACAAGACGGCAATAAACAGCCTGTTCGCTTGATAAAGCCAATTCTTCGAGTTGTCGAGTAAGTTCTCGCATCGGTTTTAAACAGGGGTTAGGCCGGTTGAGTGATTCTTAAGTGCCCGTTTTCTACCATGTCCTGAACACGCTCCCGATAGGCGTTCATATGAGGAGCTACGAGATGGGCTTTCAGATCGTCCAATGATTCCCATTTCTCAACAATAACGACAACGTTGTCTTCCAGCGGCGCCTGTCGCTCAAGGCCGGTGTCAAGGTCGACTGTAGGGCCGTACTCAATACACCCTTTTTCGGCCAGTACTTCAGGGACAATCCCATTAAATTCGGTAATGAAGTCGTCACGGCGTCCTGGGGCAATCGTAATGGTGCAAATCACGTGAATCATCATTAGTTCCTTTTGACTCGTTATTGATGTTCTTATGTGTTGATTGATCGAGTGTTCGCTAGCAACATTCACCGTCGGGCGAGCAGTAGTCGGCGATAGGCAATTCTGAAGTACTCGGACTCTGATTGGTGAGAGTGGATCTGCCTTCGCTATTGAGAAGAATTAAGTCTGCGTCATAGGGCGCTCGCTCGTATTCTTTTATTTGACCATCGGTGACACCAATTCTTTCGCCTCGTAAAAGTACATTACCATCATCGTCGACAACCTTTTGCCAAGGGCCTCGATAAATGGCTGATTGTCCGGAATCTGTTTGATCCTCAGATTCCAGTGGTTTCCAGGCTCGCAAAGTCATACTACGAAATTCGATCCCTTCGACGACTTTCCAGGGATCAGTCTGCCAGTCCAGTATCTCAACTTTTCCCAGCCCGGCATTCACAAATGCCTGAATGAATTGATGATCTTCAAATGCTCCGCTGATACAACCGCTCCAAAGTTTGGCATCATTTCTCAATCCTTCGGGAACAGGTTTATTGGAAACAATATCGCTGATTACGGCTCGGCCACCTGGCTTGAGTACGCGATACAGTTCGGCAAAAAGCTGATGACGATCAGCAGGATTGACTAGATTGAGTACGCAGTTAGAGACGACAACATCGATACTGTTGTCGGTGATCATTGGTTGTGTGTTTCGTAATTGTTCGGCCTGCTGCTCCGCCAATAACCAACCGTTGGTATCGGACACCGGGTGTTCCTGCAGCCATGACTCAAACTGCTGCATGTCAAGTTTTAGGTCCTGGATTTTACCTTTGTAAAAGCTGACGTTATCCCAGCCGATACTCTCGGCAATCTCCTTCTGATAGGCTTTGGCAAGCGTCAACATATCGTCATTCATATCGACACCCGTCACACTACCATCGGCACCGACGACCTGCGAAGCGATATAGCAGATCTTACCACCACCTGAACCCAGATCCAGTACATGATCACCGGCTTGAACCCATTTGGAGGGATCTCCGCATCCGTAATCACGTTCAATTAACTCTTTTGGCAGGACTTTCAGCCATTGAGCGTCGTAGTCAACAGGACAACAAAGTGCAGCTTCTGCCTGTTGTGACGCCTGAGAGTATCGTTGACCGACTGCGCCTTCTATATTGAGCGGGATTGCGTTCATCGAATAGTTAACTTTCAGGAAATGGTGAGATTAAGATGTCATGGCTGAGGTTAACTCATCCACCAACGTACCGATTTCAGCTAATACGGCCTCTTCTCCCTTTTCTTCCACTTGCGCAATTTTGCGGACAATGGCAGAGCCCACGATCAGGCCGTCAGCAACCGGAGCTAACATCCTCACATGCTCAGGCTTACTGATTCCAAAACCAATACAGATTGGTAATTCGGTGCGTTCTTTGAGCCATCCCACCTGGTCGACCACTTCTGGCGGAAGCTCGGTGCGGACCCCGGTAATTCCTGTGACCGAGACAAAGTAAAGGAAGCCGGTCGACGTCTCACAAATACGCAGTGCTCTGTCAGGAGGGGTAGTGGGAGTAACGAGTTGAATTAGACTGAAATCCTCGCGACGACAGATTTCTGAAAACTCGCCGGATTCTTCGACGAGTAGGTCAGGCACGATCGCTCCCGCGATACCTGCAGCCTTGGCTTTGGCGACATAGTTTTCCAGTCCCTGACGATGAATGATGCTGTAACTGACCATGGATACGACAGGAGCAGTCAGTTCAGTAGTCCAGGCTTGAGCGGCTTGAAGAATGTCTGAGAGTTTCTGTTTTTGATCCAGCACTCGAGTATAACTAGCCTGGATGACAGGACCGTCAGCAATCGGGTCACTATATGGGATTCCGAGTTCGCAGACGTTGGCGCCTCTAGCAACCAGTTCTTTCAGCACCTTGCCGGTGAATTCGAGATTTGGGTCGCCAGCCGTTACAAAAGGTAAAAAGGCTTTCCGCCCTTGGCTACGAAGTATTTCAAAAGTTGCGTCGATTGCTGACATTTCAAGATTTTGGTGTTTCTAGAGGCTGAAAAATTAGGCCGATAGGCCGTAGAACATTTGAGGTTAAAAACCTTCCTGTTTAAGTCTCGCGATTTCATTGCTGTCTTTGTCCCCTCGGCCAGACAGACAGACTACGATTCGTTTGCCAGGCCCAAGTTCTCTAGCGCTTTCCATTGCTTTGGCGATTGCGTGCGAAGTTTCCAGAGCGGGCAAAATACCTTCGATTCGGGTTAATGTGTCAAAGGCAGCCATCGCTTCACCGTCCTGACAATGCGTATATCGAACGCGACCGGTATCTTTCCAGTAGCTATGCTCGGGACCCACACCGGGATAATCGAGTCCGGCAGAGATGGAGTGGACATCACAGGTTTGCCCGTTATCGTCCTGCATAACATAGCTATAGCTACCGTGAAGTATTCCATGCTCTCCAAAGGTTAGCGGTGATGCGTGATCTCCGGGGTTTTCGCCTCGGCCGCCGGCTTCGACACCCAATAATTCGACTTCGGTATCATCAACGAAAGGATAGAACATTCCAGCTGCGTTGCTTCCGCCGCCCACACAGGCTATGACGCGATCGGGTAGGCTGCCGAAGCTATCCAGACTTTGCTGACGAGCTTCTTTTCCAATGACACTTTGGAAATCACGAACGATCATTGGAAACGGATGAGGGCCAACAACCGAGCCGATAATGTAATGAGTCGTTTCCACACTACTCATCCAATCTCTCATCGCCTCGTTAATCGCATCTCGCAAGGTGCGGGACCCCGATTCTACAGGACATACTTCCGCTCCAAGCAGTTTCATACTAAAGACATTCGGAGTCTGCCGGCGGATGTCTTCAGCACCCATGTAAACAATGCATTCGAGACCAAAACGGGCACAGGCGGTAGCGGTGGCTACACCGTGTTGACCGGCACCGGTTTCGGCGATCACACGCTTCTTTCCCATTCTTAGAGTGAGCAGTGCTTGTCCCAGCGTATTATTGATTTTGTGCGCACCCGTATGGTTGGTGTCCTCACGCTTGAGCCAGATTTCTGCCCCACCACAATGTTCTGTAAGTCTTTCAGCGAAGTAAAGTGGCGAAGGGCGGCCGACAAACGTATTAAAAAGATCCGTGAGTTGACGCTGGAATTCCGGGTCTTCTTTGGCTTTGGCATATTCGTCAGCTAGTTCGTCTAACGCACGCGTAAGCGTTTCGGGCACATAGCGTCCACCAAATTCACCAAATCGTCCGGACGAATTCGGTACTGCTGAAATAGGTTCTGACATGTTGTTGAATGAATCTTAAATCTATAAGAGAAGTGTCCTGGTCCGTCTTGTGTCTGGAGCTGGTCGGAAAGTAACAACCAGTTAGAGTAACGGAGTGTAGTTTTTACACGATTTCTATTTTATCCACTAGAGTTAATCACTGTTAGTACCCGAGTTTGTAATGAAGCAACCTGATAAGCGAATTCATGGCAGTTGCCCACGCCAGAGTTAAGGTCCAGATGAAGGGAGTCGCCGAAATCGAAGGTGGTGATGGTAGGCAAACACGTTTCCGTTGCCGGGTTATGGATTTTCAACAGCTTGCCAAAACTCGACTAGGATCGTTTTTGGCATGACTTGCAGAAAAAAGTGCTGCGCTGAGCCTGAACGATTCGGGAAATCACAGAATCCATGCAAATTGGACAGGTTTCCCCTTCTTTGTCATAGACCCTGTGCATGTTTTGGTATCCGCCGGGATCGTTTAGAGCATTTCGATAGGTGCCATCGGAAAGTGTCGACCCTTCATGTTCAATGGCGGTTTGCAAGATCTCGATAGTTGTTTCTGCAATTAAATCCCATTGGCTCATGGTAATACGATTGCACTGTTTAGCGGGGTGAATTGCGGCAACGAATAAGATTTCGGAGGCATATAGATTGCCAATTCCGGCGACCTTTTTCTGGTCAAGTAACGCGACTTTGACCGGTCGTTTTGATTTTCCAAATATTTCTTTTAGAAGTTTCCCTGTAACCTCTAAAGCATCCGGCCCCAGATTTTTTAGGCTGAACCGATCCTGATATTGCTGGTCATTGAGTAGGTAGATCATCCCCAATCCCCGGCGATCCCAATACAGAACTTCCTTTTCGCCATGCGAGAACTCCAGTCGAAATCTGACGTGTTGCTGACTTGGTGGATCGGCAACAAGAACGAGCCCTGTCATTCTTGGTTCAAACAGCAAACGGTCATTGTTTTCCATTTGAAGGAAAACTCGTTTACCAATGCGTCCCACTTGCTTGACCTTTTTGCCAACCAGCCTGCGTCGAATCGTCGACATCCCGGGTGAAATAGTAATTGGCTTCCGGCGGCACTTTACTTTCTCCGCTGCTGTGATCGTTGCTCCTTCCACGGCCAGAATGCCTCGGCGCATCGTTTCGACTTCAGGTAACTCAGGCATGCTTTGACTGTTAGGTTAGGATCATCCGGTTTTCCCATAATCATGACGTCTTCTTCATTGCGGAGGTACCCCCCCGTATGAGATAATTGGTGGATTATTAAATACAAATTCGCCGTCATTAAATAAGGTTTGTGTTATGAGTTCTATAAATTTCAACCGACGCAAATTTATGCAATCCACTGGGGCTGCATCGATTATTGCTGGAGCGGCGTTGCAATCGCCACTTTCCGGCAAAGAAAAATCCCAGGGTAATCCTGAGAATATTGTGAAGCGACTCTACGACACTTTGACTGATAGTCAAAAGAAAGTCGTTGCTTTTGACTGGGATCACATGGATCCAAATCGGGGGCTATTGCGTACTCGCATTGCCAACAACTGGCATATCACCAAACCGACTCTGAACTCAAACTTCTATTCAGACGAACAACGTGACATGATTCGCATGATCTATGAAGGTCTGCTGGCATCTGACTGGCACGCCAAGTTTGATAAGCAACAGGAAGATGATACGGGTGGCTTTGGCGAAACCAACAATATCGCTATTTTTGGAGAACCAGGTAGTGATCAATTTGAGTTTGTTATGACATCCCGTCACCTGACTCTACGTGCCGATGGCAATACTACCGACCATGTCGCCTTCGGTGGTCCATTGTTCTATGGCCATGACCCACACGGCACTTTTAATGAGGAACCTGATCACGACGGAAATGTCTTTTGGGAGCAGGCAGTGGCAGCCAATAGTGTTTATAAGCTGTTGGACAAAGAACAGCGTAAGGAAGCAGAAGTTGCGAAGACGGTTCGTGAGCAGGCAGTTGGATTTAAGGGAGCCAAAGGCGGTCTGCAGGGAATTGCAGTGAAAGACCTGAATGACGCACAAAAAGAGGGAGTTCAAAAGACGTTGCAAAGCCTCGTGTCGATGTTCCGAAAGTCAGACCAGCAGGAAGCATTAGCTTGTGTCAAAAAGCAGGGTGGACTGGATGCATGCCATCTGGCCTTCTACACAGATAATGATATTGGCGGTGACAAAATATGGGACAACTGGCGTTTGGAAGGTCCGTCCTTTGTTTGGCACTTCCGCGGGGCTCCTCATGTTCACGTATGGGTGAATATCGCCGACTCTCCGGAGGTTGAGCTGAACGCCTAATAATCAATGGCTGCAGCAATCGATGTAAGTCATATTGTCTGCGAATTTTCCAAAACCCCTGCCGGTAGGATCTGTCGGCAGGGGTTTTTTGCGGAGTAAAGGAAAACCCCTGACAACTGAACCATACTTGGTCAGAAGGCAGGGGTGAATTCTAAGGCAGAAAACTTTACTTCTTCTCGCCATCTACAACGATATAGGCCTTTTTGATGTAATCCAAATTAGGGAAATCTTTGTTCAGATATTCGTTACCACTGGTTTGGATTTGATTTTGATCCGGTGACTCTCCGTATTCAGCGTTGATGGCTTCGATATGTTTCATTCCTTTATTGACCCGTCCGAAGGCTGCAAATCCGAGGCCATCTAGATTGGCATTGTCTTTAAGATTGATAAAAAGCTGACTGGTACGAGTATTGGGTCCTGCAGTTGCGAAGCAGATAGTTCCCTTCTTGTTACTAAAGGTAACTGGGTCATCTTTGATCGGAGCTTCTTTGATTCCCTGTTGAACTTCAGGATCGCCGTTGATGCCGAATTGTACGACGAAATTAGGTACGACTCGGAAGAACCGGCAGTCGTTATAAAAGCCGGATTTCACGAGTTTATGAAATTGGTCGACTCCCAGTGGCGCAAGTTTGCGAGCGACTTCAATTTCAACTTCTCCTTCGTTGGAAAGTTCGAAGATGACTTTGAACCGGTCTGGTGCCTGTTCCGCTTCTTCATCCTGAGCCACTAACAAAGTGGAGGCGAAAAGAAGTGCAGCGATTAGTGACAGGATAGAGAAAGGGGATTTCATAGGAAATGAACCTCCAGTGGTAATTACGTTTGCTTTTCAATTTGTTGCAACAGTTTCTCGCGTATCGCGTCGAACTGTTCTTTTGACTCTATCTTATTACCATTTCGGTCAGTTACATAGAAGACGTCAACGACCTGATCGATATAAGTGCCGATTTTTGCAACATGCACGTCCAGCTCTAAATCAAAAAGGACCTTGGTAATCTGATAAAGCAGCCCAAGCCTGTCGTAGGCAAAGACGGTGATGATCGTGTGCTTCTCAGCAGATTTATTGTCGATGCCGACACGCGAAGGTAATGGGTTAATTTCACCAGCTGTTGTTTCCGTTGAAGCAGACCATACCTGACGAAACGTCGGATGGACCGCTTCCTTGAGTTCAATCACTTGTTTGAGCTTCTGTTGAATTAGATTCAGCCGGTCCTGAGTTGGAATACCTGCGTGATCCAGATCAGAGACAAAAAATCTGTCGAGCACTAAATTGTTGGCTAACCCAAAAATCTCCGCCCCAAGTATTGAATTGCGCTGACTTGAAAGCACTCCGGTTATCCTGTGGAAGCATCCATCAAGCGTTTCCTGGTGAGCTCCGATCGTGTATTCGGTCGCATTTCGTTCTGGTACATAACGAGCCCAGGTAGCTACTTCGTGGTGTTGAAGTTGTTGTAAAGCCTGCAGATAGTCAGCAGTTCTTTGCAAGTGGTCATCAAGGAGCAGGGCTGGTGGCAGTTTCGCTAAATGAGAGTCCCACTGGTGAACCTCGCCGGGTAGCAATTTGATGAGCTTGGCTGTTTGGCTGGAAAGCCAGTCGTTCGCGAATTTCGCTAGCGATTCTCCGGATAAGTGGATTCTTGCCTTCAGGTAAAGCTCGGTGATTAAATCCTGTTTCCATTTGTTGAGTACTCCCGGACCGACCGCCGCGAGATCAGCACAGGTCAAAACAAAAAGCATCTGTAGCTGCTCAAGTGATCGAGCTTCAGCAGCAAATCGGATCACGACATTTTGATCATGCAGATCCTGACGAAAGGCGGTGTGAGCCATCATGAGATGCTTATGCACCAGATGGGTGAGGATGTCGGTATTATGTTCATTCAAACCAAATCGTTCTGCGGTTTGAGCAGCAATTTCCTTTCCAACTTCGCTATGGTCCTCGGGGAACCCCTTCCCTAAATCGTGAATAAGCAGTGCCAGATGAAGAATCGTTTTATTTTCAAGTTCACGATAGACATCACCCAGAACTGTTGGTTCACCAAAAAAGTCGGATGCCTTTTTCACAGCACGCATCGAGTGTTCATCGACAGTGTATTTGTGGTAATCATTGAACTGCAACAGATTGCGGACATGCTTCACCGCGGGCACAATTTTCTCCAGAACTCGTAATTGATGCAGTTTTCGTAATTGCTCTCCAAGCCGAATGGGGCGTGATAGGAGTGCCAGAAATTGCTGTACAACCTGATCTGTCAGCTCGACATTCTCCTGTTCCATCATCGTCTCGCGAATGGCGGTCCAGGTGCGGTGGTCGATTCGCCGATTGTGTTCGCTGGCAAGTTCCATGAGTCGAATGACATCACTCAGATTTCGCCGAATCGAGTCGAGTTGATTCGGGAGAGCACCGATACTGTAGGGGCCCATACGAAATTTCCCATCCAGTCTGCGAACGAAGCCGGGTAGCGATAGTCTTGAGCTCCAACGCTCAGGACGACACGACTGAAAGAAGTGTGTAACGCTGTATCGAACCTGACTGATGTGATCGAAGTAATGTTGCATGAACTGCTCAACTGCTAGAGTTTCATCATTACTTTGATACCCTTGTTTTTCCGCGATACGAACTTGTTCAAATCGATTAAGGACATCCTGTGGTTTGCCTGCATGAAAGTGTAATTCGTTTCGAAGTTGCAGCAGGAAGTCTCGCGCATTGCGAAGGATACGATAGTCTTCCGGTGTGATAGCTCCCAAACGCTGGAGCGTTACCGGCTCAGCTTCACCATGAACGATAAAGCCCAGCCAGCGAATAAATTGGAGATCACGAAGTGTTCCGCGGGAGCGTTTGATATTAGGTTTGAGCAAATGAACCGTGTCACCATACTGCAGGCGTTCTTCGTGTCGGGCAGTATAGACCAATCGAATGAGATGCTTCCAGCGGTTGCGGGAACGTCGACGGAATCGTGTGAAGAAATCGAGGTATAGTTCTTTGCTACCTGTTAAAAATCGCGACTCAACCAGAGACGTGAAAATCTTCGCATCCTTGAGGCCTAGGCTGGAAGCTTCCTTTACATTACGCGTGGCGAACCCAAGCTGAAGCCCGACATCATAGATGTTTTGACTGAATGCGCGCGCCAATTCAGGGACCAACGGTGCATCTGATCGCTGGCACAAAAGCATCAGGTCGATGTCTGAATAAGGAGCAACGTCGCGCCGCCCAAAACCTCCATGAGCGACAATCGCCGTGACTTGCTCGAGCCGAGTACGCTGAGATTCATCCTGCGTGACCTGATCTATGGCCAGTTCATACATGCTGAGGATGATTTCATCGAATAGATCTGCGATACCTGTACAAACCTGGATTCCTGGTGAACCATTTTCATGCTGTTGCTTCAAACGCTGACGGCCATCTTCCAGTCTTTGGCGGGCAGTGACGATCGCGTCGTTAAAACCAGGAACATTAGTCATGGAGCGTTATATTGGTGAAGGCATAAGGAAACATGGGAAGACCGCCTATACTGCTTCTTCCCCCATTTCTCCGGTTCGAATTCTAATGGCATTATGAAGTTCAGTGATAAATATCTTTCCATCACCAATGTCTCCGGTCTGGGCATTTTGTAAGACGATATCGATGACCTTTTGAAGAGTCTCGTCTGTGCAGACAATCTCCAATTTGACTTTGGGGACAAAGTCGATGGCATATTCTGTACCGCGGTACATTTCTGTATGACCTTTTTGGCGGCCGAACCCGCGTACTTCTGACACGGTCATTCCGTGGATTTCCTGCTCGGCAAGCGAGTTCTTGACATCTTCAAGCTTGAAGTGCCTGATAATTGCTTCTACTTTTTTCATAGTGAGACCTATGGTCAAATAAAAAACGAAGACCAAGTATGTTTACGGTACCGCACTAGTTTTGTAGATACTAGATTAGTACTGAACAAACCGATGGTTGGAGAGGAGCGACGTGGGGCAAAGCCACCATGTTGCCTACACCAATCTTATCGAAACCGAATTTGATGATAAAGCCGGATTTAAATGGTATTCGTAGAAGCTAACAATTAGTTGCTCATGATGGAAATGATGACATGATTCGCCACAGCTCTATCCTGTTCCCCGTTTTAATGGCAGTTTCCTTTTATATGATGCTGCCGGGTTGCTCAAAAGAACCTGAAAAAACGAAGTGGCCAAAAATTGAACTTGAAGGTAGTCAGGATAAGGTTCTGTTGAGATGTAATTATCTGATCAATGTCAAAGGCCATACGGTGGGATATGTTTTGCTGGATGCAAAACATTCGCTTAAGGACGATGAAGTGTATGGCACCTCGTTTATGACAACTCAGTTTAACCGTGGCGCCGATACGAACGTGTCATTAATGGATGTACATTTTGTAGAATCGCCTGAAGGAGCTCTCAAAAGCATGACAGTGGACTCGGATGACGGCGGTGCCAATGCAACGTTTGCAGTTGTTTCGGGAGAGACTCTTGAAGTCCGAGTTGAAGATGCAGAAAGTGTGGAAGAAAAACGGGTTCCCTGGAAACCGGGAACCCTGGGGCCTCTGGCAATCGATCTTTCTCTCGTCAAGTCGATGATGCAACCGGGTGAAACCAGATCTTTGTTGGGAGTGGAGCCGGTCGATCTGGCTGTTTACAAGCACACGTTGACGGCACTTGATTTTGAAGAACTTGAAGCATTCCCTGGACAGTCGTTGTTGAAGATTGCCGTAGTTTCAGAGGGTGAGCAGATTGCGATGGAAGGTGAGTTGTGGGTCAACGAAAAGGGGGTTACTTTACGGGCAACTTACCCGCAGATGGGGATGGAATTTTTGCATGTCGAAGACCGCATGGAAGTGACGGGCCATCAATTCACTTCAGCTCCTTCGGTTGCAGATGTCGATTTCAATCAAATTACCTCTATTGAAGTCGACGGGATTTATAATCAGGAGGCAGGTCGCCAGCGAGTTTCGCTGAGCTCCACTTTGACGGATCTAACCGATATGTTTCCAAACACGCTTCATCAGACGGTGAAAAAGAATGGCAAAAATGAAGTGGAATTGGAATTGTCTGACCAACCGAAGGACGGTGCTGAAGAGGCAGAAATACCGGGAGACGAATATCTGGCTGGTTCATCTCTGATCGAAACGAATCATGTCGGTATGCAAGAGCAAGTGGATTCGTTAGTCGGTGGCATTTCCGGTGATATGGAGAAGTTACAAGTGCTCCGGAAATTCGTCTATGACCATCTCGAGGAAAAAAACTACTCCAAGGCAATGGCTACTGCAGTGGAAACATATGAAAGCGGTACAGGTGACTGTACCGAGCATGCGTGTTTACTGGCTGCTATGGCGCGTCAGACTGGATTACCAACGCGTTTGGTGGTTGGGTTAGTGGCAATACCTGATGGTGGTCTAACGCGTTGTCATTTTCACATGTGGAACGAAGTCTATTTACAGGGCCATTGGGTCAGCACCGATGCCACTCGACCAGCCGAAAAAACAAAATGGTCACGTTACATCAAGATTGCGGATTCTTCGCTGGCTGACGGAAATAGTCACGAGTTTTTATTGGCAGGTATGGTTTTACTCGGTGATTTAAGAATTTTCAGCAAATAGCCTGCAGCCACACTCTATTTTTCTCTGATTCTTCTCTGCAAATTCATGCACGGTTCAGGACGTAACCTACCTTTGTGTAGTTATCCAAAGAGTAGCAGCTTTCTGGAGAACTGAATCCGTAAAACAGCATGATGAATAAAGCAGAAATTAGATGAATTCCACTCCATTCTTTGAATCCAATGAATCGAAATCACTGGCACAGGGAAGTGACTGGCACGCTCAAAAAAACGCTGATCTAGATTATCTCAAACAAAAAGTCGCATCGACCGAATCCTTGTTTGAAGTGGATTCAATCGGAGCCTTTGAGTTTACGGATGCGGTTCGCCCAGGTAGAGATTCTTCACTTGCCCTACAGCAGGGCTATCGTCGAGAGATGTTTCGTTCAGATCGTCGTAATATGGAATTACCAATGATTCTGGCCGCAGCGACTCGTGAAGTATTGTTTGATTTATTCCTGGAACTTATGAATCCGCTAGGACAGTTGGTCGATTGTGTGCTGGAAACCAGTCATTCACATGGGGACGGATCGCACGAAGATCTATATCGTGAAAAGATTGATTTGCCGGTTTTAAAGAGTACGCTCTGTGATTACGAACCACTAATTATGAATGATGGTTGCACCGGGGTGGCAGTGGTCAACCCGAAGAAACAGATGGAAGTTCAGCTGGATGAGCACAAGATGCTAATGATCTATGCCGAAGACTTACAGCCGTTTGAACGTATTCTATTTGGCTACGACGTCTGGCCCATGGAAAATATGCGATTCATTACCGAGGAAGATCATGTGCACTCTTCTCGCCCCGTTTATCAGAGACAGTTTGATCAGTTGAGCTTTCGATTAGGGATGGATATTTAGGAATCAGCCTGGTTCTCTTTACCACTAGCGCCAACCCAAGCTGTCTCTGTTTGCGAATGCAACGCATTGATTGCTCGTGCCAGTACAAACAAATAGTCACTGAGGCGGTTAAGGAACACTAGAAGACTATCGAGTTCATGGTTGGATTCAGATTGTAAGCTAACTACGAGCCGTTCGGCGCGACGACAAACAGTTCTTGCAAAGTGAGTATGAGCAGCTGCCGGATGGCCACCTGGCAAAATGAACTGTTTTAACTCTTTAAGATTTTGGTTGTGGCCGTCAATGCACTCTTCAAGCCAGACTGCTTGTTTGGCATCTACTGTGACACCACAATCAAAGCCTTCCTTCGAAGCTACAACAGCACCGGAGTCGAATAGTCGGGATTGAATTTGACGTAGTTGCCCCTGGATTACGTTGGTTAGCGGGAAGCTACGGACAATTCCGATTAATGCATTTAGTTCGTCAATGGTGCCAACGGTTTCAATAGGCAGACTGTCCTTGGCAATTCTTGAACCGCCCGCTAATCCGGTTTTTCCAGTATCACCTGTGCGTGTATAGATCTTCATAGACTTTAGAATGTGTAAGGGAATTTAAAAAGGGCAATGGGATGAAGGCTTGAAATGTCTGATTGATTATAGTGCATGGTTTGATACATTGGGATGGATGGACAAAGCTGGGATTGCCCCCCAAATGTGTTTCCGGTGCGACCTGCGTCGTTTGTTTTATTGATGAATCGAGGTGATAGAGTCATGGGACGTTTTTTTTCAGTAACAGTGGCGATTATTTTGACGGCAGGTCTTGGTGGCCGTTCGCTTCAGGCTCAGGATACAATCGTCAGTGCACTCGAATCCACCTATCTTAAAAACGTGCGACAGATAACCTCGTCCTTTGTGAAGGCGGGGGAGGGATATTTTTCCCCGGATGGAAAACGAATTGTCTATCAGGCAGTGACCGAAGATTATCCATTCTATCAGATTTATACTCAGCCACTTTCAGGAGGTCGCCCTCGGCTGGTAAGCACAGGGCGGGGGCGTACTACTTGTAGCTACTTCACGGTGGATGGGAAGAATATTCTATTTGCTTCTAGTCACCTTGACCCGCAAATGACCGCGACCGAAAGGGCTGAAATTAAGCAACAGGAGGAGGATCGTAAAAACGGTGTCCGACGTCGCTATTCCTGGCCGTTCGATCCTCATACCGAAATGTTTGTTGCCACTCCGAAGGGAAAAATAGTTCAACGTCTTACGAAAGCCGAGGGTTACGACGCTGAGGGGGCCTATTCCAAAGACGGTAAACTGATTGCTTTTTGTAGTACTCGTGACGGCGATCCTGATCTCTACATCATGGACGCTGATGGTAAAAACGTGCGTCAGCTGACCAATGCCAAAGGATATGATGGAGGGCCGTTTATTTCTCCGGATGGTAACTGGGTGATTTTTCGTAGCGATCGTAAAGAAGAACACATGCTTCAGATCTACGTAATTGGGATCGACGGAAAGAATGAGACTGCCTTAACAGATACAACTGGAGTGAATTGGGGGCCTTATTGGCATCCTTCCGAACCATATATTATTTGGTCAGGAGCAGATCACTCGACTGGAGGACGACCCAACTATGATCTATGGCTGGCAAAGTATTCAGTCTCGAAAGATGGAAAGTTTTCAATCGGTGAACCTGCCAGAATGACCGATAATATCGCCGCCGACGTGTTGCCCGTGTTCTCGCCGGATGGAAAGCAATTGATGTGGACCAGTACCCGTACTGACGCTCACACTAGTCAGTTGTTCATTGGGGACTTCGTGCTCCCGGCCAAATAAGCAGGATTCGTGATTACAGTTAGATCTACATGCCGTCAGCTTCAACGAAAAAACCTGTGTCTTGTGGCATTCTTTTGTTCAGGAAACACAAAGGCCGTAAACAATTCCTGTTAATGGAGCATGTCCGACGATGGGATCTTCCCAAGGGCCATGTAGATCCGGGAGAATCCGAGATTGAGTGCGCGCTTCGTGAATTTGAGGAAGAGACCGGACTTGATCGCCGGGATATCAAATTGCAAAAGAAGTTTCGCTACGAGAGCTATTATCGGGTCAAAAACTGGAAACGTCGTGGTGTCAACGTTGAAAAGAAACTGGTGATTTTTCTGGCCCGCTTAAAGCGGAATGTTTCTGGCAAGGTAATTCCGACAGAGCATATTGGTTATCAATGGGTTGATTGGGATCCTCCTCATGACATTCAGGAGAAGACGATCAATCCGCTACTGAAACAGGTTGCTGATTTTCAACAGCGTAAACAAAAGATGCGGAAAAAAAACGCTAAACAAAAATTGGTGGATAAGAAGGCCGACAGGAAGAAGACTGACTGAAATAATTCTGCAGTAAGAATTTCGGAATTTAAAAAGAGATCGGGCAAAAAGGCTGGCATCAGGGAACCATCAGGAAGAACTAGGCCGAGTTTGAAAATATATGGAAAGAGCCCTTCGAGCAGGAGGGCTTAAAGCTTGGTCAGGTTGGGTTTAGGTATATTTCCAATCACAGAGACTTAAACGAGTGGCCCGTTTTTAGGCCACAGCGAGATGTTCATCCTCGTTGGCGACGGGCAGCATGATAACGAATTGAGTACCTACCCCTACAGTGCTTTCTATTTTCACGCGTCCCTGATGCGAATCGATGATATTCAGACACGAACTGAGACCCAGTCCGGTGCCGCCTTTACCACTGTCATCCGGCCCAGCCTTTGTGCTGTAGAAAGGATCAAAGATCCTTGGCAGCTCTTCCTGAGGAATTCCACATCCGGAGTCTCGCACGGTGAGAACATTCATCTGTTCGTCGGCATCGTGCTCAAGCTTAACCCAGATTGTACCTCCGATGTCCATTGCCTGCCGGGCGTTGGTTAAAAGGTTAAGCAGTACCTGTTGAATTTGATTGCCGTTGCATTGTGTTTCGGGGACGTCCTGCAATTCCACTTCCAAAGATATGCGATATTTGCTCATTTCTCGCTCAAGCAGCACCAAAGCGTCGTCTATGACTTTGCCTAAATCTGTTGGCTCTATGACGTCTGAGCGATTTCGTGCCATTCCTAGAACCGCGTTAGTGATTTTTGCCGCACGTTGGCTCGCCGCAAGAATTTTGTCGAACGCTTTATCCCGCGTTTCGTCATCACGGTGCCGCATTCCCATCTTGGCGTAATTCAGAACGGTCATCAGGATGTTATTGAATTCGTGAGTGGTTGTTCCGACAAGCTCACCCAACGCAGTCAGCTTCTGAGCTTCTGCTAGTTGTTGTTTGAGTAAATGAATCTGGCTTTGTGCTTCCTGCTCAATATTTCCAGAGTGGCTGGACAGCTCGTCACTGATTTGAAGCTCGCTATTCAATGGACACTCAGCCTCGGACTGATGTTCAGTTGAATCGGAGGTTTCGACCTGCTGTTTGGACGTACTTTCTTCAGTCCAAAAGTCTGACTCGTTGTGTTCCGATTGGTCCATGCGATTACCCGTTTTGTTTTTTTGGATTGACTAGGTGTGGCTGGTAAGGGGCTAGCGTTAAAGTTTACCTGAATTGCCAGGAGACTCGTGGTTTGTGCTTTTTCCCTAATCGCTAATCTTGGAAAAGATTGGGCGATAAAGGGCAGAGCGCTCACCATGTTTAAATCGACCTATTGGTCTGGGTGACAACAGGTCTAGAACTTATAATTCCCCCAACGTTTTGCGTCTTCGCGTTAAAGTTTGCGGGGTTGGAAAGACAGGCAAGCGAACCGAATGATTATTTACAGAGGTAGCAATGGATATTCAGCAAATGTTGACGCTGGCTCGGCAAACTGCCACCGGTCTCGGATTTCATATCCGGCAGGATCTTCTCGATGGGCAACAGGGGGGAGTCTGTGAATTTGGAGGAAAGAGGTGGATTATTCTGGATGTGGGACAGAATTCCCTCGAACAATTACATGCTATTGGAAGTGCGTTAACGTTTCTTGATTGTCTAGATCCCAACCAAATACCTGTGGTTCTCAGGAATGTTTGGAAACCCTATTTATCAGAGATAGTCTAGTTTCCAAGTCCCAGATTAGAGTTTCCCAGAGACGGGAATTGTATCGGGCCAAATCCGTTCGGATTGGATTTGGTTTCCGGAGGCTCGGGTATGTTTATCGCTGCTTCGCTCATGCGTTGTTGTAGATCATTTAAAATTAATTGCTCTAAAGCAGTGTCCCTGCCTGCCGGGATCCATCCAAGTGTCTCGGTCGTGACAATTCCAAGATCTCGAGGTCTTGAATGAGTGGCACTGTGACGAAGGGTGGCTCCGCCAACGGTGGCATATTCAGGTTGGGCGAGATCTTCCTGAAGTTTATGGACGGTCACCTCGATTCTAAATCCTTCCCGCGATGGGCGCACATGGATTTCCGCCTGACGGCGTATCGTCTGCAGCGTGGCATGCAATTGATCGAAGCCACTGGCATTATCTTTTCTCCATGGTTCCAACATCGTTGCCGCATCAGCATGTGCAGTTTGCAGTTAGCCTTCGGTCAACGTGTTTCCCACCAATTGAATTTGCTCTTCATGACGAATGACAAAGTAGTCTTCAACGGTGTCGACGAGAATGTTCCACAACAGATTGCGATCTTTTACTGGTACTACCAGTGGATTTTCTAATCTCGGCAGTTCAGCCTCTTCCCGTAAGTAGTTTTCTTCTATTTCAGGGCCGTCATCACCCCAACTCCAGACACGCGAGCTGATACAACCGGGAATGGTCATTCCGGACAGTAATGCCAACAGAAGTAAACGGTAATGAATCGTATAGGAATGCACGTTGATTTTCAGAAAATAAATTGTGAGCGAGTGCGAAGTTTGGCAAATTGGAGCAGATGAGGCAAGTCCTACTTTGAGGGCTTGAATTCTACGGTATACCTGCCGGTTCTGTTGTTATCAGAATCTATCAGCAACCGGCATTGGCAAGGTATACGATGGAATGTGTTACATTTTTCAAACAAATCGGAACTTTTACAATTCAGATAGTATCCAAGAGGATATCGAGGAGGTTTCTGAAGATGATCGTCGTTGGTTATTCAGAAACTAGGTAACAGCGTCAAAAGGGAGGGGCCGATGTACGTGATCCATGCAAGTCAAAAGCGAATTGGCACTAATACAATAATGCTCGTGTTGTTTGTACTATGGGGGATTGGCTACTCACTGGCATGCCCCTCTTTTGTTTCTGGACAGGGAGCCCTGATTGACTTCCGGGACCGTGCCACTAAACCTCTCATCGTTAATCCCGGTCAGGCGTTACATTCCTATCGGGTTAGATCATTAAGTGTGGACGCAGTGCTGGATGGCCAGGTAGCCCGCGTCCAAATGTCACAGGAATTCGAGAACACTTCCAATCGTACGATCGAAGCCAGTTTTGTTTTTCCTGTCGCACAGGACGGAGCAATTGACCGCCTTACCCTGATGGTTGGCGATAAGGAATACGAAGCCAAGCTATTGCCCAAAGACGAAGCACGGAGTATTTACGAAGGCTACATCCGTCGCAATCAGGATCCAGCCCTGCTTGAGTGGTTGGGGGGAGGTATGTTTCGGACCAGCGTATTCCCCATTCCACCGGGGGAACGTCGCGTTGTATCAATTCGCTATACCCAGCTGTGTCGTCAATATCAGGGATTAACCGAGTGGACGCTGCCTCTGCGTAACGCCCGCTACACTTCTCAGGCTTTGGATTCCCTGAAGGTCAATGTCGTAATCAAGTCTCAACAGGATATTAAGAGTGTTTATAGTCCCACACACGCATTGGGAATTGAGCGTCCGTCAGATAATTTAGCTCGGGTGAATTTGGAATTAAAACAGGTGTTTCCTTCCACTGACTTACAGGTCTTCTACGATGTGGGGAAACAATCGTTGGGAGCCAGCGTGGTTAGTTACCGTCCCAACGAAAAGGAAGATGGATACTTTCTGATGTTAGTTTCTCCGAAAGTACAACAGAAGAAAGAAGAGGCGATCCGGAAGAAAGTAGTCTTCGTTGTCGACCGTAGTGGCAGTATGGTTGGAAAGTCGATGGAGCAGGCTAAAGAGGCATCGAAGTTTGTTGTGAATCATCTTCATGAAGGTGACCTGTTCAATATCGTAGCCTATGACGCTGAGATTGAAGCGTTCGAGTCGGAGTTGCAGACGTTCAATAATAAGACCCGGGCGAGAGCTTTGGGGTTTATCGAAGGACTGTTTGCCGGAGGCAGTACTAATATCGACGGAGCGTTAACGACCGCTTTGAATTTCTTAAAGGACGACCAAGTGCCGGGTTATGTAGTTTTTCTGACCGATGGTAAACCAACGCGTGGAGAAACTTCGATTCCCAAGATCGTGGAAAATATGAAGCAAGCGAATGTTGGACGAAATCGAATCTGTTGCTTTGGCGTAGGCTACAACGTCAACAGCCTCTTGCTGGATAAACTGGGGCGTGAAGGATTTGGACAAAGTGTTTATGTGAGTCCAGAAGAGGATATCGAAGAGAAGGTCTCCTTGTTCTATTCCCGTATTTCGTCACCGGTCATGACAAACGTCGCTATTGATATGGATGTGGAGGCAGACCGTCGCTCGAATGCGGGCGTTATGAATCGAGTATATCCCAAGACCATCTACGATGTGTTTGCAGGAGACCAGATGGTATTGGTGGGACGGTATCGTCATTCTGGACAGGCCAAAGTGATCGTGCAGGGTGAGGTAAATGGTGAGCAGGTGAAAATGACATTTCCAGCCGAACTTTCACAAAAATCGAAAGGAGCCAAGTATGCCTTTGTTGAAAAGTTATGGGCCGTTCGGCGTGTGGGTGAGATTATCGATCAGATAGATCTCCATGGACGAAATGAAGAGTTACTGGACGAAATGATCTATCTGTCCAGAAAACACGGCATACTTACACCTTACACTTCGTTTTTAGCAGATGAGAATAGTAATGTTCGTGATCTCAATCTCGCACGCAGACGAGTAGGAGATCAACTGCAGGGGTTGGAAGAGGAATCTGGAGAAGTTGGGTTCAAACAGCGAGTTTTGAAATCTGCTTTGCAGTCAGCGGGAGGAATGGGAGGTCTTTCCGGTTCCGGTGCAAAACCAAACAAGGAGTTGGCTGATTCTCAAAGTGCAATACCGGCCTTCGGAGTGCCTGGACAGTCAGCCAATGCTGATGGTACGGTTCGTTTTAAACGTGCAAACGCAGAAAAGGCCGAAGAAGTTCATAATCTTCGGCAAATCGGAAGTAAGTCTTTCTATCTGGAGGGAGGTATTTGGGTGGATTCGCTAGCTTCGGATGATCAAGTCGATAAACCAGTGGCTGTTGAACGATTCAGTAAGCAATATTTTGATCTGGCTGCAAATTTCGGGAAAGAACTGGGGCCTGTTCTGCAGTTGAAAGGTAAGTTGCTGGTGATTCTCGACGGCAAAGCTTATTTGTTCAATTAAGCTTGGACTTTAAGTAATGAGCGATGATAAAGGATTCAAGCTTTTAAGACTCACTAGTTGATTTTTCCGCTTGATCATTAAGAGCCGCTGGCCCCACTTCTCGATAAAGATCCTGTGCCGCAATGTACTGTTCCACAGCCCGAGGAAGTCTGAAGCGTATCGATTTTTGCTGCTCAACTCTTAATCGTATGTTTGAGCTACTTAAATCCATTGCTGGCATGACAATCTGACAGTTGGTCAGATCGTTTAAATATTCGGGCTCTGCCAGTGGCTCTAAGACGCTCAGATCAGGAAGTGGGCTTCCCGGACGTGACACTATAGCTAGTCGCGCCAATTCACAGATTCGTCGAGCGTTTTTCCATTGATGAAAATCGGCCAGTGAGTCCGCACCCATCAAAAAGAAAAATTGATGTTCAGGGAATTCTGTAGTGAGGGATTCCAGCGTATCACAGGTGTAACTAATACCACCACGTTGCCATTCCAATTCATTAATGGAAAACTGAGGGTGACTGGCAATCGCAAGCGTTAACATATCCCGACGTTGAGATTCAGAAGCCTGACTTCCTGCTTCCTTAAAGGGACTGATGGCTGTTGGGATAAACCAGACTTCATCCAGGGGACATTGTTCCAATCCACATTCAGCTAGTAACAAGTGCCCGTAGTGAACTGGGTCAAAACTTCCGCCAATGATTCCGATACGTGCCATTTGAATTCAGGATGGAGTGTTGTGATAGTCAGTTATCCTGAGTGTAGCACCTGCTGTCTTCTTTACCTATAGTCCCTGATGCCCGGCGAGTTTAATGGTTAGGCAGCGACGGGCTCGTGCTGTAGACTATCCTGTAGCTCTAAGTTTTGGACACGGATGTTTTCTGAATGGATCGGCAGCAAGGACTATTTGACGATGACGTTGTTGAAGCGTCTAAACGGCCTGCGCTCTGGGAATTGGATTCCGCCAGAGATCGCTCACTTGCCACGGTTGTCTTTTCGGAAGTTCCCTGGGGGCCCTTCGATTATCTTATCCCGGAGGAATTGAAGGGAGAGGTGCAGGTTGGTCGCCGAGTGGAGGTTCCTTTAGGGCGTGGTAATCGTAAAGTCATCGGTTACTGCATTGGCATTCATCAGGATTCCGGGGACTCTGCATTGCGTTATCGGTTGAAACCGATCTCACAGGTTTTAGACAGGACGACACTGGTCTCAGCCCGGATGCTGGAGCTTTGTCACTGGATGGCGGATTATTATGTGGCTCGCCCAGGTCAGGTTTTAGAGGCAATGATTCCGGCCGGCGTCCGTAGTTCGGCAGGTACACGAGCTGTCAAATTCTATTCCCTTAATGCGACCAATCTGGTGACGATTGATACCGAAAAGCTGCCAGCCAAACAGCAGCGTATTGTCGAAGTTTTACGAGGTAATGACGTCTGGCTGACGGGTGATCAAATCTGTAAACAGGTCGGTTGCACACAAGCTCCGCTCCGAACCCTGGCAAGAAAAGGTCTGCTTGCTGTTGAGAAACGTCGGATCTATAAACACGAAATTGAGCAGGAGGTGTTAACGCGGGAGCAGGCACTCGTTCTCAATGATGACCAACAGACGGCTCTTGATGTAATCACTTCAGCCGTAAAACGTGACCAACACAAGACGATTCTCGTACATGGGATTACGGGAAGTGGTAAGACAGAAGTTTATATTCAGGCGATAGAAGAGGTCATCGGATATGGTCGACAGGCGATCGTACTCGTTCCTGAGATTTCTTTGACTCCACAAACCCGACAAAGATTTCGCAGCCGGTTTGATAGTGTGGCCGTCTTGCATAGTCATTTGAGTGATGCTGAGCGACACTGGCATTGNCAGCAGATTGCCAATGGCGAAGTCCAGGTGGTGGTCGGAGCTCGCAGTGCCATATTCGCGCCGACTCCCCGGTTGGGATTGATCGTCCTTGACGAGGAGCATGAAACATCGTTCAAGCAGGAGACAACGCCGCGGTATCATGCCCGCGACGTCGCTGTTAAACGGGCGCAATTCCAAAATATTCCTTTGGTGTTAGGATCTGCGACGCCCGCTCTGGAAACATGGCACCGGGCGAAAGTTGGGGAATATGAATTGGTATCCATGCCAGAACGTGTGATGAGTCGGCCGCTACCGGCAGTGGCTACAGTGGACCTTCGGCACGAGGGGCGGAGTAAACAAAGTTATGGAGCGATCAGCAGGCAGCTTAGAACGGCGATGCAGCATACGATTGACCAGAACGGACAGGTCATCTTACTGCTTAACCGTCGGGGTTACTCAACCAATATTCAATGTCCAGCCTGCGGGTTTGTTCTGGAGTGCCCGCAGTGTGAAATTTCATTGACTCATCATCGCTATGGGATTAGCGGGCAACGTCGTGAGCTGGCGATTTGCCATTACTGTGATTATCAGACGAACGCTCCTAAGCGATGTCCGGACTGCAATGGAGATGCCATACGATTTGGCGGACTTGGTACTCAGCGTTTAGAGGACGAAGTGAAGTCGCGTTTTCCCAATGTACCGGTACTGCGTATGGACTCGGATACAATGCAACGTCCCAATGCCCACGAACAGGCCTTGGATCGTTTTCGCAGTGGGGAAGTTAAGATTCTGGTGGGTACACAGATGATTGCCAAAGGGTTGGATTTTCCAAATGTCACGTTAGTGGGTGTGATCAATGCCGACACTGCACTACATTTCCCGGATTTTCGTGCCGGTGAACGGACCTTTCAATTGGTGACTCAGGTGGCTGGTCGGACGGGTCGCGGGGAAATGGAAGGCCGCGTGTTGGTTCAGACGTATACTCCTGAGCACTTAGCGATCCAGGCGGCAACTAAGCACGAGTATGACATGTTTGCCGACCGGGAATTGCCGGGCCGTGAGCAGTTTGGTTATCCGCCGTTTTCCAGGATGATACGACTTATTATTCGAGGTATGGACGAGGCGGCGACACTCACATTTGCCGGGGAGTTGGTGAAGCGTTGCAAAGATGAATTAGGGGGAAGAGATCAAGAGTTTCGTATTTTGGGACCAGCTCCCGCGCCGATTGCTAAACTGCGTGACCGGTACAGAATTCATGTCCTTCTGATGGGAATCGACGGTGATTTCTTGAGGGCCGCGGTTGGCAAAGTGTATCATGACTCGAAACCGGTAGAAGGTGTTCAATGGGTGGTCGACGTTGATCCGTTAAGTTTGCTTTGACTCTCATCAGTCAGAGATAGGTCAAGGTGTCTCACTAAAGGAATTAGTGCCAAAACATACTTTGGTTAGGGGGGTGTCAAACTTGTGTCAGCGGGACGAGTTTTAATTTTTCAGGATGGTTAGTGCCGGTAGAATACAAGACATGAAGTATCCCGAACGTATCGATATTCCACGCAGGCCTGAATTGACCAGTCCGGTATCGTTGCTGCGCGGCTATCGAGGGCTATGGAATACTCCACTGGAGAAGCTTGGTATACGAACGATTCGGGATCTATTATTTTTCTTCCCTCGTAGTTATGAAAGTACGGGGGAATTAGTTGCTCTCGCCGATCTGGAAGAAGAATCTGAAGTTACCATCGTGGGGGAAATCGAAAGTATACGGATGGGCCGTACACGTTATGGGAAATCCATTTTTTCCATCACTGTAGACTGTGATGGATCGTTGCTCAAAGCGACCTGGTTCAACATGCATTTTATGAAAGATAAGTATCAGGCCGGCGATCGAGTCGTTTTGTCAGGTTTGGCTAAGCCGAAAGCTGATCGGTGGGAGATGACTCATCCGAGAATATCAGTCATCGATGAAGAAACTCAGGTACAGGGAAGCGAAGTGTTACCGGTTTATCGGCTGTCACAGGGTATCAGTCAGCTCGCAATGCGAAAACTGGTAAAAACGGCTGTCGAGGACTATGTCGACAAGCTGGAAGAGGCTATTCCTGAATTGATTCGGATTCAAAAGGGAATTGGTTCGATTCACGAAGCTGTTCGGGGTATCCATTTCCCCGAATCTATGGAAAAGGTCGAACACCATCGGCTGCGCTTTGTTTATCAGGAACTGTTGGTCTTACAGCTGGCTCTGGTGTTACGCCGCTGGTATCACAGTATTGCCAACAAAGCACCGCAACTTGAGACGGATGCTCGGATCCATGCGAGGATTACAGCCAGATTTCCATTTGAGTTAACCGCGGCGCAGCACCGGGTCGTTCAGGATATTTGTGATGACATGGCCAGCAGCGAGCCGATGAATCGCTTGTTACAAGGGGATGTGGGAAGCGGTAAAACGGTGGTGGCCGAGTATGCCATGCTGTTAAGTGTGGCTCACGGCCATCAGGCAGTTTTGATGGCTCCTACGGAAATATTGGCTCAGCAACACTTCCGTACTTTGCAAGAGGATTTGAAGAACTCCCGAGTCAACATCGGGTTACTAACCGGCTCGATGGCTGCGGGGGACCGGCGTCGTGTTTTGGAAGAGTTAGCTTCCGGGGAAATCGACCTGTTAATTGGAACACACAGCGTGGCAAATGAGGAGGTCGAGTTTAAGTCGTTGGCATTAGTTGTCATCGATGAACAGCATAAATTCGGAGTCCGTCAGCGAATGGCGGCTCGCAACAACGGGCTCGATCCTCACTATCTCGTCATGTCGGCAACACCAATTCCTCGTACGATTGCGATGGGAATGTTTGCGGACCTTGATATATCGACAATTCGTCAGGGACCCGATCATCAGCAGCCGGTTCATACTTATTTGGGCGACGCCACGGAACGTGAAAAATGGTGGCAGTTTTTCCGCGCTAAGCTGCGTGAAGGGCGTCAGGGGTATGTGATTGCGTCGACGGTTGAACGTGCCACGCGTGAAGATTTAGTCAGTGTGGAAGAGATATATGAAGGATTGAGAAATCGAATCCTATCTGACTTCCGGATTGGTGTGGTGCATGGCAAAATGACATCGGCTGACAAAGAAGAGACGATGCGCCAGTTCCATGCTCATGAGCTGGATGTTTTGGTGGCGACCTCGGTGATCGAAGTTGGAGTGAATGTTCCCAACGCGTCGTTGATGACCATTGAGGATGCTCAGCAATTTGGATTGGCTCAGCTGCATCAGTTGCGTGGACGGGTTCGCCGAGGGCATCACGCCGGCTATGTCTGCGTATTCGGGAGTCCGGCCAATGAGGAAGCTGAGCACCGTCTACAGGCCTTTGTGGATACTTTAGATGGATTTGAATTGGCAGAAATCGATTTTGATTTGCGAGGTCCTGGAGATTTATTCGGAACGAAGCAGCACGGTATGCCTCCGCTTCGAGTTGCGGATTTGCGGCGAGACCGGACGATTGTTGAATTAGCCCGCGACGATGCGCAGGCTATGTTGGAAAGTGACCCTGGATTACAGTCTACGGAATTTGTCAAATTGCGAAAGCAGGTTTTGCGACGGTATGGACGGGTACTCGATGTCGGTGACGTTAGTTAAGCTCAAATGTCCCGCATTGGTTGCTTTAGATCAAATGGAATAGAATAAATGCAGATGCAACGATGCTTCATGCGTCGTCACTGTTGGCTTATCGATAGAAACAAATTTTATGGCTCAGCAATCCTGGAGACGAGTGCTAGGTGAAACCAGTCTGGAACGCAAGTGCCGCTTGCTATTCGGGTTTTGGTTGACACTCTTGATTTCCGGAGCCTTTTGGGGAGTGGAAAAGGTCAGTTCAGATCTGATACTCAAGAATACGCGGACGACGGCTCGTGATGTCGTTGATATTGCGTTGTTGAAACCGCACTTTAATTACTGGGAAACACGGGAAGACAAACAGGGATTCGCTGATTTGCTGGGTAAGCAACTGGCTCGAACCGACGGGCGTCACAATCACGAAATTATTGTTCAGGACGAAGATTCTAAACCGAAACAAATTCCCAAGGTCCGCATCCCGGGAAATGCTTTAGAGGTCAATATTCTTGACCAGCTTGAAAAAATGCTGGATCGGAAGCGTGAGGCCGAACTAACAGCTGAGCAATCGGAGGGGGGAAAGCTGGAACAGGGAGTTCCGGATGTCGATATCGCAGAGTTGTTTTCAGTGGACGACGGTTCCGGTAAGGAGCGTCCAATTTTTGTGGAGCGAGTGGCGCAGGATATTAATGAGTATCAGTACTACGAGCCGATTCGCTGGGGCAATACCTGTACGATCTGCCACAGCGAGCAAACCCCGGGAGTCGAGGGCGCAGGGCAGGGCACTCCTGTCGATGGAACGGAACTCCCGTTTACTGTAATTAAGGTAAAGATACCATACGAAGAAACTCAGAATTCAATCCATCAATCCCGGGCAATTCTGATTGCTGTGGCGATAGTAACGGTGTTTGTTTCGATGATTGCGCTTTACGTTATTATTCGCCTGCTGGTGGTGCGACCATTGAAACATTTACGTGATGTTAGCGATCGGATTAGTCATGGTGATCTGGAGTCCCGTGCGGAAATTTCGACCGATGATGAATTTGAAGAATTGGGAACGTCGTTTAATCGAATGGTTCGTCACCTGACCGAAGCGCAGGATGAACTTAAAAGCGTGAATGCTGACCTGGATCTCAAGGTTGATGAGATGGCTCAGCTCAACATGCAATTGTTCGATATGAATCGCATGAAAGATGAGTTTATGGCGAATATGAGTCATGAACTGCGGACACCACTCAACAGTATTATCGGATTTTCGGAAGTCCTGCAGGGGCTGGATGCTTTAAATGAGAAACAGCAGGGCTATGCTTCTAATATTCAAAGGGCAGGCCATATCCTGCTGGAGATGATAAATGAGATTCTGGACTTAGCCAAAATTGAAGCGGGTAAACAGGAAATTCATCCCGTGGAGATGGACCTGCATGTGGTTACCAGTGCGCAATGTGATCTGGTGAAGTCGCTTGTTGAAGAAAAGAATCTATCGTTGGAGATTAAAGAAGAGATGCCTGATCCAATGATCTTTCAGGACCAGGGAAAGATTCAGCAAGTGCTTACCAACTTGCTTTCCAATGCAATTAAATTTACTCCCGAAGGAGGTCGCATTACAGTTCGACTGGAAGATTGTGAACAACAGGAAGGTTTTTTTCTGATCAGTGTCGTCGATACCGGGATTGGAATTGCGGAGGAAGATCGTGAAGTGATCTTTGAAAAATTCAGGCAGGGAAATGTCTCTAGCGGGCAGGACAATCTAACCAGGGAATATGCAGGTACGGGGTTGGGGCTTTCGATTGTCAAAGAGATCAGCCGAATGCTTGGTGGAGAAGTCTCTGTGGAAAGTCAACTGGGAATTGGTTCGACCTTTAAGGTATCACTTCCACGCGAGACGACTCCTGTTCAACCGGAAGCCAAATCAGATATCAATCAGAGGGTTGATCGGTTAAATCGCGAGCAATCTGAATTGATGGTTTCTCAGCCTGAAACTCAATCAGAAAGTCACACTGACATGGACAGGGTTGTAAATCGCGAAGCTGTTGATGGGAACATTGGTCGTGAGGAAGTGTCATCCGATGACTCGTCAAATGCTGCCGATTCAGATCAGACAAGTTAATCGTAGGTTAGAAGTACGAGAGCATCGATGGAAAAACCCTATATACATCTATTTACAGACGGAGCCTGTAGCGGAAACCCCGGACCGGGCGGTTGGGCCTATATCCTGCGTGATCCGGCGACAGGTAAAGAGAAGGAGGCCAATGGCTATGCCCCGGATACGACGAATAACCGAATGGAATTGCAGGCGGTGATCGAAGGGTTGGAGGCCCTCAGGAAACCCTGCCAGGTCGAGTTGTTCACCGACAGCGTTTACGTTGGCAAGGGGATGGAAGAGTGGATGGCCGGCTGGAAACGAAATGGCTGGAAACGGAAGCAAAAAGGCAGGCTGGTTCCGATTAAAAATCAGGAATTATGGGTTCAGTTGGATGAATTGCTTGGCTCACACGAAGTGAAGTATACACGTGTCGCAGGCCATAGTGGTCACCCGGAGAATGATCGATGCGATGAGCTGGCTGTTCAGGCATATAGAAATCGATAGGCCTGCCTGCAATGAGATTCCCCTGCTTGAGCGTCGCAGGGTAGAGCGTTATATTCATGGACAAGTCAGATCGTTAGATTATCAAGGATGGATCCATAATGAATGTGCTGGTAGTTGGTAGTGGCGGTCGTGAACACGCTCTCGCCTGGAAGATTTCTCAAAGTTCTCGAGTCAAGGATGTCTTCGTGGCTCCGGGTAATGCAGGTACCGCACTCGATGCAGTGAATGTTGATCTGGATGCAGATGACTATCATGCCATGGCTCGGTTTGCCAAAGGTAATGCAGTTGGTTTGACCGTTGTTGGTCCGGAAGTGCCTCTAGCAAATGGAATTGTAGAGGTTTTCGAAGCTGAAGGGCTTAAGGTTTTTGGACCGGCTAAACCTGCGGCTCAGTTGGAGGCATCCAAAGTATTTTGCAAAGAAATCCTAAATGCTGGTAATGTCCCAACTGCGGATTACTGGGCTTTTCGCGATGCAGATTCGGCTATAGAGATGATTCATGATCGCTTTCCTGGAGATTCACCCAATACGGCATGTCCGGTAGTGGTAAAGGCTGACGGTTTGGCAGCAGGAAAGGGAGTTACGGTTTGTAGCAAAAAGCATGAAGTGCTGGAAGCAATCGAATTAATAGCCCGTGATAAAGTCTTTGGAGATGCCGGCGCGGAGTTCATTATCGAGGAAAAACTGGAGGGGCAGGAGGCCAGTATTCTGGCTATCACTGATGGAGAAACGATTGTTCCTCTTCCGGCCTGCCAGGATCATAAACCAGCTTTTGACGGTGACACGGGGCCAAATACGGGTGGCATGGGAGCTTATTGTCCTGCTCCGCTGGTGACTGAAGATGACATGTCATGGGTCGAAGAAAACGTTCTGGTCCCCACTGTACATGCGTTGAAGGCGAATGGCACGCCCTTTAAGGGAGTTCTGTATGCGGGGCTTATGAAGGGGCCACAGGGGATTAAAGTCCTAGAATACAATGTTCGTTTTGGTGATCCCGAATGTCAGCCGCTGCTGATGCGTTTGAAATCGGATTTGGTAGATGCCCTCGAGGCCGTTGCGGACGGAGATTTGTCAAGGATTGATCCATTGCACTGGGATCCGCGTCCAACCTGTTGTGTGGTCATGGCTAGTGAGGGTTATCCGGGAAGCTATGCAAAAGGCAAAGTGATTCATGGCTTGGAAGAGGCTGCCAGAATTGAAAATGTGAAGGTTTTTCATGCGGGGACAGGAGTTGGAGACTTTGGCGGGATTGTCAATAACGGTGGGCGAGTACTAGGTGTAACGGCGATTGGTGATGATTTAAAAGCAGCTCAAGCATCTGCTTATCAGGCAGCTGAATGTATCGAGTGGTTTGGCAGTTGGTACCGAACTGATATTGCAGACAAAGCACTCTAGAGAGTATGTCTTTAGAGTTTGTGACGAGAGTCACAGGCCCTTAGTAGAGTTCGTTGGAAATTAGGCAAAAGATTTTTTGAAAATACGTAGTTTCAGCCCTGTAGGGTACTACGTTCACCTAGCAACGGTTGATAAACTAAGGTAAATACGGTTAATACAATTACTCGAGAGGGAGCTTCTTGTGCGGGCGTAAGGTCCGTTTTTCAGTCGTTCCGGCTCTATGGGTTTGTCGTTTTATTTAATTGTGAAAAAAATCACAAAGTAGGCTCGGCGGTTAACGCATTGTGGTCCGACTGGTCGAATTTGTGTTGTATATGCACCGCCATAGTTTGCCTTCGGGCGAAAAGTTGACTGAATGTGAGTCGCTTGAGGCTGTGTATTTTGATACTGATGTACATGTATAGAAGTAGCCAATAGGCAAAGTATCTTATGGCTGATCAAGACTTAACTATTGAAGAGATTTTGCTTCGCTGCCGACAGGTGGACGGGCAGGGTGGTGCTGTAGCCGATGTTTCTGTGGAATCCGAAGAAGCTCCTGCTGAAGCAGCAGCGCCAGCGGAACCGGTCGCCGCGCCTGCTGCGATTGATCCATCGAAAATGTCAGTGGCAGATATGCTAGCTGCAGCCCGGGCAAGTGCTTCAGGTGAGTCTGCCGCTGCCCCAAAAGCTGCTGCAGCAGCTCCCGCGAAATCGGCTCCGGCCGCGAAGCCGGCAGTACCTGCTGCCCCTAAACAGGAGTCAGTAGCTCAGACCGGTCCGCGTGACACAGCGAGTATTTTGGCGGCTGCTCGAAAAGGGATGCAGCGTGGCCCGCAGCGGGTTGAAGATGCGGTAAAAACTGCAGAAGAGGCTGGTGAAAAACCGGCAGCTAAAAAAGCGGTTGAATTACCTCCAGCTCCGCGACGTGAGGATTTCCTGCCTCCCAAACCGGCGCCGGTTGCATCAGAAGCGACAGGCCGTCGTGGTTTTTTTGCTTCGACAGTGGGTGTCCTGTTTGGAGCGCCTTTGGCTGTTGGGTTTACTTCGATGGCAATCACGAGTTTGCTTTGGGTTTTGGGGCTTGCCCGATTCATGTTCCCGAATGTTCTGACCGAGCCACCAACAAAATTTAAAGTTGGCTTTCCAGACTCCTATGCTCCGGGGCAGGTGGAAGCGAAATACAAGGCGCAATTCGGTGTTTGGGTTGTCCGATTTGAATATGAGGGTGAGTCGCAGATTTACGCGCTGAAGTCTGTTTGTACTCACTTGGGCTGCACGCCTAACTGGTTGGAGGGTGAGCAGAAATTTAAGTGTCCTTGCCATGGGAGTGTTTTTTACAAGGACGGGATTAACTTTGAAGGTCCTGCTCCACGGCCGCTGGAACGTTACGCCATCCGGCTTTCGGATGACGGTCAGTTGGAAGTGGATAAGAGTACCAAGTTCAATGAAGAATTGGGTCAGTGGGCTGACTCCAATTCATATGTGAGCGTTTAGCAACTATTTATGACATCTTAGAGTTTGAAATAGGTTAATTGATCAATGCCTTCACTCGGTGATATTATTCGTAACTCTCAGATCTGGAAGAGTATCTTTCGGCACCCGGCTCCTGTCGACCGGCGTAACCGAATTGTCGTCATGTTGACGAACTTCTTTCTTCATCTCCATCCGGTCTCTGCGAAGAAGCAGGGGATCGCGCTAAGTTATACGTGGTGTATGGGGGGCGTTACGTTTTTCCTGTTTTTGGTGGAAACCGTGACGGGTGTTTTGTTGATGTTTTACTATCGCCCAACGATTGAGTGGGCGTATACAGACATTCTGACGCTTAGGGATGCGACCTCCTTAGGGATACTGCGCGAATTACATCGGTGGGGAGCTCATGCGATGGTGATTACTGTTTGGTTGCATATGTATCGGGTCTTTCTTACGGGAAGCTATAAGCCGCCCCGGGAGTTTAATTGGGTAGTGGGGGTGATCCTGTTGCTGCTCACTTTGCTGATGTCATTCACTGGGTATTTGCTTCCGTGGGACCAGTTAGCCATTTGGGCGATTACGGTGGGATCGAATATGGCTCGGGCGACGCCGTTTCTCGGGTATGAAGGTCCCGGAGCTCAGCTTCTTACTGTAGGGGGCATCGATATGATTACCAATGCCTCCGATGCTA
>PBCP01000032.1 GCA_002717145.1 Planctomycetaceae bacterium | reverse complement strand
GGCAGAAGATGTACGCCCCGTGAGGATCGAGAATGTGGTCATTCCCGAAGTTCGACTCCTTGCCACGTGATGCCGCCAAGATCGATGGCTCTTGAACGGCCGGCTGCCCAGGCTTCCGGCCCTTACCTCGCCCGACCCAGATGCCCATACCGGCGAGCTATTAGACTGTTTGAAGGGTCCACCGCGTTTGCTGCGCGCAGGCCTGCTAGTCCGCCGCCGATGATTAGCACATCAGTGAAACGGTGTGCCACATCCTTTGGGTGAAAGGGAACAAGGTAGCGAGGGGTTATATCAGGCATCACGGTAAATTCCTGGAGAAAGTACGTACTATTAATAGTACGTTACAGTGCTTCGTCCATTCTCTGCTCGTAGAAAAGCGGCATCTCCTTTTTGCCGCTTTTTAAGGTTCAGCGGTGTTGCTGTCCTTACAACCTATTCATCCGATACAGTCGTACCCGTTCGAAACGATTTGAATCGCTGTTGCAGGTGAGGTGGCAGCCCGGATAAAGCTCCACCGCCAGATACCCCCTGAACATCCTGACGATTGGTTTTTACCTTGCGGGCTTGAATTTCTGCCGAGGGTCGGAGTCCTAGCGATTTGAGAGTTTCATTGAGAGTTTGTTGGCCGGCCTGCGTGTTGTCCTGTTTCAATTGTTCATATCTGGAAACCATTTCGCGAAGTTGCTCGGCCGTGATCCCTAAATCTTCAAGCAGCTCATCGCTCGGATTGTCCTGATGGTCACTTAGGTACTTGAGAGCCAGATCGGTGGCTTTCCGGGCATAATCCAGCCTGGCCTCTTCATTGTCTTCCAGTTCTTCCGGAAGTCCCAGTTCGTCCTTAGGGACAGCATCCTGTTGCCCCGTGCCGGATTGTGGATTGGCTTGTGAGCCGTCACTGTTTTGGTTTTCTCCGGATGTGCCCATGGTATCGTTACTGCCAGGTGTTTCCGTTGTGGATTGCCCTGTTGCATCCGAGCTATTACCCATTGAGTCGTCGCCCTGTTGAGTACCGCCTGTTTGACCTGTGATATCGTTGCCACCCTGCTCATCCACCTGCTCACCGCCTTCACCTGCATTACTTTCGCGCGGCTCTTTCATCGGATCATCTGTACTCGTTCCTTCGCCATTCGGATCTGTGTTGCTATCCCCATTCTGTTGTCCGGCGTTAGTTGGGTCGCCCGACTTAGGATTTCCGTTTTGAGTATTTGCTTTGCCTTCCCCTTCTCCCGCCGAGGCTTGGTTTTCACCGTTATTACCAGGGTTGTCATCGGAATTTTGATTCTCAGTTCCACCGCTGCTATTGTCGCCTGTTTCTTGTCCCTGGGGTTGATTGTTTCCTTTTTGACTGTCGGATTGCGTGTCACGCAGACGCTCAAGCAGCTTTTCGAAAATGTCCCCATCGTGATGGTCATCCGGTTTCGAAGTACCTTCCTGGGATGGCTGATTGTTATGGCTGTCATCTCCAGCTTCTCCGGTGGGAGTTCCATTTTCCGAATCATTATTTGATACTGAGCCATCGGTTGGGTTCTCTCCGGTTTCCTCACCAGTGTTACTGCCGGACTGATTTGACGTGGCGTTCTCATCCGAGGCCGTGCCGTCCCCATCACCCCCGTTTTCACTCTCCATGCCGTCATCAGAATTATCGGTACTCATGCCATCTGCGGAATTAGTATCGTTGGCGTCCCCGGGCATACCTTCACTTGTAGGCGTGTTTTCTCCTTTACCACTATCAGGATTGTCGGACGTAGACCCCTTTCCACCGGTGCCACCGTTTTCCATGTCAGGATCGCCGCCTTCTTCCGGCGTTTCACTTGCTCCACCGGTCATCCCCTCTCCGGATTCAGCGCCATCTCCACCGTCTTTGGGCATGCCGTCTTCATTCCCGGAGTCTTCGGTTTTGTCTTCCATATTGTCCGAAGATGAGTCGGCCATCTCCATTTCGTCGGACATGTTTTCCTGAGATTCATCGCCCGTCTTTTCCACCGCTTCGGTCACGTGAATTACAAGAAGCTCACTTTGTGTTCGATTAGGCTGAGGGTTGGAAAAGGTTTTTCGATTATCTGCCGCTTCACCATAAACGGTAATTCGTGTTCCGGGAGATAAATCAAAGTCGGCTGGAGTGAAATCATTCCTAAAAACACGTTTTCCTTCGCCACGGTTGTTGTCCTTGAGCAATTCAACTCGATGGTCATCTTGGTTTGGTTCTGTGACGACCAAGTCGACGGAAGATAATTCATAATCGGGATCATGTGCTGACCAGGCAAGTGGCAGGGTTTGATTGATGGGAAGCTCGATAGGACCTTGGCGTATTTCCCGAGCGGCCGGTCTTGTGAACTCGATCACAGGAGCCAGATCTTGAAGCGTGGTGATTGAATATTCAATGGCCTCCGGATTTGTAGCGCCATCCTTTGCCCGAAAAAATATCTGGTAACTCACATAGGCCGGAGTCTGACTTGCATCGACTCGTAATTCAAAATCAGTCGTACCTACCTTCTCATCTTCCACCAGCATCATACGTTTTTCGGTGTCCCCTGAGGGAGTTCGTAGTTGTAGCCAGGCTGAGGCAATTTCCTTGTTTGCCAGCGCAGAAACTTTAATAGAGGTGCCTTCAACCGCCTCAATCTGAAATTGTCTTGAATTTACGGCGTCAGGTAAGTCGGTATATGCAGGAAATTGGTATTGCAGTTGAGTGACGCGGATTGAAGCTGCTGGTTGAACAGTGACGTGGAATTGTTCACTGATCGCAGTACGTCCCTGTGGATGACCAGCCTCAATCCAATAAACGAAGTCTCGCTGGATCCCTAGTGGAGACTTATCCATAAGTAATTCAAAACGACCCTGATTATGTTGCATCGGTAGTCTGGTTTGCGCAGTACTGCCATCGGTAGATTCAGTGATTAGAAAGACTGGTGTGTTCGCATTTGCTCCACTCAGTTCGGCTGTAAATTCCAGACTGGATCCGAAAGTAATCGTGGCGTCGCCAGGCTGTACTGATTTAATCACAATCTCAGACGGCCGTTGAACCGTGTCCCAGGGGATAAGAATGCGATGGATTGTTTGTAACGACGGACCCGTCATGAGGGCAAAGTAAATTGCTGTCACTGCCAAACAGGCCAGACTTGAGTATCCCCAAAGTGAAGTACTTGTGGTGTCTACGCCGTCTTCGGCGCGGTCTTCATCCAGATCGAGTACCGCACGCTGCCCCATTGAACTAACGATCGAAGGGTGGATGTGCTTTGTGGATCGAATTTGCCAGAAATTGGATATGCTGTTTTTAATCTCCGGCGATACTTCTTCAATTTGCTGTGCGACAAATAGGGGGTTGATTCGCCCTTTCAATGACCGAGCGATCAGATAGATACTCATCGGCGGATAAATGACTACAAGCAAGAGAAAGTAAATCCACCGACCTATCGAGCCGAGTGATCCATCCTGCAGCAATAAATAAGTCCAGTGGTCTATGGCGAATGCTGAGCCAAGTATGAGCAGGCCAGCGAGAACAGTGCGGCTGAAAATCAAAAGAATGTCGAGTAGTTTCCAGCGTCGGCAACTGGTCTGCAACACGTCTGCGACATGTCCTGCCTCGGGTGAAGCAGTAAGATCGTGGTGTGATATAGAGCCTGTGCCCATAATGTTATCCGCTGAAATCTAAAATATTGTTCTACTTATTATAGACGTCTGTTTTGCCTCAAAGTTCGATTGAATTCTGGAAGGTCAATCGCATCAGCCGTAACTAGAGGAGGTAGCTGCTACTTGTAATGCTATTACCCTGAATTCGTAAAGAGTCTACAGTAGAATGTTGAGTAACCACTACCTTATATATATCGGTTTTGAGACTGTTGATTCTCCGAGCCAATTGTGTCAATTGAGGTTCCCTTAGCTGGAAAATAACCGTTCCTTTGGGCTAAATTGACTGGAAACCGAGTATTTGACGAGTATCCTCGTCATTCCCACTTGAATCGCCGTAATCTTTGGATAGTTGACTGTGCCAGAAAAAGTAGATTTTATTTATCTCGACGGAAACGACAATATATGTGTTGCCACCAGAAATCTTCTAAAGGGTACGAGTTTAGAAGTCGACGGGCGGCAATTTGAGCTGCAGGAAGATGTCCGAATCGGCCACAAAATAGCGATTTGTGAGATTGAATCCGAGACACCCGTCTACAAGTACGGCCAACCAATCGGATTAACGACTGATCGAGTTAGGCCTGGACAGTGGGTTCATGTCCACAATGTAAAACATGTAGCACCGGAGACTGAGTACGAGAAAGCGACCAATCACCCCGAGCCGTTGCCTCCGATTACAGACCGCACCTTTATGGGGTATAAGCGTCCCAGTGGTGCTTCGGGAACAAGAAATTATATAGGTGTTCTCTCGTCTGTAAATTGCTCGGCATCAGTCGCCAAGTACATCGCGCGACATTTCGATCAGAGTATCCTCAAAGACTATCCCAATGTAGATGGTATTGTGCCATTTGTTCATGGCGAAGGATGTGGCATGCAATTTGGTGGCTTGAAACATGAAATGTTGAATCGTGTGTTAGGTGGGATTGCCCGTCATCCAAATATCGGTGGCTACCTGATTGTCGGACTCGGATGTGAGCAAAGTACTATTGGCTACCTGGTCGAAAGTCAGCGGCTTGTTCAAATTGATGGTGTCGGGGGTGACGGTAGATCTCAATCACCGCCGGTGCTGAGCATGCAGGATCATGGAGGTACCATGGCTACAGTTGAATTGGGCATTCAACAGATCGCCAAACTGTTGCCTGCCGCGAATGATGTAAAACGGGAACCGATTCCTGTGAGTGAGCTTGTAGTGGGGCTTGAATGTGGTGGTTCGGATGGAAATTCCGGAGTGACGGCGAATCCTGCCGTTGGGGTGGCTAGTGATTTACTGGTTGCCAGTGGTGGGACCGCGATGTTGTCAGAAATGCCGGAAGTTTATGGTGCTGAGCACCTGCTGACCGCTCGCTCTAGATCTGTTGAAGTGGCTGATAAACTTCTGGAGCGAATTCGCTGGTGGGAATGGTATGCCAATATTTGGGGTGAATCAATCAATAACAATCCATCAGCTGGCAACAAAGAAGGAGGTCTGACGACCATTGCAGAAAAATCGTTAGGTGCAGTGGCTAAAGGTGGGTCAACGATCTTAGAAGCAGTTTACGAATATGCCGAGCAGGTGGACAAGCGAGGATTTGTTTTAATGGATACTCCCGGCTTCGATCCTCCCAGCGTCACGGGTATGGTTGCGGGTGGGGCGAATGTGGTTGTATTTACAACAGGACGAGGGAGTTGCTTCGGTTGCAAACCAACACCGTCCATTAAAGTTGCTACCAACACTCCTATGTACGAACGCATGGTGGATGACATGGATATTAACGCCGGAACCGTACTAACTGGAAAGACAGTGCAGCAATTGGGACGGGAAATCTACGAAGAGATCATTGAAGTCGCCAGTGGTAAACAAACTAAGAGCGAAATCCATGGCATTGGTGACGAAGAGTTCGTACCCTGGACTTTAGGGGCTCAGCTCTAACACACTCAGGTATGTGCGATGAAGGCTGCCTATTTCAAGCTGATAGACAGAAGTTCAAAATCTCCTCTCCTTTGGTTACCTCTGCTGTTTTTGCAGTTGTTGGCCATTGTCTATCGTCTGATAGTCTGTTGGCGGAACTATCGATTTGACATCGGCAAGTCTGTCACAAGGGTCGATGTGCCGGTGATCAGTATTGGCAATCTGACAACTGGTGGAACCGGTAAAACTCCCATGGTGCGTTATATAGCCCGATGGTTACGTGATTGTGGCATTCGTGTTACCTTGCTTAGTCGTGGTTATAAGGCGGAGCAGGGTAGTCAGAATGATGAGGCACTTGAGTTGGAACGTCGTTTGCCGGATGTTCCTCATCTTCAAAACCCGAGTCGGGTTACATCGGCCAAAACGGCAATTGAAGAATTTGCCGCACAAACCCTCCTTCTGGACGATGGTTTTCAACATCGATTTCTGGCCAGAGATTTGGATATCGTATTAATCGATGCAACCTGTCCGTTTGGCTATGGGCGACTGTTACCAGCAGGTTTGTTACGGGAACCTCTATCATCACTCAAACGCGCCGATCTCGTGATTATTACTCGCACAGATCAAGTCACCGCTGATACGATTCAAATGATTCGAGAGAAAATCCAGAGATACAATCGTGACGTAGTAATCATTGAGTTTGCTCATTATACCGAAGGATTCGAGAACTTTTCCGGCGATTGGCTGGATGTACATGAGTTGGCTGAGCAACCAGTTTTGGCATTTTCCGGGATTGGAAATCCAGCAGCATTTAGTTCGCTTCTTCGCCAGCAGGGTGTGGAGATTGCCGAGTATCTGGAGTTTGAGGATCATCATCACTATGAGCGGAAAGATATACAGCAATTAATCGCCAAAGCAGAGGAAGTCTCGGCCACCGCCATCGTCTGTACGATGAAGGATTTGGTAAAAATACAAGTGGATCAGTTGGGTGGTATAGCGCTTTGGGCTCTGTCGGTAGGCATGGAGCCGGTGAGTGATGACGAGTTGTTGGTCCGGGAATTGGGAAGAATTGTGGAGTTGATTGATTTGGATGAATAAGCATGCTGAGACAGTAATCGTGGTGGGAGCTACATCCGATATTGCCCGAGCCACTGCAATGGAGCTGGCCAGTCAATGGAACTTGATTCTGGCAGGAAGAAATACCGAAGAACTGGAGGCCATTGCTCATGACATTCAGGTTCGTTTTGAATGTGAAGTGACTACCTTTTGTTTCGAGGCGATGGATCCTGACGGCCATGCTGCATTTATAGATGACTGTTTTCGTGTGAATGACGATGTGGCGGGAGCTGTTATTTGTCATGGCTTTCTTCCTGAGCAGATTCAAGCCCAACGAGACTGGGATCTTGCTCGAAGAACACTGGATGTGAATTTCACTTCATGTGTTTCCGTCATTGAACCTCTCATGAAGCGACTTGAAGAACGAGCTCAGGGGTTCATTGCTGTGATTTCTTCGGTGGCTGGCGATCGCGGCAGGCAAAGCAACTATCTCTATGGAGCTGCCAAAGGCGGACTGTCGATTTACTTACAAGGTTTACGAAATCGTGGCCGTCATAGTGGTGTGCATGTGATGACCGTCAAACCTGGTTTTGTCGCCACGGCGATGACTGTGGGATTAGTAAATCCCAATAGCCCTCTGGTGGCCACTCCACAACAGGTGGCAAGGGATATCGTCCGCGGCATTCGTAAGAGAAAGAATGTCATTTATTCACGTTGGTTTTGGCGATATATCATGTTGATCATTCGGAGCATCCCAGAACCGATCTTCAAGCGTTTACGATTGTAAACCAGCCTATCGCAAGAGCTGCAGCCCCGTTCTATAATGACAACATGTCAGACTGTAACGCGCCCGTCGAAATTAAATCTCCTCATGATCCGGCTTTAATGGAGTTGTGCAGTCAATTGCATGATCTGTCGGGTGGTTTGGATTTTCAGGACGTGACTGGAGCCTATCCCTGGCCTCAAAAACAACTCGAACTATGTGCCAGATACGGCGTTTTCCGTTGGTTCTTAAATCCGGAATATGGTGGGTTGGGCTGGAGTGATCACGACCTGACTTTAGGCTATTTAGCGTTAAGTGCAGCCTGTCAAACAACTACATTTATTATCACTCAGCGAACGGGAGCCTGCCGGCGAATCGCTTTGAGTGGAAATGATTTTGCCCGCAAGGAATTGATTCCGGCATTACTGGACGGCAGTCAGTTTTCAACCGTCGGTATTTCTCATCTCACGACAAGCAGGCGACATCTGGGTCAACCGGTATTGAGAGCTGAGCAAACAGATTCGGGATTTGTACTCAACGGCTTTAGCCCCTGGGTTACAGGTGCCATCCATGCCGATACGATCGTCGTTGGTGCTGAGCTTGAAGACGGTCGTCAATTGCTCATTGTTGTACCCACGGATAGCCCTGGAGTGACGACTGAACGGCCGGCAGATTTAGTGGCTTTGTCCGGTAGCCATACAGGTAAAGTTTCACTGAAGAATGTTTATGTTGATCAACAGTGGTTGTTAGCCGGTCCGATCGAAAATGTGATGTCAGAGGGCATCGGAGCTCGCACCGGTGGTCTGCAAACATCAACACTTGCTATTGGCTTATCCGGTGCGGCTATTGATTTTATATTGAAGGAAGGTGACAAAAGGCCGGATTTACTTTCTCCTGCCCGGGCATTAAGTGAAGAGCGAGAGACACTCAGAGAAATACTGTTGCAGTCGGCTTCCGGAGCTGAGTCCTGTGGTACCGAAGAATTACGGCAACGCTGTAATAGTCTGGTGCTGCGGTCAACGCAGGCGGCCCTTTCAGCTGCGAAAGGAATGGGATTTGTCGCCGGACACCCCGTAGGAAGATGGTGTCGTGAGGCATTGTTCTTTATGGTCTGGAGTTGTCCGCAACCGGTCGTCAACGCTCAGATATGTCAGTTGGCTGGCATTGCGACGGAGTAAAATAGATGGAAGAAACACATATTACCTGGCATGACCATGCGATCACCCGAAAAAACCGCGAAAGTTTAAATGGACACCAGGGTTGTGTTGTCTGGTTTACTGGATTGAGTGGATGTGGCAAGAGTACGGTTGCCAATGTCGTTGATCAGAAACTATACGCCCGTGGCGTCCGAACATTTGTGCTCGACGGAGATAATGTTCGGCATGGATTAAATGCGAGTCCTCAATTACTCGCGCCATTGGGCGATGCTTATGCGGAGCGATTCGGACTAGGGTTTTCAGCCGAGGATCGTAAAGAGAATATTCGCCGGGTCGGTGCCGTCACTGATTTGTTTGCCAATGCAGGACTCGTTACGCTGGTAGCTTTTGTAAGCCCTTACCGTGAAGATAGAGCGAGTGTTCGAGAGCGAATTGAAGCATCTCGTTCGGGCAACTTCGTCGAAGTGTTTGTTGACGCACCTCTCGAGGTATGCGAGTCACGTGATCCTAAAGGTCTTTACCGGAAAGCACGCGCCGGAGAAATCAAAGGCATGACGGGTATTGATGATCCTTATGAAGTCCCGGAAGCTCCGGAAGTACATCTCAAATCAGGAGCCCAGTCTCCGGACACTCTGGCGGATCAGGTGATTGGTTACTTAGAATCCACAGGAATTATTACTAACAACAGCTAACAAATCGAGTCAGATTCGACNCGCCTTTTGGAAGGAAATTCAAATGACAGTAACTATCGGCCAGGCAGCACCTGAATTCAGTCTGCCTGATACTGACGGTAAACAGATATCGCTAGCGGATCTTAAAGGAAAGAATGTCGTACTCTATTTCTACCCCAAGGATGATACTCCCGGCTGAACGAAACAAGCTCAGGGATTCCGTGATTTGAATCCGAAGTTTGAAGCGTTAAATACAATCGTGATTGGCGTGAGTCCGGATGGTGCCGCGTCGCATCACGACTTCATTTGTAAATATGACCTTCCGTTCACCTTGCTTTGTGACGAAGAAAAGGTGATGCTCGAAAAGTACGGTGCCTGGGGTGAACGAGTCCGATTTGGGAAGAAATCGATGGGGGTCATTCGTTCCGCAGTGCTTATTGATGGAGATGGAATAGTGCAGCAGCACTGGAGTAAAATCGTCGATGCGGCAGCTCACCCTCAGCAAGTGCTGGACGCGATTACCAGCGTATAACCCAACCGACTGTTTTGTGTGATAAAATCGGTCAACAATTTAATAGATTTATTTATGTAGTAGAGATTCAGATTTATGAAATCGTTAAAAGTTTTGAGTGTAGTTTGTGCCTGGCTGCTAACTTCATGCTTGGTAAATACAGCGACTGCGGAAGTTCCACTGAATGGATTGACGGAGGCGGAAAAACGAAGTGGTTGGGAATTACTATTTGATGGGAAAACCACAGACGGCTGGCGTAACTACAAGAAAGACAGTGTTAGCGACGGTTGGGTCATTAAGGATGGTGCTTTGGTCCGTTCAGGCGATGGTGCCGGCGATATCATTACCACCGGTAAGTACAAGTATTTTGAGCTGTTTCTGGAATACAACATCTCCAAGGGCGGAAACAGTGGGATTATGTTTCATGTGACCGAAGAATATAACGCTCCCTGGCAAACAGGCCCCGAGATCCAGGTGCAGGATAATATAAACGGTCACGATCCTCAGAAATCAGGCTGGTTGTACCAGTTATATAAACCAAAGAAACCAGNTTGGGCTACGATGTTTGAAGAGCAAGTTGGCTTCAAAGGTAAAGATATGGACGATGCTACTNGTCTCCCGGGCCAGTGGAATTTGGTTTACCTGAGAATTGGCCCTAAGAATTGTGAAGTGCAGGTAAATGGCGTTCACTACTACTACTTCAAGATGGGTAGCCCGGAATGGAATGGGCTAGTCGCCAAAAGTAAATTTGCCAAGTACCCGAATTTTGGTAAGGCCGGCGAAGGTCATATTTGTTTGCAGGATCACGGTAACCTGGTTTCTTATCGAAATATCAAGATTCGTGAAATCAACGAAGGTTCGGTTCCAACTATTGCGGATAAAGAAATTACTCTTAACGCCGTAGAAGCGTTTCCAGGGATGACCTGGGAAGACTTTGAAGGAGTTGATGATGATGGAAAAGTCCAGGTAATGCGACCCGTTGAACTGATTCATCCCGGGGATGGATCAAATCGGCTTTTTGCACTGGATCAACGTGGGCGTATTTATGCGATTGACGCTACTGGCAAAGAGAAAGAAGCGAAGGTCGTCGTCGATTTTCAAGACCGGGTACAGGCTCATGATGCAGCCAATAATGTCAATGAAGAAGGCGCCTTGGGGATGGCGATTCACCCTGACTATGCAAAGAATGGTCAGATTTTCGTTTATTATTCCTCCAATAAATCCAATCTCAAAGATGGTCGCATCTCTTACCTGTCACGATTTACGGTTGACCTTAAATCAGGTGTTGGAGAGGCGTCGAGTGAAAAAATTATCATGACAATTCCACAGCCGTTTTCTAATCATAATGGCGGCCCGATGACATTTGGTAATGATGGTTTGCTCTACATTGGTATGGGAGACGGAGGTGGTCGCAATGATCCAACAGGTCAGGGACAGGACCTTAGTACCTGGATGGGATCGATATTGAGAATTGACGTGGACCAACCTACGGCTACTCGACCTTATGGTATTCCTCAGGATAACCCCTTCCTGGATGTCGAAGGAGCTCAGCCGGAGATTTATGCTTTTGGTATTCGGAACCCATGGCGTATTGCCAATGATCCTAAGACTGGAGCTATCTGGATCGGAGATGTAGGTCAGGATCAATGGGAAGAGATTAATATCCTGAAAAAGGGTGCCAATTATGGCTGGAGTNCCCGGGAGGGTAGCTATCAATTTGGCAATGTTCCGACTCCAGCCGCACTGGAAGTGACGGATCCTATTTTTGAATATGACCATCGGATTGGTAAATCGATCACAGGCGGTTATGTTTATCGCGGAAAAGCCATTCCTGAATTGCGAGGCGCTTATCTTTACGCAGATTATATCTCGGGTCGTGTATGGGCACTGAAGTATGATGTTCGTAAAGAAAAGGTGATTTCGAACATTGAGATTAAATCGTCCGGCACCCCGGTCATGGCTTTTGGCCTAGGAGTCGACGGTGAGATTTATTACACCGTCGGAGCTGCTAGTGGACGCTGTATCTACAAGTTTGAACGCCCATAGGGGCAAACTCAGTTTGTAAAGGACTGCATTTTCATGCCCTCTGGAACTAAGAAAAGACCTGCCGCTAAGCCGGCAGGTCTTTCTATTGCAACTTGTCAGTTTCCTGTTGAAGCTGATATTGCCAGTAACAAAAGCTATGTACTCAGGCAAATGCGGAAGGCTGCCAGAATGGGAGCTCGCGTCGTACATTTTTCTGAATGTGCATTGAGTGGATATGCAGGAGTCGAATTCGATTCGCTGGATTTGCTGGATTGGGTTTTATTGAAATCCGCGACGCAAGACATAATGCAGTTGGCCAACGAATTAAATGTTTGGGTGTTATTGGGCTCCACTCATCAGCTAACTGGCAATCATAAGCCACACAATTGTGTCTATGTGATTAATGGATCTGGCGAAATCGTAGAACGATATGACAAACGCTTTTGCACTGGAATCGATGGAAGAAATCCCACTTTAGATCTCATTCATTATTCTCCCGGGAATCATATGACGATATTTGAAGTGGATGGATTTAAATGCGGGATTTTAATTTGCTATGACTATCGATTTCCGGAACTCTATCGGGAATTGCAACAGTCTGGTGTTCAGGTTTTATTTCAGTCGTTCCATAATGCCAGAGCATCAGTAGTGGAAGATCAGGAATACAATATTTGGAAGACGATCGTCCCCTCGACGATGGCCTGCCGGGCGGCAGAGAATCACATCTGGATTTCTGCCAATAACAGTACTGCCTATCCCTCCCGATGGGGGAGTTTTTTGGTCCGACCTGATGGTGCTATTGTCAACAAACTTCCATTGCACAAAGCGAAAGTGATGGTCAATAAAGTCTTTTTTGACGACTCGTTCTATGATGCTCCGGGCCCTTGGCGTGACAGGGCCGTCGCAGGTATTCTCCATAGTGGTTGTACCGTCAGGGATAAACGCAGTTCAGACCGAACAATTATCTAACTCAATTACATCTCAGTCACTGTACCTGAATTCAGGTTTGCTACAATGAGCAATAGATAATTCATCTGGTGACTTTAATTGGTAACACGGGAATTGTTTACAAGGCGGCCCTAATTGCAGTTGGGGTGATTCTAATACTGCAACGTGATTATTGTTTTTTGAACTCTTAGATTTTCGAGGATCCATTGAGATGTCTTATTTAAAGTATGGGTATGCATTGTTGTGTGCCATGTTTTTATTAGGTTCGCCGTTAGTAGGTTGGGCCGATGACGCTGCGCCTGAAGGTGAGCCGCAACTCGAGCTTGCTGAAGGTGAGTCCGCCGATGTTTCGACAGAAGCAAATTATGAAATTGACGCACTTAGTACCGATGAAAATGATCCAGTGACAGCATTAAAAGAACAAGTTAACAATGCAGCGATTGCGGGCCATAACGGCTGGATGCTGATTTGTTGTGCACTAGTTCTATTTATGACTGCCCCGGGATTAGCTCTGTTTTACGGGGGGCTGGTTCGTAAGAAAAATGTAGTTTCTGTATTAATGCAATGTTTGTTTTTGATGGGATTGATGAGTGTTGTCTGGGCCGTATGCGGGTTTAGCCTGGCGTTCGGTGGAAATGGGGTAGATAACTGGTTCATCGGGAATGGAGAGTTCCTTTTTATGGAAGGGCTGGCCATGGAAGGTGGTTCACTAAGCTATAACGAGGAGCTCGCTGTATCCGACCTGACATTTGCGCTTTTTCAGGGAATGTTCTTTATTATCACGCCTGCTTTGATTTGTGGAGCATTCGCGGAAAGAATGAAATTTAGCACCATGGCAGTTTTTTCCGTCGTCTGGGGACTATTGGTTTACTGTCCTATTTGTCATTGGGTATGGGATGGAGGAATTCTTGCACATGGCGGAAAAGTCGCCTGGGCCGGAGGAGCCATGGATTTTGCGGGTGGAACCGTGGTTCACATCAGTTCCGGGATATCTGCTTTGGTAGCTTGTGTCCTGATCGGTAAGCGTATGGGGTTTGGGTCCGAGCCGATGCCACCTCACAACCTAACTTATACTGTCCTGGGCGCCGCGATGCTCTGGGTAGGTTGGTTTGGTTTTAATGCGGGAAGTGCAGTGGCTTCGAATGACAGTGCAACCATGGCATTTGCTGTGACTCATCTTTCTGCCGCAGCAGGTGTGGTTGGCTGGACTTTGTTTGAATGGGCTGTTCACAAAAAGCCAACGGCGCTCGGAGCTGCCTCCGGTGCGGTTGCTGGTTTGGTTTGCATCACACCGGCAGCAGGTTTTGTCCAGCCTATGCCTTCGATTCTCATGGGCTTTATTGCCGGTGTGTTATGCTTCTTTGCTGTGACAACGATGAAATCCAAGCTTGGCTATGATGATTCCTTAGACGCTTTTGGCGTCCACGGAATTGGTGGTACCATTGGAGCGATTCTGACCGGTGTGTTTGCATCATCTGAGGTAAGCCCAGGTTATTCAGGCCTCATAGATGGAAACGCTGAAGCAATCATCGGTCAGGTTGTTAGTGTGATCGTGACAGTTGTTTATGCTGGTGTCCTTTCTCTCGTCATCCTGAAAATCCTGGATAAGACCATGGGATTAAGAGTCGATGAAGAGTCTGAAACTCGGGGACTGGATCTTAGCGAGCATGGTGAAGAAGGATATATCTGGCTTTAAGCCAACCTTCGGCAAATAATAATCAGAGAGTGTTCAGCGGAATTGGCCGCTGAACCTTTTCTGCTTTTCAAATACAGGAGAGCAAACATGAAGAAAGTGGAAGCTATCATTCGTACCCATAAACTGGACGACGTCAAATCGGCGCTTGTGGAAGCTGGCATCGAAGGGATGACCGTTGTGGAAGTACGAGGTTTTGGTCGACAGAAAGGGCATACGGAGATGTACCGCGGTACCGAGTATGCTGTTGATTTTGTACCCAAAGCGAAATTAGAGATTATTCTGGCAGACGAAAAGCTTCAGGTCGCAATTGATGCTGTGCTAAAAGCTGCTCAGACAGGTAATGTTGGAGATGGCAAGATCTTTGTCTCTGACATCGCAGAATCGATCCGTATTCGTACCGGAGAGATTGGCGACGACGCTGTCTAAAAAGATCGTTCAGTTAGTACTGATTTAACGAGAGCCTGCCAGAGATGGCAGGCTCGTTTTGTATCTATTAAAGTTCAAAATCGATCAGGTCGAGAATCAGATTTTCATATCGCGGTCCATAGTCATAACCACGTTTAATATTCAAATCGAGGTCAAGTAGATTTTTGCGGTACCTGGGAAACAGTCCTACATGTCTTAGATGAGGTATTCGGCTAGGTGGGATGGGATAGTCACTTCCATGAATTATTCTGCTGGTAATTGATTTTGGTTCTGCTGCTAACTTACCACAGGCATTGAGTCTCACTAACCCGGCCATGACAGCCGTATCTCCATAGAGATTGTCATAGCGATGCATCATTTCGATAAAATGAGGATAGTAGTCTTCCCTGTCCCAAAATGCACAGGTTCCACAATGGGCAGCAATGATTTTACCTCCCTGATCTAAAGCTCGGGAAAGTTTTTTAGGATCGGTGAATTGTTGTGAGACGACCTTACATGAATGTTCGTAGCCGGTGTGGAAAATTAAGGTGATACCAATTTCCGCCGCATGACGATAGAATTCTTCGAAGTCAGATAGATCAGGGCTGACACCCTGGATGGCCGTATGGATTTTTACCAACTTGCATCCGGCGTCCCGAACTCGATCCAATTCTTTAATGGCATCAGATCTCATTGGGTTAATACTGGTACAGGGGATTATTTTCTCCGATCGTTTGGCTAATTCCAAAACATAGTCATTGGAAACATAAAAGTGAGTTCGTTCATAATCAATCTCTGCTCCGCCCNTGTAGATTGCATCTTGTGCAAATAACACGATGTAATCCAACTCAGTCGATTCCAGATCTTTGAATAGACGGTTGTAGATCTTTTCAGAGATTGTCGCACCACGTTCTTTCCTGATGCCGGAAAGGCTAAGAAGTAGTTTAGAGATAATGGATTTTTGTGTCTGCTTTGAAAGAAATCCTTCTTTCGGGTTTTCACCCCAGCAAAAGATATGTGTATGCGCGTCGACACTAAGATTTGAGTAGTCCATAATTTCAGGATGATGTTTCAAGGTGAGTCTGTAGTGTTAAATCAGTATTTTCTGAAACGGCACGCAGGAAAAAGACAAGCTTTGCAATGGCATAACAACAAGCGGTCAGCAACGACAGATAAAACATAAAAATGGTCGGCTTGCCAACCAAAGCTGACATACCGTGTTTTTTATACTCCATGACAAAAGTAATGCTTGAACGCTTGAGCGTGTCTGCAAATGCAGCGAATTGCTCGTTTTCGTAATTATCATCATAGGTCGTCACTGTAGCTGTTTGATTAATCCTATCGTGATCGAGCCAGGCAACCAGCTTAAACTGAGGGTTACCAGTCTGAACACTCTCGACAAATTGTGTAGCCAGTTGATGAGCTGGTAGAGTTCGGCGTCCAAGGACGGTCACAATTGGAAAACGTAGAGTTGCTTTATCACTGTTGCCGCCATAACAGCGATAGATCACTTCAGTGCAAACCAGAGTGTTTGGGGTGTCGAAGTCAAAATCGAAATCGTAATTTCGACCAAGATAATAATAGGCCCTTGCGATGGCCTCAGCTTGTTCTCCGTCTTTGAGATTCAGTGGCCGCAGGGCAAAGACAGAGGAGGCCTCTCCGACACTGTGATCGATTGTATTGTGGATGACGCCCTCACTAACAGCTTCAATGATATGTTTGTTGTTTAGTTCGCTGACGTTTCCTGTTTCAAGATTATTGATCAGTTGATGCATCTTTTGTATATGTTGCTTTCCATTATTAAGCGTGGCGTCCTGGTTTCTGGATTCCTCCTCCTTCGTAAGTTTTCTTAATTCGACCAAAATCTCATTTTTGAGGTCATCATCCCATTGATTCGGTGTACCTACATACAGAGCTCCATGAGGCCAGTACCCGGGGAGAAATGCATTGGATGAATACCAGTCGCGGCGTTCAATGAGAATGTCGCCCGGCTGCAGTTGCTGATGGAATTTTTCAACGTCTTCTTTTGGAATGTGATGGTTTTTGACTTCGTCTGTGTTTTTAATACGGAAGTCTCCAATTTCTGTGGCAACAATTCTCTGAATTTTGAGATAAGAATTGACCCCATTACGTACAGCATTGCTGATAGCTGAACGCACACTGCTATGTAGCGGATCTGAGTTCTTCGCATGGATTGCGTTGATCGTTTTGTTGGCCTGACTAATCAAATAAAACAAGCCTTCTGATTGTTCCGATTCATCGACTCCGTGAATTTCGATCTCCTGCATGTATTGTTCCCGAACCGTAGCTATGTGTTCGTTGTAAACTTTGGCATTTAGTTCTTCATTGACTCGACGTACCAGGCCTTCAGGAATACCGAAGGTATCGTCCTGTTGATTCAGGTATTTCGTCAGCTCTTTTTCGTGAATGTAGGTTGCGGCAAATTGTAATGACATTTGATGCCGCAGCAGCATTGCCGCCGCTGATAACTGCATTAATCGTCGTCGAGAGACTTTGACTTGCGAATCTTCGGGCTGGCGATCAGGGTTAAAGACCAGATAAATCTTCAGAAGTTCGTCGCGAGCTTGATAGAAGTTGTGCAGCATCGCACTGACATCCCGGCGATTGTCCTGATTCTCGAACTTGAACGNGCCAGATAGGTATTCATCGAGTTTTTTAGAACTTTCGAGATGAGTAATTCTGGCCTTGTCACCAATTCTTATTACTGTCTTTTCTGCTTGCGTTACAGTCTCTTCGTTCACAGGAACTGTTTTCACCGGTTGCGCTTCAAATTGATTCTCTATTTCGGTGTTAAAATAGATTTGAAGCGACATGTAAAAGATGAATGCAATTGAAAGAAGCATGAGCGAACTTATTGTCGATGCCAGCATCATCAACAAGGGTTTGATGGATGGTGGGTTAGGGCGTGGAACTAGTTTTGCATATCGTTCGGCGTACTGGACAAGTGTCTCACGAATTTGAATTAATTCTGCGCGAAGCTGCTTTAATCTTTCCCGTTTCAAACTAATTCTCAACTGATGCCCAAGGTGGATCATTGTCTTAATACAATAAGGCCAGTACTTCAGAGCAATCGTTCCCGATAAAACCAATAAGAAGTTCGTCACCGTGACCAACACAAATTGAGAAGTCTCTTGAATAACTATGTAGGCAATCGAGCCATACCAAAGGAGATAGATTGGTAATCCAACACCAATGCGTGCGAGGGCAGTCGTCTTTTGTCCCTCATCCTGAACTTTACCGGCAATGGCTCTTGTGATGACAAACGGTACGATATTTCCAAGTGTTCCAAAGAGGGCCGGAATGAACCAAATGACTAAATGAATCAACTGCCAGAATATTCGAAATGTCGTTTTGGGTGTGGAACGCTGCAAAATCGGGTCATCAATCAACAGCCCTGCAGATTTGACCTTTTGATGATATTGTTTGATTTGGGCAATAACTTCAGTCCCGGTTTCTTCTTCCCGATGGAAGTAATTGAGAGCATCAGCTATCCGCTTTCGCCTCATGAGTTTTGGGATCTTTAGGGATGCCTTGTGTTTGGAGTGCTCGACCAAAGTTTCCAGATCATCCAATAACGGGTCCCACTCAGCATTTTCTAAATGAACGATGGCTGTCTTAAGATTGGATTCAATTTGTTGTGTTAGCTTTCGTCGCAGAACCTTATCTTCGGTGATTCCTTTTTCTTCGTTGGATCGAGTGCTGTCAATAAATGACTGCAATTGGATTGGTTCGCCGACATTAATCCAAACCTTACTTCCTAATCTTTCTTTTCGTTCATAGTTGATACCAAGAGGGATGATGNCGAGATCCTCCACGCCACCCTCGAAAGCTCCTAATGCAATACGAGCTGCACCACCACGTACTAATCCAAGTTGACGAAGATCGGTGGAAACGCCTTCCGGGAATATACCCATGGCTCGACCTGATTGCAGTCCTTGGATGACTCGGTCAAGACTTTTTTGGTTCTTCTTTACCTGACTTGAGTCATCACGGCCACGGTATGCTGGCACCATACCTAGCGCATGCATGACGGGCCCTAAAATAGGAGTTCTAAACAAAGGCGCTTTAGCCATAAAGCTAACAGGACGTTTAGCTGTAATCCCTATGAGAACCGGGTCGATCAGCGAGTTTGGGTGATTAGCGCAAAACAGAATCGGCCCATCCGACGGAATTTGATCAACACCCGTGAATTGGATCTTTGGGTAGTACTTTTTAATCAAAGTGTGAGCAAACTTGCGAAGCACTTTTCCAAAGATAATTCCTGCATTGATAATCATGAGTCTTCCAGTGATTCGAGTGAAACCTTGATGAAACTACGATGTCTGCCTCTTATAATATCCCTGTTACAATCTCACTTTGTGGGGAAAAAATAGACTTCTTGTAAGAGAATTGATAGTTTCTCGTTAGATATAAACCAACTTTGATATGAAAGAGGATATTATGTGGCTCCGAAACGTAGTGTTTTTAACTGTGGTGATGTTCACAATGGAAGTCCCAGCCGCTGAAAAACCTATCAATGTCTGGCCCGGTAAGGTGCCTGGGGAAAAGGGCGATATCGGGCAGGAGACAGCCACACCGAGCGAACCGGGGAAAAAACAAGTTTTAAGAATTTCAAATGTGTCCGTCCCAACTCTTCAGTTCTATCCTGCGACGAAAAATAACACAGGAACGACTGTGGTAGTTTGCCCAGGCGGTGGATATAACATCCTTGCCTGGGATTTAGAAGGTACTGAAGTTTGTGATTGGCTCAACTCGCTAGGTGTCAATGCGGTGTTGCTAAAGTATCGGGTTCCACGCCGTCAGGGGTTGCCAATTCATCACGCGCCCTTACAGGATGCTCAGCGGACGATGAGTTATGTTCGTGCGCATGCAGAGCAGTGGAACATTAAGCCCGACAGGATAGGTATTCTTGGGTTTTCGGCAGGAGGGAATCTGGCAGCGATGACTTCGATGCATTTTGAGAATCGCAAATATGATCCCATTGATGAAATTGACAAAGTGAGTAGTCGCCCCGACTTTTCCATTTTAATTTATCCGGCCTACCTGACGACAAGCGATAGGAAGCTAGTTCCAGAAGCCCTGGTTACAAAAAAAACTCCGCCTATGTTTATGCAACACGCCTATAACGATGGAGTGACACCGGAGAGCAGCGTGTTGCTTTGGCTGGCGTTGAAACGAATCGGAGTACCAGCTGAAATGCACATTACAGAATCGGGCGGTCACGGTTATGGCTTGAGAACCACCGCGTCGAATAGTCATCGTTGGCCCAAACGATGTGAAGAGTGGATGCGTGAGCGGGGACTTTTGAGTAATTAAGATGGCAAAAACAGTATTGTTGATTGGCGCTTTCGATTCGAAAGGAACAGAGTATTCGTTTGTACGTGATTTGCTATGTGATTATGGTGTCGATGTCCTAACCGTTAACACAGGCGTGCTTGGGACAACAGATTTGTTTCCGATCGAGATCGAAGCTGACGACGTTGCCCGGCTGGCAGGCGTTACTTTGCAGAGTCTACGTGAAAATGGCGACCGCGGGCAGGCGATGGCTGTCATGGCCCAGGGCGCTGAAGCAACTGCAACAAAATTGTATGCAGAAGGTCGGATTGATGCGGTGTTTGGAATGGGAGGCTCAGGGGGGACGACCATGGTGACCGCGGCAATGCGGTGCCTGCCATTGGGCGTTCCAAAAGTGTGTGTCTGTACAGTCGCCAGCGGTGATACATCAGGGTATGTTGGTGCGAGTGATATCGTCTTGTTCCCGTCAGCGACGGATGTGTCCGGTATTAATCGAATTAGCCGAGTTACCTATACGAATGCAGTTGGGGCTTTATTGGGAATGCTGCAAACTGAGGTTCCAAAATCTCAGGATGACCGACCGATTGTGGTAGCCAGTATGTTTGGTAACACGACTGCCTGTGTTGATCAATGCCGTGGCCTGTTGGATTCCCGGGGTTTTGAAGTATTGGTTTTTCATGCTGTCGGCACCGGTGGTCAAACAATGGAATCGTTAATTGATCAGGGGCTGGTGGATGCCTGTCTCGACATCACCACAACTGAGTGGGCTGATGAGTTGTGTGGAGGTGTATTCAGTGCCGGACCGAATCGGCTAGAGGCTGCCGGACGAGCAGGGATTCCTCACCTCATCGTGCCAGGCTGCGTTGATATGGTCAATTTCAACTCCCCTGAATCAGTACCTCAGCAGTTTGTCGATCAAGACCGATTATTTTATCATTGGAACCCTACCGTCACGCTGATGCGTACTAACATCGAAGAGAACAGACAGTTAGGTAGGATCTTTGCAGAAAAGGCTAATCAAGCCAATGGGCCAGTTGCCTTCCTTTTTCCCCTTGGCGGTGTCTCAATACTAGATGGAGATGGTGAGTTGTTTTGTGATCGTGAGGCTGATCAGGCATTGTTTGACGCAATCAAAAGCAACGTAAATGCTCACGTTCAAATTGTCGAACTGAATGCGAATATCAATGATCCGGCCTTTGCCGACAGGGCGGTGGAACTTCTTTTGGAAATGAAATGCCGATGAGCTTTACACGACAGCAAACCTTAACAAGGCTTCAGGAACGAATCGAAGCAGGCGTTCCCATTATTGGTGGTGGTGCTGGAACAGGAATCAGTGCCAAGTTTGAAGAAGCAGGTGGTATCGATCTAATTATCATCTATAACTCTGGTCGTTACAGAATGGCGGGCCGAGGGTCTTTGGCCGGCCTCATGCCCTATGGCGACGCGAACCAGATCGTGATGGATATGGCCGGTGAAGTCTTAACCGTCGTCAGGGACACTCCGGTCTTAGCAGGTGTGTGCGCTTCCGATCCCTTTCGGCAAATGGATTTGTTCCTGGACGAAATCAAATCGATTGGTTTTGCGGGGATTCAGAATTTCCCCACCGTTGGCCTTATCGATGGAAGCTTTCGAGCTAATTTAGAAGAAACCGGCATGGGCTATGATCGTGAAGTTGAGTTGGTTCGTCTGGCAAGAAGCAAAGACCTTCTGACGACACCGTATGCTTTTAATACCGAAGAAGCCGAACGTATGGCGGATGCCGGCGCGGATGTCATCGTGGCCCATATGGGATTAACGACGAAAGGATCTATTGGAGCTGAAACTGCACTAACTTTGGAGCAAAGTGCTGCCAGAGTACAGGCAATTTCGGATGCTGCAAGAGCGGTCCGGCAGGATGTTATTATACTTTGTCATGGTGGCCCGATCGCCATGCCCCAAGACGCTCAGTTTGTTCTTTCCAGAACGAGTCATGTCCACGGATTCTACGGAGCCAGCTCAATGGAACGACTGCCGGTCGAAACTGCTCTGACCGAACAGGTACAGGCATTCAAAGCAATTCGATTCAAAGGCAATATCAACTTGGAAGAAAGTCAGTAAATATCAAAAGGTATACAGACAATAATCTTGATATTTATACGCCTTCTTAATCGAGCGGATACTCCAGTATGAAGTCGTCAAACTCGGCAACCTGAATGCGGGTTGCTATCTTCATACCCAACTTTCGGGCTAATGCCAGAGATGCTGCGTTTTGTACGTGTACCTTGGCGAAAATGCGAGTCGGGTACAACTCAAGTATCGCTTGACGGATGACATGACTTGCCGCTTCAAATGCTAGCCCCTGACGCCAATAGCTAGGATGAAGCCGCCAGCCAATTTCCAATTGCTGGTGGTCATCGGCCAACGCTTTAAATCCGCAAAAGCCAATAAGTTGACCTGAATCCTTAAGCTCCAGAGCCCATCGGCAATGCATAAACTTTTCAAGCTGCTGCTGTTCGATACGGATAAAATCGGCCACTCGTTCAGTGTCCCAGGGAGCGTCAATGTATCGCATGACATCTTTGCGTTCACAGATATCAGAAAATTCTTTCAGGTCACTGGTCTTCCAACCACGTAGTAGTAGACGTTTCGTTTCCATGGAATGCCCGTTTATCGAATTTATCTAGGAGCGATTTGTCCGGTAGGTATCAAAGTAAAGTACTCTATCGCCTTCATTCTCTACTGCCACTCGGTATCGAGAGCGAAGATTTGTTTTTCATTCTGAAATAATTCGGTCGCCGTGATAGCTAGTACTTTCGCAGGCACATTATTTATCATTGTTGGGCTGAAGGAATTGGTTTTTACTTCCGGTGTTTTGTCAGATGTCACAGAACAAAGAAAAGCAAAAGTAATCCAAATCCTATCGGGTTTCGTCTCTTGCAGGTCCTGTGATGTCGCTTTTCAGCTTGATATGGAGGACAATGAATACTAGATAAATTTGTCCTCCTTATGCAAATACAGGTATTTTATGCTCCCAATGCTACCGATGGACAGGTTTGATTATTTACTGTCGCAATACGATTCGCAAACGATTGGAATAATTTGATGAGTGTTTATCATTTCGGTGCTGTAGGAGACGGGCTGGCAGACGACACTCAGGCATTACAGCATGCATTAGATTCAGGCGACGGTGTCCTTGATCTGGAAAAAGGGACCTACCGTATTACTAATTCGTTAGTGCTCAACACTATCAAAAATGGATACGGTGGAATCTCGGGGCGTAGTGGTGCATCGCGAATCATTATGGAGGGGCCCGGGCCGGCTATACGAGTGCTCGGCAACCATAATGGTACTGCTTCACCCTCGACTTATCAGGATTCAACCTGGGAAAATGAACGTATGCCGATTCTGGAAGGGTTTGAAATCCTGGGTAAACACCCAGAGGCTGTTGGAGTCGAATTGAAAAAGACGACTAAGACTGTCATCAGTCGAGTACTCATACGTGAATGTAAATATGGAATCCATCTTGTTGAACGTAATCGGGATTTCATCCTGTCCGATAGTCACCTTTTAAACAACTCATACCATGGTTTGTACTTCGAACGATGTAATCTGCATCAAATTATCGTGCATGGAAACCATATTTCCTGGAATGGTAAGTCCGGAATCAAATCACTAGACGGTGATGTTCACAATTTACAAATAACTGGTAATGATATTGAGTACAACAATTCTCCGGGAGTAGATAGCGGAGAAGGTCCGCTGGGTGCAGAGATTTGGTTTGATGCTCGTCAGGGAGTTATCTCCGAAGTCACCATTGCCAGTAACACGATTCAAGCAACTGTCCAACCGGGTGGTGCGAATGTTCGCATTTGGGGTAATGAAAAAGCAGGTCAGTATTCCAACAGATTAGTGACGATAACTGGTAATGTGTTGGGGAGTCAAACCCGTGGGATTGATATGCGTGATGGCGGACGCATCACCGTGACGGGGAATACAATTTATGACTCGCAGGATCTTTCAGTTTATTTCGAGCGATGTCACGGATTTGCGATAGGTAGCAACACATTTGTATGGCGAAGTGACCCGCAGGCAGCTCAACGCGATGGCTTGAAGTTTGTCGACTGTTCAGCTGGAGTTTTGACCGGATTGCAAACCGAGCATTTGTGTTACGGGACTCCAGAGCGAGGGGCTGGAATCACCTTGGAAAACTGTACTGATATGACGATCGGACATTGTCAGGTTCTTGACCCTTTGCACTGTGGCATCGAACTTCGAAATTGTTCGCGTTGTGTTGTTGATGGCTGTACAGTACTGGATCGTAAGGACCCGACGACTATGGTTGAGGCCATCCGGGTGATAGGTGGAGTCGACAATCAGGTCGATCGCAATTTTACTTAGTGGATGGGGCGATTGGTTCTTCATCGCGTGCCAATGCATAATCGGAAATCGGGTGCAGCAGATAGCTGCAAATGGCACAGATAATACAGCCTACTGCAAAGAACCAAAAAATTCCTTTCAGGTGATCAAGCCAGTTGAAAAAAGCCATAGCTCCATAAAAAACCAAAGTTCCTGTTCCCCAGGTAACACCCATCGTCAGGGAACTGGCAAATCTCTGCCCGGCTGGCATGATCTGTTGAGCGTAACTGATGAAAATAGGCATTGCCACTCCCTGCAGAATCCCTGAGATCAATGCGAGCACAAACAGTTCAGCAACGGGAAGCTTGCCAAATAGATGGAACCAGGGATCAATATCGGCATAACCAATCAAGGCCACCGGCAAGGTTGCAAGTAAGGCAGGCAACCAGAGTGTGAGTCGTTGGCGTTTGCTTCCCACACCAAACGCGCAGGCAATGCCTCCAATTCCCAGTCCGGCCATGAAATAACTAGCGACAAATCCTTTGATCGTGTCACCTTTATCGATCAGGAGGTAGGACATGACAATCGGAATTCCTAAAGCAGGCATAACACGAAATACTCCACCGACAAAAAGCAAAACCATTTGCAGGGCGGGTGCAGGGTGAAGAGGCCTATCAGCATTTCCCGCGTCGCTTACCCCTTGCTGTTGCAAAGCATGCTCCTGTTTCGCGGAGAGCCAGTGCAGGCAAACCCCGACGAGGGTTAGTGCCGGCAGACACCAGTAAAAATTATTGGTTAGTCCCTGAAGCCCCAACCACTCAGAAATGGATCCACCGTAGGCGGGGCCGATTGCCTGACCTAAGTATCCCGAAAGTGCAAACAATGCGAGCCACCGGTTTCTGTTCTCCGGAGAAAGATTCCCGGCAGTCGTCGCTGCTTCGGGATGGAATGCTGCGACACCCATGCCACCACACATTAATAGTAAAGTCATACTAACAGGTGAGTTGACATAACCGATAAACGAGAAGCAGAATAGAGAGAATAACGGACCCGCCCAGATAATAGCTTTGAATCGCATTCGGTCGCCCAGATAGCCAAAAAACATTTGTCCGCAACTGTCGGCGACACGCCAAATGATATAGCCAATCAGGAAGCCACCTTTTTCCAGCCCCAAATGTTTTTCCATACTTGGGAGCAGGCTGACGGTTGTGGTGGCCAGAACATCCACTGTCAAATGAGCTACACACAGGACGATGAGAAGTTGGATCGCAATTCGGGCATGATTTGCCATGATGGTTTACGATTTCATTAAGAATTGCATGAAGTCCAGTACACCATCAATTTGCTCATATTCTGAGACAAAGTGAGCGGCCTCTTTCACAGATTGGATTGCATTGGCTGGGCAGCCAAATGTTTCCACACGCTGCGCGATCGCCAAATCGCTACTGGTGTCGCCGATTCCCGCAGTACGCTCGGCATCGACTCCTGTCATTTCGAGCAGACGGTCGATCCCGGAGGCCTTTGTGATTTGTGGTAAGTCACAATTGATGTAAAACAATGTCAGAGAGACTCGGAATTCAAATCCATTTTGATCGAACTGTTGCTGTAACTGTGGAGCGATTCTCTGCAGGACCACAGGGTCCGGATGATAGAGGGTAACAGAAGCTGATTTCCCGGGTTGTAACGTTAGTCCTTCGTTGCGATAGGTCTTCAATGAGAAGAGTTCTGCTTCATGCACCATCTCGAGTTGCTTGTCCGTAATCGACGGATCCATGAGGTAACCATTACACGAAGGGTTATATAGCCAAACTCCATTTTCAGCAACGCAAGGAATGCTAGGGTTTTGAAGCAACCGGCAAAGACTCTCGGCAAACGGAATCGGACGTCCTGTACAAAGCGTCAACTTCGGGCGATCATTTTTCTCAAAGGCGAGACGATTGTGTTCTGCAATCTGGCTGAGTTTTACGAGATTCAGCGGAGAGGAATCTTCAGGCGATAAACAACCGTCGATATCACTAATTATCAGGTCGTACATAGGGGCATGCTTGTGGGAGAAAAGGCGTAAGTAGGATTAAGTCTGTGGTCTTGGATTCAGGTAATCAACACTCCGCTTGGTCACTTTACTTTGTCAACGAAAGGACTTCTGACAGTGGTGTATAGTCGGCCGAATGTTTTCCAATGTGTTTATAAATGATTTCTGCAGAAGGGGTGACGACTACGGTTCCATGCATTTGTTTGATGTCATAGGAGGGCTTTCCTATTCCTGCGCGAATCATAGCTCGTAGTCCGGCGAGCCACGTCCGTGGGCCGATGTACTGAATAGGGCGTCCCTGAGGAATCTCATAAAGATGATAAGCCTTCTGCAAGGGGTCGCATAAAACTGGATATGTAAGCCGGTATTTTTTAACTAAATTTAGTGCTTCCTCAGGCTCCGCCATTACAATCACTACCGTTTTTATGTTGGCATCAATGAATTGATTCTGTTGTTGTTGCAGATTGACCATCTGCTCGCGACAGAATACTCATCCAATATGCCTCATGAAGTAGAAAGCAACGGTGGATTCCTGCCAAAGAGAACTAAGTGGCGTTGGAACTCCGTATGCATTGTGGAGAGTCAATTCTGTCATTGTATTGCGTTCCTTCAAAGATCAGGTTGTTGCCAGATGCTCATACCACCATCGACCATCAACATGTGGCCACATAAATGTTTGGCCGCATCGCTAAGCAAAAAGACCGCCGATTCTCCACAAACTTCCGGATTGGGTACCTCTCCATTAGGCGTATGTTGCTGCATCCACTGCATGAATGCCGGGTCATCCAGAGCCGGAGCCGTGAGTGGAGTATAGAATAGCCCCGGAGCTAGGCCGTTGACTCGAATATTGTGCTTTGCCAGAGAGACGGCTACTGATTTGACCATCATTTCGATTGCCCCTTTGGACGTATCATATGCCGTGTGAATATCTTCAGCTAGTCTTCCGTTGATTGAACCAATCATAAGTACTCTTCCGCTGATTTGCCGTGTTACCCAGTGTCGGGCAAAGTGTTGAGTTAAAAAAAAGTAAGCATAAACATTAAGTTGCATTGTTTTATCGAAGCGTTCGAAGTCCATCTCCAGAAACGGAACGTCGATATAGGTTCCGGCGTTATTTACTAAAGTGTCCAGATTTGGATTTGCCTGCAATGCAGATTCGAAGATATCCAGCGTCGCCGCATTTCCGGCTGCCAGATCGCCTGTAATCAGTTGAGCATCGACACCAGATTGCTGACAGCGATCTAACGTCTCGCGAGCTGATTGATCGTCGTGCAATCCGTGTATTACGACATTGGCACCGGCATTAGCAGCGGCTAACACGATGGCTTGCCCGACACCCTGTGTCGAACCGGTAACGAAGACATTTCGACCTGTTAAATTACTCATCAAATCCTTCCAATACCAATTCATCGTACCGACGACTGATCATTCCTGTTTTGAAATGCTTCCTGCAAACAGAGATGTATTGGTCATTACCACCGATTTTAATTTGCGCTCCCTGCTTGATGACATTTCCGTTGGCATCGATACGAAGCACCATATTCGCTTTTCGTCCGCAATGACAAATAGTCTTAATTTCAGAGAGTTCGTCAGCCCAGGCCAATAACTGTTCACTTCCGGTAAACAGATTGCCCTGAAAATCAGTTCTTAATCCGTAACACAACACGGGGATGTTAAGTTCGTCTGCAACATCGGAAAGTTGTTTTACCTGTTGTTTTTCAAGAAACTGAGCTTCATCAATGAAGACACAATCAACGGGGTGTGTCTCTCGGAGTGATTGAATCAGCATAAAGAGGTTCTCTGCAGCATGGAATGGTACAGCAGGAGCTGATAGTCCGATGCGCGATGACACGGCGTTCTCTTCCCCTCGATTATCAATTGCAGGTGTCAGAAGCAGAGTCTGCATACCTCGTTCCTGGTAGTTATAGCTGGCTTGCAACAACATTGTCGACTTGCCGGCATTCATCGTGGAGTAGTAGAAATACAGTTTGGCCATATTGGATATTGTACGGTACAACGCTATCAGATTAAGTACTAACGAATTCCGTTTTGCCGGAAGTAAATAATCGAGATGACTGCCACCGTCGCGGCCACCGTCAGAAACGTTGTATTATAACCCTGCCACACGACGAGTTGCGTCATGATGGGCATTCCAACCACAGCCCCAAAATCAAAGGCCATTAGTGACAGAGCCGTTCCCGTTCCCCGGTTTTCTGTGGGAAATGTTTGTAATGATAATGCCGTCATACAGTGATACGTTAAACCATGGCCAGTGCCACATAAAAACGCGGGAAGTAAGATCATCCACATAGATGTTGCCGAGACGGTACAGTATCCACAATAACCTAGAACCATAGACGTTAATCCGACACATAAAATCTTTCGTCGCCCAATTCGATCCGGAGCTTTCTTCAGAAGAATCCGGATCGTCATGCCCCAGCCGGCATAGACCAAATAAAAAACAGTAATGATTCCCAACTCGCCGACCATCGTCTCGTCGAGGTTCTTATCGAGAACGAATTTTTTAAGCAAATGCAACGGGACAGTCATAGACAGGCCAAAGGCAATGTTGATAAACACAATACTGCCTGGCCAGTATTTCCGACATGTCTTGATAAATTGGATGAGCGAAAGTGAGCCCGCTTTCACATTTCCGGGAGGTGAGGGCATAAAAAATAAAAGCGACATAGAGATGAATACACAGACTGAGCCCATTGAAAAGTATCGGTTAAACTCAGCCTCTCCCGGCGCATTGCCTAGGACGATTTCGCCGATCATCGGTCCGATGAGAAAGCCAATAAAGCCTCCCACGCCAAGAATTCCGATGGCTTCTGTGCGACGCTTTTCGGGGGTAGTCAGCGTGATGTATGTAATTGAACTGGTGAAAATACAGCCGACTCCAAGAAACATGATCCCTCGTAACGCGTAGAGCAGCCAGCTAATCTCGGTAATCCAAAGGTTTAACACAAAACCTGCAATAAACAGAAGGTATCCAATGATCCAGATCAGTCGCGCTCCGAGACGATTGATAAGCTGGCCCAGCCATGGACGCGAAATGAAGCCCAAAACGGCACCGAATGAGGTGATGTATCCGAGCTCCAGAAGAGCTTGTTCCTGATCTCCCCGGTATAAAAACTGAACCCATTCGGCGTAATGTACCAGAGCAGCATTGGCGGGAACGAACAAAACCTGGCTGAGAAATGCCAGCAGGAACGAACGGTCGTACAGTTTGCTATCGGCAGCCTGAGGTGCTGAAGACAAAAGTGGAATTCCGGAGAGAGNAGTTAACAGGAGTGTTTCAAACAGCAGATTATGAGTGACAGACCGAATTCTGACAATGACGATCTTACTCAGCTATTGGTGGCTACAGATGGGCTGCTTTCTGCCAGTGGAAGTGTCACAATAAAAGTTGTCCCTTCATCAGGATGGCTTGATACCTCAATAGTGCCACCAAATGCGNTAACCAGATGTTTGACGATCGACAGTCCCAGCCCCGTACCACCAAGTTCACGGGAGCGGGCTTTATCCACTCGATAGAAACGTTCAAAGATTCGTTCTAGATGTTCTTCGGAAATACCTAGCCCGTTATCCTGCACGCTCAGAATGACCCGTTTGTTCTCTATTTTAATGAAGGTTTGGACGAGCCCATCCTCCAGGCTGTATTTAATAGCGTTATCGATAAGGTTGTCCATGATTTGGCGAATACCTTCGCTTTCGGCATAGATCATAACGATATCCGGAGATGCAACTTCCAGTTTTATATCTTTCTTTTTGGCACGCGGCTGATGGTATTTAATACAACGCTCCAGCACTTCCGCCATATTCAGGGTGGTGAATTCATTGGCTTGCGAATTGCTTTCAACTCGGGCGATACTGAGTAGATCCTGAATGAGCATGTGCAAGCGTTCGGACTGCTCGACGATTCGTCCCAGAAATGTGCGATTGTTTTGCTGATCATCAATGGCGCCATCGATTAGCGTTTCAGCATATGCCTGGATTGATGCCAGAGGTGTTTTCAATTCATGAGATACATTTGCTACAAAATCGCGACGCATATTTTCTAGACGCCGAACCTCTGTGATGTCATGCACGACGATGATTACACCAAGATTATCTTCATCTTCTGCGGGGATGGCAGACGCATTGAAGGCTAGAAAGCGAACCGGTGGCCCCAGTAATTCCATCTCGCCTCGAAAGTGTTCACTCGTTTTTCTCGCCTGATTGATGATTGTTTCGACCATTTGATTTCGAACGATTTCCCAAATGGGCCGGCCCTGATCCCGTTCTAAATCGAGATCAAGCATTTCACAAACCGCCTCATTAGCAAAGCGAATACATTCATTACCGTCTACGGCAATCACACCTTCATCCATGCCTTCCAAAACGGTGAGTAATTCGTGGTGGTTTTGTTCCAATTGAGCCATCCGGTCCGCCAGGGCACTGCTCAGTTGATTTAGCAGACGACTTAACTCAGATATCTCATCATCGAAGCCGTGACTAATTGCTTGTCCTAACTGTACCGTGGTCAGTTCACGTGCTTCTTCAATCAGGCGTACAACAGGTCGTGTCATTTGAAAAACAACATATCCTGTAATCAGTAAACCAAGGATTATCACGACAAAAACCAGCTTCGCAATTCGTGTTTGAATACTGGTAATCTGAGTATCAATTTGTGAAACACTCAGGGCACATCGAATACAGCCCAGCGTCTCCCCCTCAGCTTGAATTCGAAAGGCATAATAAAGCATGCTTATATCGAGCGTTTTACTATATCGGAGGCTATTGCCTTCACCAGTGGAAATTGCCTGTATTAATTCCTCACGATTCGCATGATTGTCCATTTCTATCGGTGACTTGTTGGAATCTGCATGAACTTGTCCATCAGCGGACACTACGGTAATACGAATTGCAGTCCCATTCTTTACGCGTTGAATTACATCACCGAGATGCGAGAAATCGCTGGATTGGAACGATGTTTTCGTTATATCTTCAAGTGAGACGGCGGTACTTTTTAGTCGTAATAACAACTGGTTTGTTAGTTGTTCCTTTTGCCACTGGGAAGTGGTAAACCCGCCAATCAACCCAACCAGCACGATGAGTGCTGAGAAATAGACGAAGGGTTTCCAGAACAGCCGGGAGGTTAACATCGGAATGACAGACAAAGTGCTAGGCGATTAGTAATTGCTTTTAAGTCGATAGCCGATTCCACGAACGGTTTCGATAAGCTCCGCTTTGCTTCCCATCTTTTTGCGGAGCGCTCGTATGTGAACGTCGATGGTACGCTCCAATACGACGGTATCGTCCCCCATCACTGCGTCCATTAAATCATAGCGTTTGTAGGCGCGGCCAGGATGTTCCATTAACTGCCAAAGCAGGTCGAATTCTGTGGGCGTCAACGTGATGGATTCACCATCAATAGTGACACGAAATTGCAACCGATCCAATACGATCCCACTGCAACTGAGTACTTGTGAGTCATCGTCGAGAGATTGATTAGCACGGCGTAGTAATGACTTAATCCGTTCGATCAATACACGAACTTTGAAGGGTTTGGTCACGTAATCGTCAGCACCAAGTTGGAATCCTACTAACTGATCTACTTCCTCGCTTTTCGCCGTTAACATCACGATCGGAATTCGCTTGGTAGTTTTGTTACTTCGAAGATGCCGGCAAACTTCCAGCCCATCCATGCCTGGTAGCATGACATCCAAAAGGATAATGTCGGGAATCAGCTTTTGACTGGCTTCCAATCCTCTTGTTCCATGATCGCAAACATGGACGATATAACCCTGAGCTTCCAGGTTGTAGGTCAGAATCTCCTGAAGCTCAGGTTCGTCTTCAATGATGAGAATGGTTTGTTTTACCATAGGGCTTTCCAACGCAGTCGAAGACACATGGCTCATCTAGTTTGTCCAATAGGATCAACCAATATGTCTGATTACTTAACTGTCAGTGTATAGTGGCATTCAGAATCCTGCAAAGACAATTCAGTCCGGTCGAACAGTAGATAACCCGCGTTTGCTAACAATAAGCTGGCTTCCTTAGTGATGATCACCAAGGATAGACGGAACCTGGTCACAGATGTTACAAGCTTGATCACCGATCCGTTCTAACGCCCGGGCAATTAGAATTTGAGCCAAGGGGCCGGCGATGTTGGGTTCCCCTTTGAGTGCTTCCAAAGCAACTTCCTCACTGAGCACTTCTCGCATAATCTGATCGTTTAGGGAGTCAACATATTCATCCCGGTTGCGATACTTTTCCGCTTCCTTCTCGTCACGATTGACGTAAGCCCCAATCGCACCATGCAACATCTCTGTGACGGTCTGGCCCATTTGGATAATACGAGGCTCCGGCTTCGTTATCGACCTTGCCATCATTAACTGCAGCAGGCTCACGATATTGGTTGTCTGGTCGCCGATCCGTTCGAGACTAGAGGTTACGTGCGATACTGTGAGGACATATCGAAGGTCGGTCGCGACCGGCGAGTAAACGGTCAGAATGCGAACTACCTCCTTATCGATTGTGTCTTGCATCATATCCAGCATGTCCTCGGATGCCAGTAATGATTCGTTTACATCCAGCGTCAAATCTTCCAAAGCTTTAACGACGGTTGACACCATGGACTCCGCCAAAGTGCCCATTTCGATCAATTGGTGATGGAGTTCTGATAATTCCTGGTCAAACCGGCGCATTATCCGTACCGCCCCTGAATATACATTTCAGTTTTTTCGCGCTGTGGGTTTAGGAATAACTCTGAAGTTTTCGAATGTTCAATGATCTCTCCCAATAGCATGAAAATACACTCGTCCGTCGCTCGTCTGGCTTGCGCCATGTTGTGAGTAACAATAACAACCGTGTATTCATCCCGAAGAGATTCAATCAGATTTTCGACTTTTTCGATCCCTTCTGCGTCTAGAGCACTGCATGGCTCATCCATCAGGATGATATCCGGCTTGAGCGGCAGCAGTCGGGCGATACAGAGTTTTTGTTGTTGCTCCAGCGTTAAAGTCGTCGCTCGGGATTTTAGTTTATCTTTGACGGTATTCCATAGATCCACATCTCGCAATGCGTTTTCAACGACATCGTCTCTCTCATTTTTAGAAAATGACTTGTGAACATCGTGAATCCCCATGCCAAATAAAACATTGTCATAGATCGAAATAGGCAAAGGATTGGGCCGTTGGAAGACCATGCCTACACTACGACGAAGTTGACGTACGGAAACATCGTTGTCGTAAATGTTCTTATCAAGGATTTCGATATCCCCACTCGTTGTTACGTTTCCGTATCGCTCATTGATTCGATTGAAACAGCGAAGCAAAGTGGTTTTTCCGCAACCGGATGGCCCAATCAACCCAGTGATGATTCCTTTCTTAATATTGACGGAAACATCCATCAACGCCTGGAAATCACCGTACCAAAGACTGAGGTCTTTGGTACGGATGCTGTAGTCTTCCACTTGAGGTGTTTCGAGTGGACTGAATTCGGTGGTGACAGCTTGAGTTGCTACTGTGGACATTATCCAAAGTCTCCCGTGACGTATTCGTATGTAAGTTGGTTTTCCGGGCTGGTGAAAATCTTCTCCGTCGGGCCAACTTCGACTAACTCTGACTTATTAAAAAATGCTGTTTGATCTGCTAAGCGACGAGCCTGTTGAACCAGATTCGTGACAAGAATAATTGTCATTTCGCTCTTAAGCTCAGTGAGGACGTCTTCAATTTTCATCGTCGTTACCGGGTCAATCGCGATGGAAAATTCGTCAAGACAAAGTACATCCNGTGCGTGAGACAGAGCTCTGGCGATGGTTAGGCGTTGTTGCTGGCCGCCGGATAGTTTAGTNCCTAGCATGTGGAGCCGGTCTTTGACTTCGTCCCAAAGCATGGCCTGTTGAAGGCAACGGACGACAATTTCTTCAAGTTTTTGTTTGTCGTGGATGCCCGACCGCCGAGGTGCATAGGCGACGTTTTCATAAATTGACATTGGTAAACCAACAGGCAAAGGGAATACCACACCGACTTTTCGTCGCAAGCCGTATACATTGCGGATCTGCTTCACATCTTTACCATCAAACAAAACCTCGCCTTTCGTCTTAACATTGTGAACGAATTCGAGAGTCCGATTGATCGCTTTGAGGAAAGTGGTTTTACCTGCATTCGCTGGACCAATGATCCCAAAGATTTCATTTTTAGGGATCTGAATGTTGATGTCACGAAGTGCAACGTCTTTTCCATAGGAAACACTAACGTCGCGAAACTCTATTTGGTAATCCATAATGCTACCATTTCTTTCGAGAACGTAAGTAAATGCGGAATCCAATGGAGATACTGTTGACGGCAATCACCAAACCAATCATCACAGCGGCCGTCCCAAACTTAAATGATTCAGGAACGTCCTGCCACTGTGTGGAGATAATGTACAGGTGGTAAGACAACGCCATAAAACGATCGTCCAGACCGTAGGGAACCCATGTGCCCCAACCAGAATCAGCGATGCGGGAAGAAATCATAGCTCCGGTGAAAAGAATCGGAGCCGTTTCTCCGGCAGCACGGGCAACCTGCAGAATGACTCCAGTTAATATTCCACTGATCGAATTAGGTAGGACTATCGTTCGAATGGTTTGCCATTTCGTTGCGCCCATATTCCAACAGGCGACACGGAATGACANCGGCACCGAAGCCAACGCCTCTTTGGTACTAGTGATAATCACCGGCAGTGTCATGACAGCGACTGTACACGACGCAGCTAGCAGACAGCGATCCATCCCCAGGAAGTATACAAAAGCGCCAAGTCCGAACAGCCCGTGCACAATACTCGGAACTCCGGCTAGATTGACGACCGCCAGATTGATAAATCGAGTCAGCCAGTTGTCTCGAGCAAACTCATTCAAATAAACTCCGGCCAGAATTCCAATCGGGGCTGCAATGATCAAAGAGACTAAGACCAAAAAGAACGTCCCGATTAATGGAGCCCATATTCCACCCTCTCTCATTCTGTTTTGAGGATTGTCCGTTATGAATTCAATCGACAGAGCAGGCCAGGCCTTGTATACCAAAAAGATGATAATGGCTATGACTGGAATGATCAGTAGCCAGGTCATGGCGAGTGTTGAAATCTTAACAAACAACTCGACGTTTTTGCCGCGATGCTCCTGCTCGGTAGATGCAAACGGATTGTGTTGTTGATCACTCATTTCCCTGCACCTTAATCCCCTTCACAATCAGATCTGCCGTCAGATTGATAATGAATGCAAACACGAATAGAACGACTCCAATGAGAAACAACGTGTGATAATGCATGTCCCCACGAACAGCCTCTCCTAATTCCGCTGCGATCGTTGCTGTTAATGTTCGAACAGGATCGAAGACACTTGTCGGCATATTGACCGAATGCCCCGTACACATGAGCACTGCCATCGTTTCTCCGATACCTCGGCCAATTCCTAATAGTACGGCTGCCAGTAAACCGTTTTTGGCGGCAGGGAACAACACCTTGTAAACCATTTCCCAACGATTCGCGCCCAAGGCGATACCGGCTTCCCTAAACGAGTCAGGAACGGCACGCAATGCGTCTTCTGATACCGAAACGATAATTGGAACACTCATCAACGCCAAAACAATGCCCGCATTCAGGATGTTAAGTCCGACCGGCTCGCCTGTAACGTCAACGATCATGGGGTTCAGTACGACTAATCCTATGAATCCCCAGACCACCGACGGTATTGCTGCTAAAAGTTCAATGAGAATCTTTAAGACTTCCCGAGACTTTCCCTTAGCGAATTCGGACACATAAACCGCTGCTCCTAAACCAAGAGGTACGGCAATGATCATCGAAAGGACGGTGACCGATAGTGTCCCGGCCATTAAGGCAAGAATGCCAAATGTCGGCTTTTTGGCAGACTCAGGAATCCATTTGGGACTTGTTGTGAATTCAGTCAGGTCAAGCTTCTCAACTTCTGCATGACTGCCACCTTCCTCCAGCCCTGTTATCGCCGGCAGGCTCTCCTTAAAGACAAAAAAGAAAATCGCCATCACAAAGATGATAGCACTCCAGCCACAGAGGTGAATTAGGCCCACGATGGCTGGTTCACTAAAGTCAACCACCTTCTGGACGCACCGTCGCAGCGAAAAGCCGCTTTCGGTAGCTGATGATGGTTCTGACATATAAACACTTCCTAAGTGAAGCTGCTACGTGTGCCGTGATGTTTCCCAGGTTAGTTAACTGGAACGTATCCCATTTCACTAATAATGGCCTGCCCGTTCTCTCCCATGATCCAATCCAGATATGTCTTCAGTGCACCTTCAGGTTCACCGGCTGTGTAAATCAACAACGGTCTCGCAATCGGATAGGTTCCGTTGATAACATTTTCAGCCTTCGGGGCAACCGCGTCTGAATCATCAGTTTTCTTAATCTTGAGCATTTTCACGTTGTCCGTGGCATAGCCCATGCCCGAATAGCCAATGGAAGAAACAGTTTTTTCTACCATAGAGACAACATCCGATGACCCGGAAAGGTCGATGGAGCCAAGCTTAAAGTCGTTGTCCTGAAGAACGGCTTCGCGGAAATAGGCGTAGGTGCCGGAATTGTTTTGACGACTGACGCGAACAATTTCATCGGCGCCCCCAGGAACGGTAACACCTAACTCACTCCACTTGGAAATGTTTCCGCCATCTGCATAGATTGCTTCGAGCTNCTCAAGAGTAATTTCTTCCAGTGGGTTGTCTTTATGAACGTAGACAGCCAAAGCATCCTGCCCGACGATATACTCTGCCGGAGCAACCCCTAATTCATTTTCAGCACGAGCTTTTTCCTTGTCCTTCATTTTGCGGCTAGCGTTTGCCATGTCAGCGAGCCCTTGAATGAGGCTGGAGATTCCCACTCCACTCCCGCCACCGGAAACTTCGATGGTGATATCAGAATTCTCATCCTGATATTTCTCAGACCAGGCTTGAGCGAGATTAACCATGGTGTCCGAGCCTTCGACCTGAATCGTCTGACTTGATGCAGTTTGGTTGCCACCAGTAGGGTTTGTGTCATCCTTTGAGCCGCAACCAGAAAAGATTAACAAGGCTGAAAGAGCTAAAAACATACTTAGTGGAACAGGTGTTTTCATTGTTTAGATCCCGCTAACGAATTTGATTACCTAGGAGTAATATCAACTAGAATCTAGGTGCCGAGTGTGAACCAATAATCAATTAATTGTTAAGAAAACATGAAGATTGGACCTCTTCGATCTGCTTCGCTTAAAAACGCTTAAAAATAAGTGTTCCTACAGCATCTAGTGCTCGTAACTATCTAAGCCAAATCGTGGATTTAAGCAGATTTTATGCTGGTTTTCCTCTCATCCTGGTAAGTGTGGGTTTCCGTTGGTTTTTGTTGCCAGAATTTGCATTTTGAAATAACTGTAGTAGCGGCTTGTTGGTGGGTTATCGGGCACTAATCAAATTCCGATTTTGTTCAGGGAATCAATACGTTTTAACTAGTTCCAAGAAACGGTCGAGCCATGCAATGAAGAGATGGCAATCTCTAAAGAACACCACTTTCATAAACCTCGGCTGAGGAGTGGCGGCGGTTCTAATCTTCACGCAATCCTCATAGCTCCCTTACGAAATTTCAACATCTTGTCGGTAGACTTTTATGGTGATTAGTCATGTTTGTGTGCAATGGATTGCTAAGAAGGATTTAGACAAATGGTTATTGCATTTACCGCAGTCAGGGAAAGTAACAAAAAACAGCTTTGCGATGATCTTCAAGCCAGTCTGTCATTTCATCCCAATGTATTGCTTGAAGGTCAACTATTATACGATTCTCAGAATTCCTCACTAAACTCCCTGGAAGAAATAGTCTCTCGGTACGGAGCCTTAACTGAAGAACATGCGATCGAAGTGATTACACGAGTCGCTCACGTTTTGTCAAATCTTCACCGTTTTCAATTAGTGATAGGTGATTCGCTTGCTCCGCAAAATATCTTTTTGAATCAATCCGGGATAGTCAAGCTGCGAATTCCCACGGAAGTTTTTGAAGCCGGCATGAAGGACTCTAGGAATGAAGTAAGTGACGTTTCCATGTTGTCTGTAAATAGAATTCGGGAGACGGAGCAACAGGCAGTCCATCGGGATATCCGATTGCTCGGAGCATTATTTTGTTTTGCGTTGTTTGGAGAAGATGCAACACCACGGCAGAAATTAGAATTGCGCCAATTGGAAACTACGTGGGATCATGAGTCCAAATCCGTTCCGGAGGGGAAGCCAGTAGCCTTACAGCCACTGATATGGAGAATGATTCGGGCTGGATATGCAGAGGGATATTGCGATATGCATACAGTTGTTATTGACTTATGGGAGTTAGGAATCGTATCCTTCTCACACAAATGAGAAGGAATGGCGGGACTTCTACTGCTTCCTACAGACTCCTGCAGATAGTTTTATCTTCGCTCCCTGCGTCGATACCTGACCGTAGTACTTAGTTCGAAGTGGAAGCAAATACGATTTGGTTCAATATCAACGACTGATGTGACAGGAGGTCTCCATGATCCAACTACCTACTGGTGGCAAGAAGCTCTTTGTTCTGGACACGAATGTTATTCTTCATGACGGAGAGTGTTTTCTCAATTTTGAAGAACACGACATTGTCATTCCGATGGTGGTTCTGGAAGAACTTGACAAATTCAAAAAGGGGAATGAAAACCGTAATCTACAGGCTCGCCGTTTTCTAAGAAAGGTCGATGAATATAGCAATGACGTGTTGAGTGAAGACGGGATGGATCTTGGCGAGGGCTGTGGAAAACTATGGATTGTGTTAACAGATCAACTGAATCAAAAACTGGGACGAGCCTTTCTGCAGGACTGTCCAGACCATCGAATCTTGAATACAGCCCTTCTCCTGCAACAGCAGCATCCGAACCGCAAAGTAATCCTGATTACCAAGGATACCAATCTGCGTTTGAAAGCCAGAGGTCTGAAGGTCATCGCTCAGGATTATACCACCGACAAGGTGGATGATGTTACTCAGTTGTATAGAGGCACTCGGATTCTTGAAACCGCTCCGGAAGTCATCGACGAATTCTATGCGAATGGTGGGACGATCGACAAAGCAGAACTGACTCTGGATGATGGAGTGGATTTACACGCGAATGAATTTTTTGTGTTTCGCCATGGCTCAAAAAGTACTCTTGCCTCGTATCATGCCGGCGTGGGTTCTTTTTGCCGAGTGGACAAGCCCCATGCTTACGGTATTCAGCCCAAAAATGTGGAACAGACGTTTGCGCTGCAGGCGTTGCTCGATGACAGCATTAAACTCGTTACCCTTGTCGGAAAAGCCGGTACCGGAAAAACATTACTGGCACTGGCAGCAGCATTAGAGCGAAACAACTCGTACCAACAGGTGCTCATGGGCCGCCCTATCGTACCTCTTTCGAATCGGGACCTCGGTTTTTTGCCGGGTGATATCGATGCCAAAATGGATCCCTACATGCAGCCGTTGTATGACAATTTGAAAGTGATTCAAAACCAGTTTGGCATAACCGATCCGCGACAGATTGGTATTCGCAGCATGTTGGAAAATGAGAAACTAGTGATTACACCACTTAGTTACATTCGTGGGCGCAGCTTGCAGAATGTTTACTTTATTGTTGATGAGGCCCAGAATCTGACTCCGCATGAAATGAAGACAATTATTACCCGAGCTGGTGAAGGTACCAAGATAGTTCTTACCGGCGACATTCATCAGATTGATCATCCCTATCTGGATACCGAATCTAACGGATTGTCATTTTTAATCAGCAGAATGAAGGGGCAGGGGATTTACGCCCACGTCATGCTGGAGAAAGGTGAACGCTCGGAGTTGGCCGACCTTGCCAGCAAAGTGCTATGACGATCAGGCTCCTAGCCCATCACGTAAGGCTTAACAATCGCACTGAGACCGATTAGGAATAAGGCGACCAGAGCATATCGCTGTAACTTGTTTCGGTCTAGCTTGTTGCCGACACGCATTCCGATCTCTGTTCCAAGGAATACAACTGGCAAACCAAGGATTCCCAGAATTAGCCCAACAGTGGAGGTGGCTCCAAATTGCCAAACCAATATCACAGCAAGTGGAATCATACCGTAAAACAGCATTGCGAATAGAAATCCACGGCTTTGTTTGGCATTCCAAGGTTGGCACATAGCCCACAAAGCTACTGCCGGACCTCCCATACCAATAAACCCAAGCATGACACCACTGATGGAAAAGGCGATGTATTCCCAGATCACCGGGAGCTCTTCCTGCGTTTCGAGCTTGATCAAGCCTTTGGTAAGCACAATGAGAATTAAAACAAGGCCGATGGATTGCTGTATCAGCTGTCGGCTTTCCTCCGGCGATTCATAGTAGTGATTCAGATAATCAAGGGCCAATACTCCCGGCAAGATAAAGAGAATACGGATGAGTCCGGGACGTACAGTGGCCGGCCAGGATATAAATCCAGACAGCTTCCACGCTCCGATTCCCGATTGTGTCATGGAGGCAATCGTAATGGCAGCGATCGCAGTATCAATCTCGAATCCACAGAAATAGAGAATCGGGATTCCAAAAGCACCAGCCCCGAATCCGATCACTCCCTGCAGGAAGCAACTGGTGAAAAACACGCCAGTAAAGACTGCATATTGCCAGAACTCAAAATTACCTAAGTATTCCATCAGCCCTAAATGTTTTGTGCGTGATTGTAGGAGCGGGTAATAAAGATGGCAGTATATAGGACTCACCAAAATCTGAACAGCAACTCCTCCTTGGATCTTTGTTAGGAATTCTGATTGCCTCGCTGCTGCAGATAAAGCTTTCGTATAGAAAGCAATTGCTGGTCATATCTCCCGTCCTTGAAATCAGGAAAAGACCATTCCATTGCTTGATACCGACCTTGTTTGTAACGGCCGACGAGGTCGGCATAAATACCGCCAGTAAGATGAATTTTTTGCCCCGCATATTTCATACTGGCTAACACAACCTTGTTGTGGTCAAGATAGCCTATATCTAGATTGACTTTACGCTGTGTCTGCCCGGAAACTTCAAATTCCAGTTTGTTACATATCAATTTCGCCTGAGCGGTAGACTCGGGGGCGATTAAATTGGTGAATGAAATCCAGCGGCGGGCAAGCTTAGTGCCCATTTCGTTTTCGTAGTAATCAGTTATGTCGAATAGAATATCGTCTCCGACGTAGTCCATGGGCCCCCAACAGTCACGTAACCTATCCAGCCCGTTTTCTAAAACAGTACGATCTGCCCACAGAATTCCCACGATTTGTTTCACCGGACTGACAGGTTCGACAGGTGCCATCGTTTAGAGTCCAAGTCGATAGAATCGATTGGCCGTACCACCAAAGATGTTTGTCTGTTCTGTTTCACTCAAATTACCGACGGTTTCAGCCAGGACGTTATAAACATCCTCATAACTCGCTGCTAATTCGCAAACAGGCCAGTCTGAACCAAACATGCATCGTTCAGGTCCAAAGGCTTCCAGCGTGATCTCAATAAATGGTTTAAGATCAGCTGGCTTCCAATGTTCCCAATCAGCTTCAGTCACCATTCCTGAGAGCTTGCACATAATATTGGGGAATTGAGCTGCTGCTTTAATATTTGCTTCCCAGTTATCCAGACGTTGGTCTTTAATTTCCGGTTTTGCCAGATGATCGATTACCATCGGAAGGTTGGTGAACTGAGTCCCAAGCTGTTGGGCATGATGTAGATGTTTTACATAAAAAAGTAAATCAAAGGGAATGCTGTGTTTTTCAAGGATTGCCAGACCTTTCAGAATATCTTCTCGGATAATAAAATTGTCGTCCGGCTCATCTTGTGTGATATGGCGAATTCCCACAAATTTGTCATGGTCTTTATATCGCAGTAGCTGCTCTTCAGCATCACTTGCCGCAAGATCTATCCAACCAACAATGCCGGCAATATAGTCGTTCTCTGAGGCGAGCGTTAAGGCCCAATCGTTTTCCAGAAGCGAATGTTGCGTCTGGACCAATACCGTTTTGTCGACACCAACGGATTGGAGATGTTCGGTAAGTGTCGCAGGTAAATAGGATTGGCAAATTGCCTCGTTGCCTGAGGCAGAGAGCCAGTCGTAATCGAATTCGCTGCGAGTTAGATCCCAAAAGTGATGATGTGCATCAATTTTCAGTGGCATCGTTGTGGTCCGTTATTGATGGTCTGGTTGTGGATCATTGTTTTCTGGACGACCTTCGATGTAGAACCAATTATGAATCGGAGCGAGTATTTCCTGGACTTCAGTCAGTAACGTTTGATCGAGCGGTTGCTCGGCCCACTCGGCCCATTGACGGATTCGTTGCTGGTTGGCGCTGCCGGTGATACATGTCGTCATATCTTCATTGGCAATAGAAAACTGCAAAGCCAGCTGGGCAATGTCAATTCCGGCTTCCATACAGTGCTCAGCGGCCATTTTGCAAATCCGGCGAACCTGTGGAGTTGCTTTATGCCATTCTGGAAGATCCGCATTGGTAAGTAAACGAGCTGAAAACGGGGCAGCATTCATGATGCCAACCTGTTTTTGTTTCAGATAAGGTACCAGATCATCGAACATCGTGTTTTGCAAGGTGTAGTGATTGTAACTCAATACCACATCTAAGTCTGTTTGCTCGAGGATGAATCGGAAGTTGCTCATGGGGTATCCGGAGATTCCAATGTATCGAACTTTGCCTGACTGTTGGATCTTACGCAATGCCGGAATTGTTTCATCTACAATTTGCTGACGTTCAACAAATTCAATGTCATGACAAAGAATGATATCGAGGTGGTCTGTGCCTAAACGATGCAAACTTACGTCGACGCTTTCCTGGACTCTTTGAGCGGAAAAATCAAAATGGTTGACATGATAGCGTCCTAGTTTTGTGCCAAGAAAGTATTGCTCTCGAGGGATTCCTTGAAGGGCAATGCCTAACAGCACTTCTCCGATCCCACGGCCATAATAAGGTGAGGTGTCAATAAAATTCATCCCGCAGTCCAATGCAGCGGGAACTGCGGACAAAGCTTCGTTGACATCGACGCTACGGAATTCGGCTCCGAGCGAGGAGGCTCCAAAGCTGACAACAGATAGATCTAAATCCGTGTTTCCAAGTCGTCGGTTTTTCATGGCATACTTTCAGATCGAATTGGTGGACTAATCCATGCGGACGCCAATGTGTAGCAACAGATTAGCAAACCGCTGTTGGTCTGCAGTCTGGATGGTGAGCACATGATCGCTAGTCGAAACTTCGGGATAGAAATCCCACTTGTCAATCGGCTCGAGTTCCACATTAACTCCGGCTTCCTTAAATGATACCCGGTAATCTTCCCAGACCGGAGGATCACCATCTAATGCATAGGGACCCTCTGTTTCATACATCATCGTACAGGCTCGCTCAATGGGAATTGCCGTCAACAGCGCCTTTAATACTTGATCGCAGGTTGGCAGTCCAGGTGATAGGTTTAAGCTTACGAGTTCTGCGTTGGGACCTAATGTCGATGAACATGGATAATTGCCATCAGCGATGAGAATACGCGAATGATGGCCTGCCCGCCCAAGGACTTCATTGATTTTTGGGTGGATTAACTGATGCTTTAGCATGGCGCCTGGCTTCCTTTCGATTACATGCCCGACTGTAGGGCTTCGAGGTGGCGAGTGAAGTGATCGTCGAGAACTTCAGTGTAGGTGTCCGGATGTTGTCGCAGAATGTCAGCAACCAGAGGTCCAAACTTGTCGTCAGTCAAAACGCTGCCAAAAGTACAGTGCAGAATTTGTCGCCCGGGCAGTGTGAACCCTTTCCCCTGTGGAACTTCTTCCCATAATTCTAAATACTGGCGTTCCAGCTCCGTGTCACAGTCGATATCGGCTGTAGCGGGTACCATCTCGAGCGTGGCGTGAACATGATAAGTGGCTTTGTCTGTGTTGTAACGTCCCCTGGAGAATTCAACGATTTCTCGGAATAGAGATTTTTCATGTTTCGCTACAACTCTCAATGCCTCCAGATAGCTGGTACCCGCGGTCTTGACATGCCAAAGTCCTCGGGTCGCTTTGCTAAGCAGGCCGTACATCGACAGTTTGTCAGACCCGCTATGGAGCGAAAGTTTATAGGGGCCAAGCAGTCGAGCTATTTCGGCATGATCATTGAGTGACACTGCTAGAGCGTCCAGGTTACCAATAAAATCGACACCTTTTTCAAATTCGCCGATGAAGCGAGGTGCTAGACTGACGAGCTTCATGCCGTTTTTCAGACACTGATCGGCGATGATGTAATGCTCAGCGAGTGTGGTGGGTTGTTCAGTTTCGTCGACACTAAGCTCTATTTCGTATTCTCGTCCGGCAGCTTCTTGAACTTCTGCGATATATGCGGACAGATCCAAAGCATGATTGAGAGATCGTCCATATTTAACCGCCGCTCGTAAACAGGCTTCCTCGTTGAGGTCGATCGTAGTCCCGTTAGCCAGCGTTACGGTCTTTCCCTGATAGTCCTGTACCCAGGATACAGCGTCAGCGACTTCAGTGTATTTTTGCCGAAGAGTTGATTCGTCATAGTCATCTGCTTCAGCATCCACATAGTCAGACGGATCAATGGTAAAGAAGGTGAAGCCGACTTCCGCTGTGACATCAACGTCTTGCTTGGTCTTTAGATGATCAGCATCAGCGCCCGTTATTCCACTCCATCCCGAATCTACCATGCCCTGTAGAGCGTCTGTCATGACACCGATTGGAGGTCGAGAAGTTCGTGCCATCTCACGAATAGACTGCTGTGGGAAAATTGGTTGAATTCCCTGTCCAGCACGTTTCATGGAGGCGACATGCCCGGGAGTCGCAACTCCAGTGCGATCTCCAAATCCAAAACTTGGTTCCAGACCAAGGCAGACTGGCTTCGGAAGAGATTGTTCTGACATATGTCTTGCTTTCTATTCTGATTGGTTAATGGCCTTAACCAAAATATCTGTTGTAAGATTCGATGGTTTGCTTGGCAGCTTCATGTTCGCTGGGATACGGCAAGGCTTCAGCACTCAGGTATCTGTCGTAACCAATGCTCTTAATTGCGGCTGAAACAGAATCCATATCGATATGCCCCCCGCCCACAGGGCGACGATTACTATCCACAAAGTGAATATGGCCTATCAGATCTCCTCCGGTACGGAAGGCCTCGCAGATATCCACTTCCTCAATGTTCATGTGAAACAGATCCGCGAGAATGACGACGTTATGGTTCTCTCCGAGTGAATTAAGTAGGTCAACACTCTCTTCAACCCGGTTACAGAGATTCGTTTCAAAACGATTTAGATGTTCATAGATAAAAGGAACATTAAACTGCTTCGCGTACTCGCCTAGTTCAGCGCAGGCTTCAGCTAAATACTTTAGTGCCTCGTCTTTGGAAACTTCTTCAGTCCAAAATCCTTGCATCGATCCAAGAATGGCGCCGGCACCAAATCTGCCTCCCATTTCAATAATGCGTTTTATAAATTCTTTACCTTTGTCACGCTCTTCACTACAGGGTGATGTCAGTGTGAGGCCGTGCTTTACCTTTCCAGCCCCGGTTCCGACGGCAGCCAGCGAAAGCTCGTGGTCATTCAGCAGTTTCTCAAGTTGATCAGAGTCAATTTGCTCTGGGCCCAGAGAAAAAACTTCGATTGCGTCGAAACCGAGCTCTTTGGCTGTTTTGCAACCTGCTTCTAATCCATCCCAGAGGATAAACGGCCCTCCACGCGCCGCTTCTACGAGACTGACAGTGACAGCTGATTTAACCATGATTTGAATCCTGTGATGTTATTCGGTCTGAATTGTGACGTGCTGGGTTTGTAAGTTAATCCTGAATACTTACGATTGCCTTAATGACACCAGTTTCAGGTTTGGTGTACGAGTCGAAAACTTCTGGAAGTTCTTCAAGTGTTGTCCGGTGAGTGATCCACGGGCGCGTGTCAATCTGTCCATCTTCAATAAGCTTGATGATGCGAGTGAAATCTTCTGGTAAGGCGTTCCGGGATGCCAGTAGATTCATTTCTTTAGCATGTAGCCAGCGATGGGGAAATGTAATTTCTCCCAACGTAATCCCGACATACACCAATGTACCTGTGTGAGCAACGAGGTTCATCGCGTTGGCCATACTTTGAGCATTCCCGGTAGCATCAATGACGATCGTTGGTAACTGACCACCATTGGCGTCACGCAATGACTGTTCTTCTGAATCGTCGCCCCGAAATGTGATCGTGTGTTCGACTCCCATTTTATCCCGACAAAAGCTCAGACGGTCTTCGTTCATATCCATAACGATCATCTTTGCAGGAGTAAGACGCGTGAACTCAACACAAGTCAGCCCAATAGGTCCGGCACCGATGATTAAAACTGTGTCATCAGCTGTTGGCTTGGCACGGTCGACGGCATGGCAACCAATAGCAAGCGTTTCCACGAGTGCCAACTGCTCCATTTCCAGTCCACCGTGGGAAGGATGAAGTTTACGAGCAGGGACTAGAAATCTCTCACGCATACCACCATCGGTATGCACTCCTAAAACTTCCAGATCGTCACAGCAATTGGAACGACCTCGTTGGCTGGCAAAGCTTTCCTCGTTGTTAATGTAAGGCTCGACACTGCATCGATCCCCTGCCTTGACATTCTCTACGCCTTCACCAACCTCTAAAACTTCGACACCCAACTCGTGGCCCGGAATACGTGGATAGCTATAGAAAGGGAATTTCCCTAGGTAACCACTAATGTCGGTGCCACAAATTCCAACTCGATGCACAGCGACTAAGGCTTCACCAGGGCCAGGTGTCGTTGCTTCGTCGACTTCGATCGTTTTGAAATTTTTAGGTTCTTCTAGAAGAATGGCTCTCATTGGTTTTGCCTGCTCTGTATATATTTCCGTAAATTATTCAATCTTCTATTATGTTCTGATATTTCGGAGTGTTAAACCAAGGGGGTGTGCAGTTATTGAAATTTGAGCGCATAAAAAAAGAGGTGCTCCAGGGAACACCTCTTTTTTTATGAGTTTGATTTGACTAGAGACTTGGACGCTGACCAGGTTGTCCCTGAGGGCGTTGCCCATTCTGACCACCAGGACGTTGACCGCCTTGACCGCCCTGACCACCGGGACGCTGGCCCTGAGGTCGCTGAGGCCGAAGGTCCTCACGGGAAATCTCGAAAGGCTTCCCTTTCATTTCTTCAAATTGCTTCTTCTGGCCTGCAGTCAGAGTACCGACGATCTTTTCCTCAGCTTCTTTTTGAACTGCTTCCATCTTCTCGCGAATCTCAGCCATCAATGCCTGAATCTTTTCGCGATCCCCTCCCAATTCCTGGAATTTTTCACGAACACTCCCAAACATCTCCTGGCTCTTTTCCCGAGTACCATTTGTGATTTCCTCGAATTTCGCTTTTTGGGTGTCGGTAACCTTCAGTTTTTTCTGGACAGGCTCCAACAGAAGAGCACCGGATCCAAGTATTTGAATACGGATTTCTTCGAGGCGTTCCAACTGGTGTGGAAGTAAGATTTCCTGAACAGCGGAATTGATTTTCTTCTGAGTCTCTTCTGAACTCTTGCGAAATTTTTCGAATAGCTCTCGGCGTTGCTCTTCCGTCAGGTTACGGAAGTCAGGGCGTTCACCCTGATTTGCTCGGGCGTCTGCTCGAATTTTGTCTGATGCCTCTTTCAATTCCTGAACTTGCTCGTCGAATATTTCAGCTTCATTACGAACTTTTTCAGACTGCAATAGCTGTGAAATGGAAATGTTGTTTGGTCCGCCGCCGCGACCACCGAATTGCCCACCACCCGGGCGACCGCCGAATTGACCACCACCTGGGCGTCCACCGCCACCAGGCTGAGCTTGTACTGCAGGGACGATGAGCATTGCCATCAAAGCCGCAGCCAGTGTGAATAGTTTGACTCGTTTCATTAGTGAAATCCTGTTTATACAGATGATGTTTTGAGTTTTGCTGTAATAATTGAACACTTCGTGGGACAGTCGAGTTTCGACGAAAAGACTAAGAATTCTCAATTATTAACTCTTATCAATATACCCTGAAATGATGGGGTATGTTGCTACTTTAAGCTCTGTTGGTGATATATAGGATATTGGTAAAATAATCGCGGACCCGCCCGGTTCCGGTCTAGTTTTGATCCTGCCAATATTTTTACGTACTCGAGATCCCGGTTTTACACATTTAAAGAAGCTACCTGACCTATGCGCAAAGTTGTTCTTATTACTGGAAGTAGTCGCCGTCGTGTAGGGTTCCATTTAGCCCGGTTTCTGATTGATAACGGCTATCAAGTCGTCTTGCATGGGAAGGAAAATGTGGAGTTAGGTCAGCAGCTAGCCGCAGAACTGGGAGAATACGCATGTTTTGAGGCGGCTGATGTGACAAGTGACCATCAGGTCAGTGATCTTGTAGATAGGGTGGTGAACCGGTTTGGGCACATTGATGGACTAGTGACCTTAGCTTCAGTATGGAATCCAACTCCACTTCTCGAATTGAATGGCGAGCAAGTTCAAAGGCAGCTTATGGTGAATGGCTTGGGAACCATTCTGTGTGCCCAGAAAGTCGGGATGCAGATGGTAAATCAAGAAGCCGGAGGAGCTATTGTGACGGTTGGGGATTGGGCAGTCGATCGTCCATACCCTGAATTTATAGGGTATTTTCTGTCCAAAGGTGGGATTGAGTCAGCTACCAAGGCATTGGCTGTAGAACTTGCTGCACTCAATAATAATATCCGTGTAAATTGCATTCACCCCGGGAACATTCTCTTTCCCGAAGACCTGCCCGAAAAACACCGTCAGGAAATCGAATCAGTGACACCCACTCATCACGTAAACGATCCCGACGCTTTTTGCCAGACGGTCGTCTTTTTTTTGGAGAATTCAATGGCTACAGGCACCTCAATCAAATTAGACTCCGGCCGCTCATTGGCATAAGCAGCCAGCTTTAGTCACCCACGCTGAATACCAAGAGCAATACAAAGTGCCACTCACGCTGGGCCTATAACCACACCGCAACCCACCCTTTAAGGGGGAGTGGAAAGGAGCTTTTAAGGTGCCAATATGGCACCTCGTTGTGCCTAAATGGCAATATCTTCCGTTCGGGAATAGGTGCCACCCATTTGGTTCGGGGCGATAAATCTGATTTTGAATAGTAGAGAGTGGATGGCGCTGGATTCGAAACGGCGAAGGAGCAGTCTACGAAAATAGGTGTTTCCGCGAGGAAAAAAGTGGGTGGCACCTATTGGAGAGCTGGAATTTTGATTTGGTGGATAATCAGGAGCGGGCGGCACTTTGTATTGCATTTGGTTTTGGCATGAGGGTTGCATTAGTAGGCGTTAGAGAATTTGTTGTGCCCAATTAAAGGAGGCGAATATTATGTTGATTACACGCAAGAGTCCATTTCAGGCTGAGTTGAGCTGGTTACAGGACGAAATGAATCGAGTTTTTGGTTTAGAAACTCGTGGCAGTCAAGCGAGTTTTGAACCCAATGTTGCGATCTGGGAGCAGGATGGTCAGTTTCTACTCGAAATGGAACTTCCAGGTTTTGCTCAGGAGGACGTAAATATTGAAATCCTTCCAACAGGAGTTCTCTCAATCCAAGGTGAACGTTCTCTGGTAACTTCGGATGATGCTAAGTTGGTTTCGGGTTACAAACGGTACGGACGAATTCAAAAAGAGTACAAACTTCCGAATTCCGTTGAGCCTGATTCAATTGATGCCAGATTGCTTCATGGGATGTTAACGATTACTCTGGGGAAGAAAGCCAAGGCGAAAGCGCGTAAGATAGATGTAGCTTAGCTAAAGCCTCATTCCTTTTAAAAATTTGAGATTTCATGTTTTACGATTATCAATACATCATTTGGGTTTTATTGCCGTCGCTACTTATCTCCGGGTTTTGCAGCCTTCGAGTCAAAGCCGCGTTTAATAAATATTCGCGTGTTGGTTCGATGAACGGTTACACCGGAGCCCAGGCGGCTAGAAAGCTTTTGGACCGTGCAGGTTTGCAACATGTTGAAGTGTTGCAAACCCGCGGTTTTCTTTCAGATCATTACAACCCGATGAGTAAGCAACTTGTTTTGTCAGCAGACGTCTATCAAGGTACGTCTGTGGCATCCATCGGTATTGCAGCGCACGAAGCGGGGCACGCAATCCAGGACGCTGAAGACTATGGCCCTTTGAGGATGCGTTCCAGTCTTGTACCTCTTTGTACGATTGGCAATACACTTGGGTATATTGTCATGGCGATAGGGTTACTGATGCTGTATGCATCGGGAGGTTCTGTCGTGGGTAAGTATGTCGTATACGCAGGTTGTGGCCTCTTTAGTTTGGTTTTACTTTTCCAGATTGTGACGCTACCGGTTGAATTTGACGCAACCCGACGAGCTAAGGAAATTGTAGTGGATGCAGGAATCATCTACCGTGAAGAGCGTGTCGGCATGGACAAGGTACTCAATGCCGCAGCGATGACGTATGTCGCCGCTATGGTTTCCACTTTGTTGACATTAGCGTACTACATCATGCGAGCGTCATTTGCTTCTCGCGATTAATCAGCCATAGCTGGATTTATTTAGATTCCCCTTGTGGTACATTGGTTGGGTAACAACCTAAATTCGATGTCTGCTGTGGAGAGGCAATCCAGATGAACCGCCTGCTATTTGTTCTAGTGTTTCTAAGTTGGGCAATTCCTGTTTCAGCTCGTAACGCTCATCCAAACGTCATTGTCGTCATTACAGATGATCAGGGTTATGGAGATGTTGGCGCCCATGGTAACACGATGATCCAAACTCCCAATCTGGATCAATTGCATTCCCAGAGCATCCGCCTGACGGACTATCACGTAGATCCAACATGCTCACCAACCCGCAGCGCATTAATGACCGGGCGCTATTCGACACGGACCGGAGTATGGCACACCATTATGGGGCGCAGCCTGATGAATACTCAGGAATACACGATCGCCGAGTTGTTTCGTGATGGTGGTTATAAAACCGGCATGTTTGGGAAATGGCATCTGGGAGACAACTATCCCGTTCGCCCTCAGGATCAGGGCTTTGACTATACATTTATCCACGGGGGTGGTGGCGTTGGTCAGGGGCCGGATTATTGGGGGAATGACTACTTCGATGACACTTACTGGAGAAATGGGAGACCGGAAGCTCAGAAGGGTTACTGCACGGACGTTTGGTTTGAGGATGCTCTGGATTTTATCGAACGCAATCGCCGGAAACCATTTTTTGCCTACATTTCAACCAATGCGCCTCATGGACCCTACCTTGTATCAGAAGAATACTCGGAACCCTACAAAGCTAAAGGTGTGGGTTCACCGCAGGCCGAATTTTACGGAATGATCGAAAACATCGACGATAACATGGGCAGGCTTATGAAGAAGCTGGATGACCTAAAGATCGCTGATAATACAATTCTGATCTTCACAACTGACAACGGAAGTGCTGCCGGTTGGCGGCCTACGAAGAATGGTACCTGGAAAGGGTATAACGCTGGTATGCGTGCGGGAAAGGGCTCTAACTTTGATGGCGGCCATCGTGTTCCGATGTTCATTCGCTGGCCTGATGGGAAGCTCTCAGGAGGACGGGACGTCGATCAGCTCTGTGCTCATATCGATGTGCTGCCGACTCTGTCAGAACTTTGTGGTTTAGAAGATGGACGTGCAGAAGAACGTGATGGGCAAAGTTTGAAAACGATTCTTTATGGTGATCAGGATGCGATGCGCAATCGCATTATTCTTGTTCATTCGCAGCGGGTTGAGAATGTGGAGAAATACAGAAACTACGCAGTCCTCACCGAACGCTGGCGTTTGCTGAACCAAAATGAGCTCTATGACATCAAAGCCGATCCCGGACAGCAATCAAACGTCTTTGACAATCACCCGGACATTGCCAGAGAATTGTCAACAGCCTACGAATCGTGGTGGAAGAGTCTTGCACCATCATTTGATATGACGGTCCGGATAGGGATTGGATTTAAGGCGCAACCGGAATCGTTGCTCCACTCTCACGATTGGCATACCAACAACACGAATACGCCGTGGCATCAAAATCATGTTACGAGCGGAGCAATCGGAAATGGTTACTGGGCATTGGATGTGGCTGAATCCGGAAGGTATCGGATCGAGCTAAGACGTTGGCCTCGTCAGGAAGATAAAGCGATGGATGCGTTGAAGGCAACCATAGAAATCGGTAATCAGTCCATCACTCGGGAGATTGCTAGTGGCGATAAAGCAGTCGTCTTTGAGATTGATTTGGAGCAGGGGGCCAATGATCTGCTCACTAAGATGGAACTCAAAGATGGAAAGACCCGAGGAAGCTACTTTGCTTACATTCGACCGTTGAAGTAGCAAAAGACTTGCTACGGGTTCAACTCTAGTTTCCGCTTGGTAATGTTTAGCCTGATGGATTTTGCTACTGCCTAGTTTGAAATTTTCTGTTTATTGGCAGTAAACCAGGTCTTTTTGCACGGCTGGATTCTTGCGACATTAAGCATGTAAATGCTTTCTGAGTATGTCGAACTTGCGCCGTTGAGAGTCTCAACAGGGATTGTGAGGGTCGTAACGGTTATTCGTTACAAAACGCGTATCTTTTCTATATTTACTGATCGTTACATTTTCACATTGTGAATTGTGAACTATCTTAAAGAGATATACGAGCTGCGCGTTTTTCGCGTCTCCGAACTTACAATGTCGTAGGAAAAGGTACCATGAAACACTTATCCGCTCTAGCTTTTCTTTTAATGGCTACTGTACATGTAGCACCTTTATTTGCGCAGGACGCTCCTGCTCCGAAACCGGAATACCCTCCGTTTCAGCAAGTACTTGATGGTTATACAAAGGTTGTGTCTACAGCTGATGGTGCCAAGAGCATGTATACGCTTTATGTTCGTTCAAAAGACGGTAACGTGTATGCTGAATTACCACCCAACTATGCTACCAAGCGATATTTCTTTGCATTGACGGTTGCCAGTGGTGATAAATACGCGGGACTTCAATCTGGTGAGATGTATGTTTACTGGCGTCGCTATAACAATCGCTTGGCACTAATTGCACCGAATCTCGACATTCGAGCTTCTGGTGATCCGGAGTCAGCCTCGTCAGTAAACCGCTTGTTTACAGATAGCATCATCCTGAATGTTCCGATTGCCACCATTGGACCAGGTGGTGGACCAGTCATCGATCTTGATTACCTTCTGGTTGGAAAAGCGACTAAGTTTTTTGGGCCTCAATTTCGTAATCAGGAATTAATGGGGATGTATAAATTGCAAAAAGCGAAGGCATTTCCATCGAATGTTGAATTGGCCTTTGAGCTTCCAACGTCAACCGGAAAGCTGTCTGCGATTCACTACAGTATTTCAGAATTAACTTCAAAGTCAGGCTATCGCCCACGTATGGCGGATGAACGCATTGGATATTTTACAACGTCTTATAGTGACTTAAGTCAATACGTTGATGATAAGACGGACGTCAAGTTTATCAATCGTTGGCATTTAGAGAAGCGTGATCCACGCCTCAAAATCAGTCCACCTAAAAATCCGATCGTTTTCTATATCGAACACACCACTCCAGTACGCTATCGTCGCTGGGTCAAAGATGGGGTATTAGCCTGGAACGATGCCTTTGAAAAGATTGGAATTTCGGATGCCATAGAAGTCTATTATCAGGATGCGCAGACCGGAGCTCACATGGACAAGGATCCGGAAGACGTGCGATACAATTTCGTTCGTTGGTTGAACAATGATGTTGGTACTGCGATCGGGCCAAGTCGAGTTGATCCGAATACCGGACAGATTCTTGATGCGGATATCATCCTGACAGATGGTTGGATTCGTCACTTTCGTTACGAATTCGACAGTTTACTGCCTCGAATTATGATGGAAGGTTACAGCGCAGAGACGCTTGGCTGGTTAGCTGACAATCCTAATTGGGATCCACGCGTTTCATTCGCTCATCCTGCTCAACGCAATCACTTGAAGAAGAAGTTTGCTGAGATCAGTAAAGAGCCATTCAGTGGCCATCCATTAACCAAAGTAGATAGCATGCTCCTGGGCGATGATGAGTATGATGGATTAATTGGGCGTACGTCTCAGGTCAATGGAGCCTGTGTTGCTGCTCGTGGGATGGCTTTTGATGTCGCTGTGATGCGTATGGCACATCAAATCCGAGCGGCTTTGGACGAGCCAGCAGGTGAAGGTAAAGAAGAAGATAAAGCGGAAGAAAAAGAAGAAGAGGCCATTCTAGATGGCATGCCTGAATCGTTCATTGGTCCCCAACTTTATCACTTAGTTGCTCATGAAGTTGGACATACTTTAGGATTGCGACACAATTTCAAAGCCTCTGCCGCTTATACGTTGGAGGAGATTAATACTGCTGCCAATAAAGGTAAGCCGATTGTTGGTTCTGTAATGGATTACACTCCAACGAATATCCGTTTCGATGCCGGTGATACTCAAGGTGATTACGCTATGCTGGGAATAGGGCCTTATGACTATTGGGCGATTGAGTATGGTTACTCATTTGTATCAGATCTTAAACCAATTCTCGCTCGTGTGACTGAACCAGAGTTGCAGTTTGCTACAGATGAAGACACGACAGGTCCCGATCCTTTGGCTCGACGTTATGATTACGGTAAAGATCCTTTAAATTTTGCTAATGAACAGATTCAACTGGCCACGCTGTATCGGAGCCAGCTTCTTGAAAAGTTTGTGAAAAATGGAGATAGCTGGGCGAAAGCTCGTCGCGGTTATGAAATCACACACAGCATGCAGGCTCGTGCTATTAGCATGATGGCCAACTGGATTGGTGGCGTGCATGTTTTACGTGATAAGAAAGGCGATAAAGGTAATCGACCGCCCTTACAGGTTGTACCTATTGAGCAGCAGCGAGCAGCCTTGAAATTTGTCGTCGAAACTTCTTTTCACGACGAAATCTATGCACTTACTCCGGAACTGCTGGAACGTATGACGACTAGCAAGTCCTTGAATTCAGTAAGTACGGCGATGCGTGATTACGATTGGCCGATCCATGATCGTGTTGGTGCGTTACAGTCCAGTGCATTGACGAGCTTGCTTAACCCCACGACACTGCGTCGTGTCTATGACAATGAATTCCGGATTCCTGCTGATCGGGATGCACTTACATTGCCCGAAGTTCTGGATACTGTGACCGGTGCCATTTGGGGAGAATTGGGTAATCCTTTGGAAGCAGCAACAAGTGTGCGTAAGCCGGCTATTTCCAGCCTACGTCGTAATCTACAGCGTGAGCATGTGAACCGTCTGGTAGATTTGGCGATGGCGAACGATGGAAGTAATGAATCGTTCAAGCCGATTTCCAATCTGGCTCGGGCTCAGCTGAGAGCTCTGGCTAGCCGTGTGGCGGAATACCGTGCAGCAAACGCGGAAAAGCTGGATGCCTACAGCGGAGCTCATCTAGAAGAAGTCGAAACTGCGATCACCAAAGCCATGGAAGCGGATTTTGTGATTTCCAAGTAAGAAGACACAAACTAAAAAAAGAGCGAGATGATACTTCATCTCGCTCTTTTTTTACGGTGTCAAAGAATGACTAAGCTGCGAATTCTGCTCGTCGATTACGCAATTGCTTTTGTAATCGTTGGACCAGACTGCTGTGCATCTGACTCACGCGACTTTCGCTGAGATCGAGAGTTGCTCCTATCTCTTTCATTGTCATTTCTTCGTAATAGTAGAGGATGATAATGAGTCGTTCATTGCGACTGAGGCCTTTCGTCACCAGACGTAGCAGGTCATATTTTTGACCTCGCTGAGTTGGATCTTCGCCTTTTTTATCATCTAGGATGTCAATTTCGCTGACATCCTTTTCACTATCAGTTTGATACCACTTTTTATTCAAACTAATTAATGAAACTGCATTGGCATCACGCATCATTTTTTCGAGTTCCGGAACGGTAAGTTCCATGTGCTCAGCCAATTCAATTTCCGTTGGAGAGCGACCCAGTCTATCTTCCATACGCTTGGTAGCGGCTGAAAGTTTAGTCGCCTTTGATCTTACCAGTCTGGGAACCCAGTCCATGCTGCGTAGTTCGTCAAGCATTGCACCGCGTATACGTGGAACGCAATAAGTTTCAAACTTAACGCCACGATACAGGTCATATGCTTCAATTGCATCCATTA